>JABDCH010000031.1 GCA_013288205.1 Bacteroidota bacterium | reverse complement strand
TTGAAAAAGGAAGGATATGTGTGCGAAGTAGCCCAGAACGGGAAAGAAGCCTCGGAAAAGATATTTGTAAATCCCTATGATTTTATATTGCTCGATCTAGGGCTGCCTGATTATGAGGGATTGCAATTATTAAAAGAAGCCAAAGAAGCAGGCCAGGAAGCCGCTATAATTATTCTGACCGCTCGTGGCAGTACAGATGACAAAATTAAAGGGCTTGACCTGGGCGCCGATGATTACCTCGCAAAACAATTCTCGCTGCTCGAGCTTTCTTCGCGCATGCAAGCCATTATACGACGGAAACATGGCCTGAAAAAAAACACAGTGGAAATAGGAGGATTCAAAATAGACCTGATTAACCGATTGGTACATTTCAATAACACAGCCATCAGTCTCACTAAAAAGGAATTCGACATTTTGCAATATCTTATTATTAATAAAAACCGCATTGTAACGCGCATACAGCTTACCGAACATATTTGGGATAGTGCCCTTGAAGTGGATTATGATTCAAACTATGTAGATGTTCACATAAAAAATTTGCGCAAAAAACTGAGCGTTCATGCACCCGTTGAATGGATTGAAACGGTGCGGGGTATAGGCTACAGACTCAATTTATCCTGATATAAACTAACCCTACATGAAGCTCTACTATAAGCTTACCCTTATCAATGCAGTATCGCGTATACTGATAGTAGTTGCTTTTGTTCTTTTTGTCCCACCTCTTATATATAAAGCCGCCATCCAGCATACGGATGACCTGTTAGCTAAGCGCGAAGCGGAGTTTATCCACATTATGAATAAAATGGGGACCAATAAATTCATCCAGGCAGAATCGGACAGCACATACGCGGATTATACCATTTTTAAAGAAAATTATATATCCATAGAGCCTATAAAGAAAGCTATATCGGATACCATTGTAACAGGCCGGAGAGATATTGAGGGCGATACGGTGGAAGCCCGCATTTTGAAGCATTCTTTTAAATATGAAAACACCAATTACCTTCTTGAAATTGGGCAAAGCCTGCAGTATGTACATGATTTAAAGCTCATCCTGAGCACGGTTTCCGAGTATATATTATTAGGTGTTATTCTACTTACCGTATTTGTCGATTTCTCCGTATTGCAGTATTTATTGCGTCCATTACAAAAAATAGAAGCCAAACTGAAAGGAATAAAAACACCGGAGAAGTTTGACTATTCGCTGGTAAGAACCACCACCACCGATTTCCGATACCTCGACCGCACCATCCGCAACATGATGCGCAAAATCCGTAACACATTCTACATTGAAAAAGAATTTATAGCCAATGTATCCCATGAGCTGCTAACCCCTGTGTCTATTCTACAGACACGCCTTGAAAACATGCTGGAAGCAGGCAACCTGAGTGAAGAAGCGGAAACAAAAATTATTGAATCGCAAAAAACACTGGGCCGGTTAAAACAAATAATACGCGCCCTGTTGCTTATTTCGCAAATAGAAAATAGCCAGCCCCCCAAAGAAGATAGGGTTAATATAGGGGAACTGCTGGAAGAGTTGAACTCTGAAATTGAAGTACAACTAGTCGAAAAAAATATTGAACTACAATTAGCCGTAAAGGACAATTTCACTTTTGCGCCGGCTAACCGTTCGTTGTTATTTACCCTCTTCTTTAACCTGGTAAATAATGCTGTGAAATATAATAAGCAAAATGGCAAAATAGAGATAGTGGCTGAAAAATTAAAAAATGAATACCAGGTTCAAATTCATGATACAGGTAAAGGTATTGCACCGGAAAATGTCAATTCCATTTTCTACCGGTTCAAAAAGTTTAATGCTTCTGAAACAGAAAGCTACGGGCTGGGGTTGGCGCTGGTAAAAACCATTGCCGATTTTCATGATATAAACATTAAGGTTGCATCAAAAGAAGGTGAAGGATCTACCTTTACCGTTAGCTTTAAACTATGACGTTGCAGTTGAAAGAACTGAAAGATTTTTTGGACGAGAAATATGAATTATATAATCGTCCTACCTTTATCGAAGATGATCCTATAGCCATTCCGCATAGGTTTACCCGCAAAGAAGATATTGAAATTGCAGCATTCTTCACCGCTACCATATCCTGGGGGCAGCGACCGACTATTGTAAGAAATGCAAGTAGACTTGTGGAATTGATGGACAATGCGCCCTATCAATTCATCATGAATGCGGAAGAAAACGATTGGAAACGTTTCAAAGGATTTGTCCATAGGACATTCCAATATGCAGATACTACCTATTTCCTGCAATCGTTGCAAAACATATACCGTAATTATGGCGGACTTGAAAAAGTTTTTTCTGCTAAAAGCAAGAAAGATATAAAAGATGGCATTATACATTTTCGCAAGGTCTTCCTTGAAATAAGCCCGGATACCCGGACAGCCAAACATATAGCCAACGCCGAAAAAAATGCTTCTGCCAAAAGAATTAATATGTTTTTACGCTGGATGGTAAGAAATGATACGTGTGGGGTTGATTTCGGAATATGGAAAAGTATTTCACCTGCGCTTTTATATTGTCCGCTTGATCTACATTCGGGCAGAGTAGCCAGGAAATTAGGCTTATTAACCCGGCAGCAGGATGACTGGAAAGCTGTGCATGAATTGACTGAAAATCTGAGAAAACTAGATGCAAAAGACCCTGTAAAATATGACTTTGCTTTATTCGGGTTAGGCATTTTTGAGCGATTCTAACATGCGTTTTTAAACTTTCATCGATAAAAAGCTTACTGTTAACGAGTTATTAAGACAGTCCTCATAAATATGATATATCTTCGCTTTGGTTAGCAAAAATGTAAATAATGTTAAACTTTAAACCCTCTATTACCATGAAAAAGTATCTTGTATTAATATCGGTTGTGCTTATATCCTACACGGTGAAAGCACAGTTTACTTTCGGAATTGACGGAGGACTATCTATACCTTCGAGCAATTATGGTGCTTCCGCTTCAACTACCTACAATTCGGGAGGTACTGTGAGTGGCTATGCAAAAATAGGCTCGTGCTACGATGCCTTTGCAGGCTTTAAATTCTTGCCTCTAATAGGTGTAATGGCCCAATATGGGGTGAATAATAATTCATACGATGTAGGCAAATTCAATACTTCCGGAGGAACATCCACTGTTAGCGTAAGTGGCGGAGATAAGATAGCTTCCTATCTGGTAGGTCCTTATTTGTCTATAAAATTAGCTAATATCAAACTGGAAGCAAAATTACTCGGGGGTATTGTTTCAAGCAATTATCCCACCATTACCGAAAATAGCACTACTAACGGTACATATAACTCGGTAGTGAACTCTTTCAAAACAGGGAATAATTTTGGTTATTGTGCCGGCGCTAAAATTAAATTTATGGTTGCCGGTATACTCGGAATTGGGGTGGGCGTGGATTATTTAGCTTCTGACGCAACATTCAAAGGAGTTACTAATACATCCTACAATTCTCAAACTGTAGACAATAACTATAAAATGTCAGTTGGTATATTCCAGGCAACCCTGGGTGCATCCCTTGATTTCTAAAAAATAGCATCTAATTATTTATCAGGCCCTTATATTACCTTATAAGGGCTTTTCTCTTTATAATCGTTTATATATCCAAAATTTGTACGTTTGCATTCAAATAGCTAAATTATGAAAAAGGGATATATCGTTTTAATAGCCGTAGTAGTATTCATTCTAATTATTTTCTCATGGGTAAAGGGGATTTACAACAACATGGTTACCCAGGATGAGGCTGTAACAGCCCAATGGCACCAGGTAGAAACCCAATATCAACGCAGAATGGATTTGATACCCAATTTGGTAAATACCGTGCAGGGATATGCCAATTTTGAAAAATCAACCCTTACCGATGTAATTAATGCAAGGGCCAATGCAACCAAGGTTACTATAGACCCAAGCCACCTTGATGCAGCTAGTTTGCAACAATTTCAACAAGCACAATCCCAGGTGAGTTCTTCACTCTCCCGTCTGCTCGTTTCAGTAGAACAATATCCTGACTTAAAAGCCGACCAAAACTTCCTGGCCTTACAGGCACAATTGGAAGGTACCGAAAACCGTATTGCTACCGAAAGACGTCGTTTTAACGAAGTTGCACAAGGATTTAATACCTACATACGCCGTTTCCCACAAAATATTTTTGCAGGAATGTTCGGTATGCAATCAAGGGCTTATTTTGAATCGGACGAAGCTGCTTCAAAAGCTCCGGTAGTGAATTTTCCTGATAAAAAGTAAGAGCTTACAGCATCTTCTTTATTCGTTCCATTACCACTTCGTATTCAAATCCCTTTTGAATGGCGTAGTTAAGTAACTTTTGCACGGCAGGTGAAAATATATCATCCGTTATATAAGTATCGCCAATAGGTTTGGACTGTATCACTTTCCATTTTTTTAGGAGCAATCTATCCAGTGCCTGCAAATAATCTTCATTTTCAATTTCAAGGAGTCCTTTTTCCAGCATATCCTCCCCTATGCCTTGTTTTTTTAATTCCATCTCTATTTTCCTTTTTCCCCACTTTTTATTACGAAATTTACCCCTTGCATAGGCTGATACATAGCGTTGTTCATTTAAAAAGCCTTCATGCTGCAGTTTTTGAATAACCACTGGGATTTTATCCTCCAGTACGCCTATTTCCGTCAATTTCTTGCGAACCTCTTTAGTACTTCGCTCACGCAAGGCACAATATTTACGGATTCTTAGCAATATAGCTTCATCCGAAAGGTTTTTTTTCGTTCTTTTGTCCATTATTAGGATTTAAGATTTGGAATATATGATTTAGGATTTGAGAAAGCAACAAATATCATAATTCTTACATCATAAATCTTATTTTTACTTATGCTGGATCGTATCAGGAGTTTTTTCGGAACAAAAAACAATATGTCATTTCTTGACCACCTGGAAGCTTTAAGGTGGCACATTATCCGGTCGGTACTGGTGCTTTGCGTCATCACCGGGGTAATGTTTTTCTTCAACGATTTTGTTTTCAATGTTATCCTTTTCGGGCCCACAAAGCCTTCCTTTCTTACCTACCGGGCACTTTGCCACCTTTCACGTATGCTGAACCTGGGTGGTGATTTGTGTATGGACCAGGTGAACATAACCCTTATCAATACGGTGATGGCCGGCCAGCTTATGATGAGTATTTGGGGGACTTTTGTGGCAGCGTTGATACTTACAATCCCTTACATACTATGGGAATTATGGCGATTTATAAAACCGGCCCTGAAAGATAAAGAATTGAAATCGGCAAGAGGTTTTGTTATTATTAGCAGCCTGTTATTTCTTATGGGAGTGTGCTTCAGCTATTACATCATCGTACCCTGGACAGTCAGTTTTTTAAGCCGTTTCCAAATGAGTGGCACAATCGTGAAGAACTATATTGATGTGCGCTCTTATATCTCTATGGTTACAACACTGGTCTTTTGGTCAGGCGTCATTTTTGAATTGCCGGTGGTATCCTATATTCTTACCAATATTGGCCTCATTTCTCCCGCTTTCCTGAAGAAATACAGGCGCCACGCCGCTGTTGTCATACTCGTTGTGGCAGCGCTTATTGCCCCGCCCGATGTGGCCTCGCAGGTAATTGTATCAATTCCACTGTTTATATTGTTCGAAGTAAGTATATTAGTATCCAAATATGCAGAACGCAGGAAAAAAATTAAAACGAGTTAATATAAAATATTATGAATAAAATTCTTGTAACCGGTGGTGCCGGGTTTATCGGCAGTTCGCTGGCAGAAAAATTAGCGGCGGATAAAAATAATTCATTGGTTATTATTGATAATCTGGCTACGGGAAGTATTGATAAAGTACCTCAATCGCCTTATGGCAATGTACGCTTCATCAAGTGCGACGTAAATGAATGGAGGGATGTTGCGGGCATCATGTATTCCCAGTCGTTCGATTATATATTTCATTACGCTGCATTAGTTGGTGTTACCCGTACTCTTGAAAATCCGGTAAAAGTGCTGAATGATCTTTCCGGTATTCACCATCTGCTTTCTTTGGCTAAAAACTGTGGGGTAAAAAGGGTTTACTTTTCATCATCTTCCGAAGTATATGGAGAATCTTTTCACTTCCCGCAACATGAAGAAACTACACCGTTAAACTCCCGCCTTCCATATGCTATCGTGAAAAATGCAAGCGAATCGTACCTGAAAGCATTCCAGCAGGAATATGGACTTGAGTATACCATTTTCCGATTCTTCAATACCTATGGGCCACGCCAAACAAAAGATTTTGTGATTTCAAAATTCATTGCGCGTGCGCTAAAAAATGAACCCATCGAATTATATGGCGACGGATTGCAAACCCGCACCTTCTGCTACATTGATGATAACGTAGATGCCTGTGTAAGCGCATTTAATAATAACCTTTATGTAAATGATGTAGTAAACATCGGCGGCGACCTGGAAATACATATTGCCGACATTGCGAAACTGATTGTGAAACTAACCCATTCCAAGTCGGAGATTCTTAATTTACCTCCCTTGCCTGAAGGTGATATGACCCGCCGTAAACCTGATATTACCCGTATGCGGAAACTGCTTTCAAGAGACCCTGTAACACTTGAGGATGGCTTGAAGAGGATTCTCGATGATACCCGGTTTATATTATAAAGCAAGCGGCAGTGAATATACCTTTATCCATACAGAAACGGATAAAAAAAGAAATAACCGTTTTCTGTAAAAGCCTTCCCCGGGAGCCCCGCGAGCTATACGAGCCCATGCAATACATGTTATCTATTGGCGGAAAGAGTTTGCGGCCATCATTGTTACTATTGACCTGCAAAATGTTTAAGGGACAAGTGAAAGATGCACTCCCGGCTGCTATTGCCATTGAGCTGTTCCACAACTTTACCTTGATACATGATGATATTACAGATAATTCTCCCTTACGGCGAGGAAACCCAACTGTACATGTAAAATGGAACAGCAATGTAGCCCTGCTCAGCGGCGATGCCTTATTGATAAAAGCTTATCAGGAATTAAACAAAACACCCCCGAAATATTTGCCTTCTATTTTTATATTGTTTAATGACGCTGCATTAAAAGTATGCGAAGGTCAGCAGTTTGATATGGAGTATGAAACCAAAGCGCGGGTGAGTATAGACGATTACCTGAATATGATAAGCATGAAGACGGCTGCATTATTTGCTGCTTCCATGTCTATGGGCGCTATTACTGCAGGGGCTTCTAAAAGCGATTGCAATAAGATGAAAGTTGCAGGTGAAAGTCTCGGAATGCTTTTTCAATTAAAAGACGATGTGTTGGATGTGTTTGGCAAACCGGGCAAAACAGGCAAACAAACAGGCGGCGATATTATACAGGATAAAAAAACATTTTTGCTGCTGAAAGCTATTGAACTTGCTAAAAGAAAAACGAAAACCGAACTTAATTTGTTGATTGGAAATACAAAACTTTCTCCTACAGACAAAGTGCAACGAGTGAAAAAAATATATGAAGATTTAGGTGTAGAAGAATACGCTAATCAGCAAATGCAGATATATTACAACAGGTTTAAAAAATCACTTACTTCTATTAAAGCGCCGGAAAAAGACATCCTGCTTAACCTAACGGAAGCCTTGCTTGACAGGGAAGTATAAGCGCTAGTTGCTTCCTGTCATTTCTCTAACCACTCTGGCAAGCCACTTAACCATCAAAAGCATAATGACAGCAGAGAAAATTGCTGAGAAAAATAAAATAAGGAAGTAATTACCTTTATCATCAAACTTGTCCCAAAGGCTTCCCATCAACCCCGATATTTTTCCTGCCATAGAATTTACCAGGAACCACGCACCCATCATTAAAGCCGTAAGGCGTGCAGGAGCCAGTTTAGATACCATGGACAACCCGATAGGACTAATAAGCAATTCTGCAACAGTAAATATGGCATAGGTGGTGAGCAACCAGCTCATACTGGTTTTATCTACATAAATATTGGTGCTCTTCACGGCAAAATACATGGTGAGGGAAGAAAGCCCTGCAATTATCATACCCATGCTGATTTTGAATGGGGTATTTACCTCCATCTTTCTTCGTTTTAAGAAGCCAAACAAGCCAATTACCAGGGGAGTAAAAATTACAATATAAATAGGGTTAGCCGATTGGTATAATTCCGGCGATATGAGGTTTTCCTTTTCGCCTTTTTGAGGCCATTCTGATTTAGGAAGATTTTGCAGATAAGGGTCTGTACCTTTCACTTCAATTGTATTTCCTTTACTATCCAGTTGAGCTACAAAACGGTCATTTATCTTATCAACTGTCATGGAATCTGAAGTAACTGTTTGCAACATACCAACAGGTTTGGTCCATTTTACTCCTGCCGCAGGCATGTGGCGATTGGTGTATTGATCGGCCCAAATGGTGAGGGCCGTACTGTTCTGATTATAAATCACCCAAAAAACAATGCTGACAATAAAAAATGAGAATAAAGCACCAAGTCCTTTTTTATCATCCTTATGGGCTGTAAAATAAAGACGGGCATAGAAAAATACAATAGGAATACAAGCAAAAAAGAAGGCATCATTTGTTACGGTATGGAGTAAGGGATGTCCTATCCAGCTACTCATGTTCCATCCAATAGCGCCTGTTATAATGGCAGGTACAAAAACCAGCAAAAAGATTCTTGATAAAGGCATATCTTCTTTCTGAATGGGTTTTACCACGTCGCCATCTTTTACATGCTTCATCATGGAAATAAAAATGCATAATCCTATTAACATTCCAACGCCAGCCGCGGCAAAAGCATAGCCCCATCCGTAATTATTACGTAACAAAGCGGCGACAAAATTGCAGAAGAACGCACCTATATTAATACCCATGTAGAATATATTATAAGCCACATCTTTCTTAGGTTTCAGATCTTCTGCATTATATATGTTCCCAAGGAGTGTACTAATATTGGGTTTAAAGAAACCATTACCAATGATAATTAACCCCATCGATACGTACATAGCGATATCGCTTTGGAAGGCCATACCAAAATACCCACAGGCCATTAAGGAACCACCTATTATAATTGCTTTACGATAACCTAAAAAGCGGTCAGCAATAAGTCCCCCAATAAATGGAGTAAGATAAACGAGCGCAATGTAAGAACCTACAATATCGGCAGCAACCGTAGCATCAAATCCTTTTCCCCCATGCTTACGCGGATCTATCAGGTAGAGGAAAAAAATACCCACCATCAGGTAATAACCAAAACGTTCCCACATCTCAGTCATAAAGAGAACCCATAATGCTTTTGGATGACCTTTTCTTACAGTAATTTCTGCCATGATTTGTAGTTTTTGATTCCGTCAAATATAGAGATTATTTTATGTGGGCGATAAAAACCTGCTTTCTCATATAACTTTTTTTATTTCACGGAAATCTTTATTTTCGTATCTCCTTGTACCATAAAAATCAATTCCCATGGAAGAAGAAAAACAGTTCAAACCATTTATCTCAGCAAGCGATTTCATTCCTGAGTTTACCTTACGGTCGATTATCCTCGGCGCTATTTTTGGTGTCATATTCGGGGCAGCATCTGTTTATTTAGGGTTGAAAGTCGGGTTAACGGTAAGCGCTTCCATACCCATTGCTGTATTAGCCATTTCAGTATTTAAAAAACTGGGCAAGGCCAGTATCCTTGAAAGCAATATTGTACAAACCATTGGCTCGGCAGGCGAATCGGTTGCTTCGGGTGTTGTATTTACCATACCTGCACTACTATTTCTGTCAGGTGGAAAAGATTATTTCCACTATTTCCAGATTTTTGTATTAGCCCTTGCAGGCGGAATTTTAGGAGTACTTTTCATGATTCCCCTTCGTCGTTCGCTTATTGTAAAAGAACACGGCAAACTCCCCTACCCCGAAGGGACTGCCTGTGCCGACGTGTTGGTAGCCGGAGAAAAAGGTGGTAAGCTGGCACAAAAGGTTTACTATGGAGTGGGCATCGCGTTTCTTTATAAATTACTCATGTCTATTCTTGGTTTTTGGAAAGATGTTCCCTCTTATGTTTTTGGAAAAAATTCAGCTTTACCGAACGCAACCCTGAGTGGTGAAATAACTCCCGAATTACTTGGTGTAGGTTATATTATAGGTCCCCGCATTGCTGGTATTATGGTGGCAGGCGGTGTATTGTCCTGGTTTGTGCTGATACCACTTATTACTATGCTGGGTAGCGGACTTACGAGCGTGTTCCCTCCGGAAACTACACAACTTATTTCGCAAATGAGCCCAGACCAGATATGGGGACGCTATATCCGATACATCGGGGCGGGAGCCGTTACTTTTGGTGGGTTGATGACATTAATTAAAACATTACCAACTATTATCAGTGCATTCCGCGATTCGTTTAAAGATTTAAAGGAAAGCAGGAATGAAAAAAAAGTCGAAAAATCACGTACCGAAAAAGATATTCCATTGATATATGTATTGGTGGGAAGTGTTGCGCTTGTTGTATTCATGTCTCTCATTCCGAACATCCCTACTAATTTTCTTTCCGCTATAATGATTGTAGTGTTCGGTTTCTTTTTTGTCACCGTATCGTCGCGCATCGTAGGGTTGATAGGTTCCTCCTCCAATCCCATTTCAGGTATGACGATTGCTACCTTGATGGCCACTTCTCTTATTTTTGTGGGCATTGGCTGGACAGGCGATGTATACCAACCGATTGCTTTGGTAGTGGGTTCTATTGTATGTATTGCTTCTGCTAATGCAGGGGCTACTTCGCAAGATTTGAAGACAGGATACATCTTAGGAGCCACTCCCATCAAACAACAGTTGGGGTTAATAATCGGGGTGCTGGCATCTACCGTAGCGGTTGGGTTTACGCTTACATTGTTAGAACACAACATTGGTATCGGCTCACCTACACCGGAGCATCCACATCCATTGCCCGCTCCACAAGCTACATTAATGGCAACAGTTATAAAGGGTTTATTAAGTCATAATCTTCCTTGGGGATTAGTGCTTACGGGCATGGGAATTTCCGCCGTAATGGAACTCTGCGGAGTAAGCTCATTGGCGTTTGCAGTAGGCGCTTACCTCCCACTTTCCAGCACTACACCGATATTTGCGGGCGGTGTTGTAAAATGGCTGGTGGAACGGAAAAGCAAAGCCAGCGAAGTAGAATCAGATATTGGTCCCGGTGCATTATTCAGTTCTGGCTTAATTGCCGGCGGGGCTATTACCGGAATTATTATCGCTATTTTAATTGGGATGAATATGGGTACAGGAGCCGATGGAAAGCCCGTTTCGCTGGCAGATAAATTGAATACAGGAATAGGAGAAAGCATGGGCGCCTGGGGCGATTTGGTCTCACTGGGTTTCTTTGTACTGCTTGCTTTTATTCTGTATAGATATGGAATTAGTAAGCAGAAGGGTTCTGCTGTATCGTAAGAAGGATTCTTAAACACAAAGGACACAAAGAAAAATACACACAGAGAACAAGATTAGTGAAATGCTCATCATTCTTTGCGTACTTTGTGAAAACTTTGCGCTCTTTGTGGTTAAATAGGTAATAAATTATGGAAAAATATTCATATAAAGACTTTGCATTAAATAAGTCATTTAATTTAGGAGTTGTCACCCTATCGGAACAAGAAATTATTGATTATGCCAAACTCAACGACCCGCTTGAGTTTCATACCAATAAAGAAGTTGCGATGAAAAGCATATTCAAAGGATTGGTATCAAGCGGGTCACAAATCTTGAATACTTTTCATGTAAGGAGTTGGGTAAAAATGTTTGGGGAATCTATTCTTTGCGGACTTGAAATAAACAACTGGAAACTCCTGAAACCTGTTTATGCCAACCAAGCTATAAAAGGAAAGGTAACCATTGCCTTTTTTAAACCAAATCCTGAAAAGAAGCATTGTGTAATTACATGGCATTATGAATTTGCGGATGAAAAAAGCGGTGAACTGGTGCAAAAATTGGATATTACGGTAATGCACAAAATGGATCAAGTTAGCTTTTAGCTTACTTTCTTGCTTCCAATCCCCTTTCAGGATAATCGGTAATAATCCCATCAACGCCCATTTTTATGTGGGCAAGCATATCCTCTTTTTCATTTTCGGTCCACACCCACGATTTCATTCCCAAGGCATGAATATACTTCACCCATCTTTCGGTAGTAAGTTTGTAATAGGTGCCACAAGTATGCGGAGTAAACGTTAAGGTCTTCATTCTCCGCCGGATAGTACGGGGGCTACGCACCAGCATTCCTAGCATAATACCCGGGTTGTTTTTATGAATAATATTTAGCGGGCGCATATCAAAGGACTGGATGAGTATCCTGTTGTTAATACCGAATGGTTTTAGTTCATCAAGTACCAGCTTTACAAAATCTTCCGGTGGAGGATGTAGCTCATTATCAGTAATCCAACTGCTTTTTATTTCAATGATATAGATGGGCAAAGGCTGGGAAGTCTTTTTTAAGAATTCCTCGACCTGCTGAATAACCTCCGATAATAAGGGTTTATACGCAGCTATCTTTTTTTGCTTCGGGAAATCAGGGTGGCCCCGTAAGCCGCAATCGTATTGCTTTATGACCGAATAGTTCATACGGTAGAGGTTCTTCCTTCTTAAAAAACTTACTTTGGAATGATTTGGTTTTGTGCAGGTTTTAGGGTTCATCCAAGGCTCGTGAGACACAACCACCTTATTATCTTTCGAAATGACAACATCCAGTTCAATTCCATCTAATCCGATACCTGCCGCGTAAAGAAAGCCCTGTAATGTGTTTTCAGGATATACTCCTCTCGCTCCCCTATGTCCGTATATTGCCGTCACCCTAAATCGCTTATCTTAAAGCAAACATACGAAAAATGCCCTAATATCTATGGGATTGATATATAGGGCAAAGCTTATGTAAAGATTATACTTATTTTTACCCGTTCAATTTAATAAAACAGTGGGTAAAAAACAAATTTCAAGGCTTGAGTTCTTCGAGCAAATGGCATTAAAGAAACCGCGCAAAGGGTTGCTAAATCGCTATTACTGGAAAGATATTACTTTTTTTTGCGATTATTTTTCACACGAAGAAATATCGGTACTTGAAGTAGGCTGCGGAACCGGGGAACTTATTGGCAAGCTAAAAGGCAAGCACAAAGTAGGTATTGATTTCAGCCCCGCTATGATTGAGCAAGGGAAAAAGCAATTCCAAGATGTGGAGTTTCATTGCATGAATGCTGAAAATATTCAGCTTACGGAGAAGTTCGATCTCATTATCGTTTCAAACCTGATTGGTTACCTGGATGATATTGAAAAGGTTTTTCTGGAACTCCGTAAGGTTTGTCATCCGGAAACAAAAATCATTGTAACCTATTACAATTATGCCTGGGAACCCTTGCTAAAACTGGCTGAATTTTTGGGTATTAAATCAGGAGCTTCTAATCTGAACTGGCTCACGTTACGGGATATAAACAACCTGCTCTATGTTTCAGGGTTTAATCCTTACCGCAATTTAAGGCGCATGCTTTTGCCGGTTTATATTCCTATTATTTCACCCCTGTTTAACCGTTACATTGCCAAGCTTCCGGTGTTTAAATATTTCTGCATAAACCAATATGCTTTTGCCAAGCCCCTGCCTGAAGTTACAGCACAGGAAGCTGATACAAAATTCTCTACATCAGTCGTTATACCCGCAAGAAACGAAAGCGGTAATATTGAAAATGCCATCAAGCGTCTTCCTAAATTCGGCAAACATGTCGAAATTATTTTTATTGAAGGAAACTCTACCGATGATACCTGGGATAAGATACAAGAGATTCAGAAAAAATATGCCGGTACACACGATATTAAAATTGACCGGCAGAAAGGCAAGGGCAAAGGCGATGCAGTCCGCCTTGGATTCGACATTGCAAGCGGCGACATCTTAATGATTTTAGATGCTGACCTCACCGTTCCGCCTGAAGATTTACCCAAGTTTTACAATGCCATTGCTTCCGGCAAGGGCGACTTCATTAATGGTTCACGCCTGGTTTACCCAATGGAAAAAGAAGCCATGCGTTTCCTGAATTTGTTAGGCAATAAATTCTTTAGCTGGGCTTTTACCTGGTTGCTCGAACAGCCCTTTAAAGATACCTTGTGCGGAACGAAAGTAATATTCAAGAAGGATTATAACCGACTGATTGCAAATCGTAAATTTTTTGGAGATTTCGATCCATTCGGAGATTTTGATTTGATATTCGGGGCATATAAACTCAACCTGAAAATTGTTGAAATACCTATCCGCTACCGCGATCGCACTTACGGCTCCACTAATATTTCCCGCTTCAAGCATGGCTTACTCTTATTGAGGATGTGTGCTTTTGCAGCCCGGAAGATCAAGTTTATATAATATAATTGTAGGGTTGCTGAGAACACTTAATAGACTTATTGTGTAATATTGGGGATTGCAAAAAATTGCTTAAATTTGTTATGTTCTAATAACAAGAAACCATGATACACACGATTCTAATACCATCAGATACGGACATTCATTTGTCAATCCCAAAAGAATATGTAGGTAAACAAATAGAAATATTGCTTTATACTACAGATGAAGGAAAAGAAGAAAAAGCTCCCATTACGAAAACCCGTAAACTGCGCGGAACCCTTAAATTATCGGATGAACAGTACAAAGATTTTCAAAAACATGCTAAGAATATACGCAGTGAATGGAAAAGAAGTATTTAATGGATACCAATGCTGTTATTGATTATTCAGACAATAAACTGCCCGATAACAGCGCCAACTTAATAGATAAGATAGACACTCAGGTTTCTGTCATTACCCGGATGGAACTTTTATCATGGCATAAAGCCACACGTAAGCAAATACAGGTACTCCAGAAATTTATAAATGGGTCTAATGTCATTGGTTTACAGGAAAACATAATTCTTAAAACCATTGAACTGCGCAAGCAGTATAAAATTAAACTCCCTGATGCCATTATTGCCGCTACCGCATTGGCAAGCAAAATGGATTTAATTTCCCATAATATTGCCGATTTCATCAAAGTTCCCGGACTTAAGGTAATTGACCCGTGGCTAAAGTAAAGAGCGCTTTTTTTTGCCAGAACTGTGGTGCCCAATCTCCTAAATGGATTGGAAAATGCCCTTCGTGCGGCGAGTGGAATACATACGTGGAAGAAGTTATCCAGGCAGAAACAAAAAGCACCAACTCATTTTCTGCCGCTGCAGAGAAACCTACTCTTATTTCTGAAGTGGAAAATAATCCGGCTCCGCGCATACCTATGCCTGGCAAAGAGCTAAGCAGAGTACTCGGAGGTGGCCTTGTGCCCGGTTCACTTACCTTGTTTGGCGGAGAACCCGGTATTGGAAAATCGACCTTGTTATTACAAATAGCGCTGGCGGCTAAGAACCTGCGGGTGCTTTACATTTCGGGAGAAGAGAGCCAGGAACAATTAAATATGCGTGCCCGCCGCATCGGTATTAAAAACCAGGAATGTTATGTACTTACCGAAACACTCATCCAAAATATTTTCCAGCAGGCAGAGGCGATGAAACCGCAGTTGCTTGTGATAGATTCAATACAAACACTTTATACCAGCCATATTGATTCTTCGCCCGGAAGTATATCGCAAGTACGCCAATGTACTGCTGATTTGATGCGGTATGCTAAAACCACCAACGTGCCGGTTTTTATCATAGGACACATTACCAAAGACGGTTCCATTGCGGGCCCTAAGGTATTGGAGCATATGGTTGATACGGTATTGCAATTTGAAGGCGACACGCACCATTTATATCGCTTGCTGCGCACGACTAAAAATCGTTTTGGTTCCACCAACGAATTGGGTATTTATGAAATGACCGGTGCAGGATTAAGAGAAGTAAGCAATCCTTCTGAGGTGCTTATAACAGCTCGTGAAGAACCGGTAAGCGGTGTGGCTATTGCCGCTGTAACCGAAGGCGCCAGGCCCTTATTGATAGAAACACAAGCGTTGGTGAGTTCGGCTGTTTATGGCACTCCACAACGTTCATCTACAGGATACGATTTGCGCAGGCTATCGATGATGCTTGCCGTGCTTGAAAAACGATGCGGATTCAGGTTAGGCGCCAAAGATGTATTCCTGAATATTGCAGGCGGAATAAAAGTGGAAGACCCTGCTACCGACCTCGCTATTGTTACAGCTATTCTTTCTTCCAGCGAAGAGATACCTGTTTCACCCAAGTTTTGTTTTGCCGCTGAAATAGGTCTTTCGGGCGAAATACGCCCAGTAAACCGCATAGACCAACGCATTGCCGAAGCGGAGAAAATGGGCTTTGAGCAGATATTCATTTCCCGCTACAATAAGAAAGCAATTCCTGAAAAAACGACGATAAAGGTTGTGACGGTAGGCAAGATGGAAGAGTTTTTCAGTAAAGTGTTTGGGTAACATTCTCTTTACACAAATTTTATACATTTGCATTTAACACATATACTTACATTCTATGAAAAAATGGCATTTAGGCGCAATTCTTGCAATTGCATTTGTAATTACACTTGGAGCCTCTTCCAATAATCCTTCAGAATCTATTGCCAAACCTGAAGATGGATTTAAGAACCTGAAGGTTCTTCCCAAAGACATAAGCGAGAAAGCCCTTGATTCTGTTATGGGCGAATTCTGTATTTCCCTAGGGGTACATTGTAATTTCTGCCATGCCCGCAAAGAAGATACTACTCAAAGAGGACTTGATTTTGCCAGCGATAAAAAAATGGAAAAAGAAATAGCGCGCCACATGTATACCATGACCGCTAATATCAATAATACTTTCTTTAACTGGAAAAGCTCAACCCATCCGGATACCATACATACAGTTGTTTGCTATACCTGCCATAGAGGAGACAAATTCCCTGACTCAAAAATGTTTTTATCGAGGATTGATTCCATTGAACAGGCATACCACAAAAACAGGCCGCACTAAAGGTAAGTGCCTCTCTGCCTACTACTTCAATAATACCTACGTTATTATTCTTGGATTATCGCCAAAATAGGTGTATATTGCTTGAATCTGCAAAACCCTCCTATAATTATTAAAAACAAAATCAATGGCATTTCCAAGCAAAAATTTAAAAGTAGCCCCAAAAGCTCCTGTCGCATCCGATATAAAATCGAGAAAAGAGTTTGTGGAGGACTTACCTTCTAAAGTAAGAAATACTGTCCGCGGTGTTGACTTGATACTAATCAATGAAGCTATACTTGCCATTTCGGCAGGCCGTGCAACAATTAATGGTAAAGCGCCCAAAACCCGTGTAGAAATGTATATCCTTATTGCTTCCTATTTCACAACTGTGCGTACAAGCCTCCACATGTATTTTAATGGAGCAGAAAACATTAAGGACAATTACACGGTTGTTATTAACTATAAAGATCAGCCTGTAACTATTAAGTTTCCGGAAGTTCCTGTCGAAAACTAGGTTCAGATCCCTTTTTACCATATTGTATTTCCGGGAGTAGCCACATAAAGCTATATCAGGTTGATTGTATGTGGCTTATCCAATAAGCTAAGCCATTACACAAAATAAAGAGCCGGTGTTTCTGAATATGGTGCTATAAAATGAGTATCTTTGCTTTATAATAAATATAATTAAATTTTATGATGAACATTTTTGTGTCTAATTTGAGTTTTAAGTTTGATGAAGATTCTTTGAATCAATTGTTTCAAAATTACGGTGAAGTTAATTCGTGTAAAATCATTACAGATAAATTTACTGGCAAGTCCAGGGGATTCGGTTTTGTAGAAATGAGCAATGTGGCTGATGGCCAAAAAGCTATTGATGCACTTAATGATACTGAGCATGATGGAAGAACTATTTCAGTATCAGTTGCTAAAGAAAGAACTGAGAACAGAGACAGGAACTTCGGCGGAGGCAGCGGAGGCGGAGGAAGAAAGAACTACGATAAGAAGTGGTAATTTCTCACTAGCTTTTGCCCCCTTAAAAGGGTTTCTTTTAATTAAAACATTAGCCTGGACTTATCGGTTCGGGCTTTTTTTATTTGGAAAACTCATTTAAACAGCGTCCCCATAGGGAAAGCGAAGTAAGGTATAATTTTTTATGAATTTTGTTTGTCACGATTTGTCACACTTTTTTCAAGTTTAAAAATCGGTAAAAAGAGGATTTTTTGACGGTTTTCTTTTTGCTATTCAATCACTTACACTAAGGAGCATTGAAGTGGCTCTACTTACTGATATAAAAAGATTTCTGAAAAAATGATAAAACTGATAATCAAAGAAATTCAATGTAATATGGGAAAATATATTCTGTTCCTCCCCGGTGCCACCCAAAGAAATAGAAAAGTTCGAAAATATCCGTCCCTAAAATGCTTTGTAAATTTTGTTTGTGGCCCCGCTAGGAATCGAACCTAGATCAGAAGTTCCGGAAACTCCCATACTATCCGTTGTACTACAGAGCCAATTTTTAAAATGGAGGGCAAAAGTAGGAAGAATTTGGGTTTGGTGCCCTTCTATTCTTCATCTGTCACCTCATGCAAAGCAATATGCATCTCATTTTCTTTCACAAAGTTACACCAGTGGCAATCTTCCTTGCCGCAGCCTTTGCTAAATTCATGATTTTGTATTTTTTGCCAGGTATCTGTTATCTGTCCCAAAACTATATCAATATCTTCTCTGGTGATATTGATTTTCTCGGTTTTATACTCATCCTTTACAGGTTCCACAAAATCAAATTCAGCACTTACTGCATTCCAATTGTTGAATTTTTCGTTATCTAACAGAATTTTATAAAAGACTGCTTGTCTCCAATAATCACCACCAATTTTATCATCGCCAACAGGGCCTTTTAGTTTTTTCCTGGCCTTTTCGTAATTACCGGTTTTATAATCAACCACATTCACTTTCTTCCCCTCAAATTCAAGTTTATCCAGCTTACCATTTAGTGGAATACCATCTACTTCCACATTTCTTATATTCACCTCAAGATTTACAATTTTATTCCACTTATTTATATAAAAGCTATAGTATGGCGGAAGTATTTTGTGTCCATAATCCTTTCTGCGGAGATATTGGTCTTTAGTGAATAATTCCTGGTTATTTTCCATAAACTTGTCGTAATACTCCAACATTATTTCCTTAGACGAAAAAACATTGTTGTTTTTCTTCATTTCTTCAAATAACTTCTGCAAGGTATAATGCACCGCGCTTCCAAATGCCATAGATTCGCTCATTGCAGCAGGAATCCTTATGACGTTCATGTAATAAAACTTAATTGGACAATCTAAATAATTATTAAGGTTGGTTACACTCAAGGAATAGTTCTCCAGAATTTTGTCTATATAACTTTTATCTATCAGTTCTATTTCAGGTGATGAATTACCTGCAAACTGCAATTGAAGATATTCAGACACTGTATTTTCATTTGCAAATCTTTTTTCCTCTGCAATGCCTGTACCCTCAATTAGCTCTCCTACAAAGGTTGAACGCTCTATAACTTTATCGCTATTATCCTTTGTTGAAAATGAAATAGCCAGGTGTATTTTGGCTCTTGTCATAGCCACATAAAAGAGCCTCCTGGCCTCTTCCAGTTCATCTACGGCATAATTATCTGAAGTAAGATTATCCGGCATAGCAAATTCATAATGCCCCGAGGATTTCTTATCATCCCAAACATTTTTGTTACAACCGATTAAAAAGACATATTCATATTCCGCCCCCTTGGAACCATGTGCAGTAACAAGATTTACACCATCGGCCGATGCCGACACCTTTTCAAGATTTAGCCTGATATCATTATTTTTCATGGTTTTAATCATATCAAGCAACCGTTGTAAGGAGATCTCCGGGTTCTTATGTGTTTCGGATTTTATAAACTTGAACAGGCAGGTAATAACCTCCATAAGCCAAGGCTTATCCGGTGAATAAATAATAGTATTTAAGATGCCCGATTCACGTATTACAACTTCAAACAACACTTGTAATGTTAGATTGTTGGCAGCTTTAATAAGTTCTTCCAATACATCGCTCGTTTTTTTTAATTGACTTGCTTCAATCGTACTGAAAAGGTCAGGTTTATTACCGCCCTCTTCGCTAATGGCCCGGCGGAGTGAGGTCTTTTCATTTCTCCAATTAAAGTTTTTTTGTGCAACCTGCCGGCTAAGCTTGGCTATATCTATCGGAGGGATGTTAAAAAATTCATAATGCAGAATCTCAAAAAGCATTTCATCGCCGCTATATTCTTTGTTCGATTCTACGGCAAGATATTCTAATAAGGTAAGTATTTTTTTTACGAGGGGTATTTCTAATATGTTTATATTCCGTTTCATATTGAACCGGATATTTTTCTTTTCGAAATAATTAACCACATCCTCCACCTGCCTGTGATTGCGAAAGATAACTGCAATTTCGGAAGGATTTACTTTTTCAACGGAAATGAGTTCCTCAATTTTATCTGTTATACAAATAGCTTCATTTGCAGGATTGGGATATTCAATTATTTGAGGTGGTATGTTCAGATCTTTTATAGAAGGTTTAGCAGCTATGAGGTCTTTGCTCAGCGAGGTATCAATATTTATAAATCGCTCTTTATTTTTTTCAATAAGGCTTTTAGCTGCATCTAAAATGTTTTGGGTGGACCGGTAATTTTCTGTTAATACTATTTTAAGCAATCCGCTGGAATATTCATTGGCGAAATCTGTAATGTTTTTCACGTTGGCATCCTGGAACGAAAATATAGATTGATCGTCATCACCTACCACAAATACATTCGGGGATTCCCAATAATTAATCAGGTGTTGCAATAATTGTTTTTGAGAACCGCTGGTGTCCTGAAATTCATCAACCAAAAAATATAAATAGCGCTCCTGGTAATTTAAAAGAATATTATTATTTTCTTCAAATGCTTTCAGAACCCATAATATCATATCATTGAAAGTATAGCGCCGCTTTTCTTGCATCATGGCTTCATACTTAGGATATAAATTAACCGCCTCGCGCAGCTTCTCCATTTTTTCGGTTTCTTCCTTTACTGCGCCAACCTTTAGGTCTCCTTTCTTGAAATTTTTTGAATTCACTTTATAAATAAATTCATCCCTGTTAGGCAAGTCTTTCAGATACGTATCAATTTTGTCATTTAAGAATTTCACCGACCAGTTTTCTTTCTTAAAGCGTTCATATAAGTTTATTAACTTTTTAACTTCATAGTTGATATCGCTTTTAAAATTTTTGAGTCTGCTTTCAATTGGGAGGCTTTTCAGTAATTCGTTAAACAATTCTAATTGCTCAAGGTCAGAAATAGGTTCCATATTTTGCCTTCCGAAGTAAGAAGTATTATCCTGTATTACTTCATTGCAAAATGAATGAAATGTGTGAATGTTAACCCTGTAAGCAGCAGGCCCGATAAAACTAAACAACCTATTACGCATCTCTACCCTACCCGTATCGGTATAGGTAAGACAAAGTATGCCGTGCGGAGGCGTATCCGTTTGTTGTAATATTTTACCAATGCGTGTAGCGAGAATTTGTGTTTTCCCTGTTCCTGGGCCGGCTATTACAAGCACAGGGCCTTCAATATGCTCTACAGCTTCACGCTGGGTTGCATTGAGCTTATTAAAGGCTTCCGAAAAAGCCGTTTCATATTGTGATGCGAGTTTGGTCATTGGTTGGTTTATCTCAGCTCAAACTTTTCTCCCAAATATAGTTTGCGTGCTTCGGGATCATTGGCGAGTTCTTCGGTAGTTCCGGCTTTTAATATCCTACCTTCATACAATAAATAAGAACGGTCGCAGATAGATAATGTTTCGTGTACGTTATGGTCAGTAATCAATATCCCGATATTCTTTCTTTTCAAGTCTGATACTATCTTCTGGATATCTTCCACAGCAATAGGGTCGATACCTGCAAAGGGCTCATCAAGCAAGATAAAAGAAGGGTTCACAGCGAGGCAACGCGCAATTTCTGTTCTCCGTCTTTCTCCACCCGAAAGCACATCGCCACGTGCATCGCGTATGTGGGTTAAGCCAAATTCCTCCAACAGCACTTCCATCCTGTTTTTCTGTTCAATTTTGCTGAGTTCGGTCATTTCGAGCACTAACTTCAGGTTATCCTGCACCGTTAGTTTACGAAATACGGATGCTTCCTGCGGCAAATAGGATATCCCCATTTTTGCCCGCTTATACATGGGCTCGTTGGTAATGGGCTTATCATCCAAGTATATCTCTCCGGCATTGGGTTTTACCAATCCAACGGTCATGTAGAAAGTCGTTGTTTTGCCCGCCCCGTTAGGTCCTAATAACCCAACAATCTCACCCTTGCGAACTTCGACAGATACATCGTTCACAACGGTGCGTCGTTTATATTTTTTTATAAGGTGGGAAGTGCGAAGTATCATCGAGTTTATAAAGTCTGTAAAGTTATAAAGTTATAAAGTAAGTGGAACATTTTTACTTTTATATACTTACTCACTTAATTCTTGCAAGGTCATCAGGTAGTTTCCGTACCCGCTTTTCAACAAAGGTTGGGCAAGCTTTTCTAGTTGGGCCTTATTTATGTAGCCCATGCGGTAAGCAACCTCTTCAATACAGCCGATTTTTTGCCCCTGTCTTTCTTCTATCACCTGCACAAACTGGCTGGCTTGCATAAGCGAAATAAATGTTCCGGTATCAAGCCAGGCAGTGCCTCTTTCCAGCACACTCACCTGTAGTTTACCCATTTTAAGGTATTCTCTATTTACATCTGTTATTTCGTATTCGCCCCTTGCGCTTGGCTTAAGGTTTTTAGCAATCTCCACTACCGAATTATCATAGAAGTATAAACCCGGCACAGCATAGTTCGATTTAGGTTTCTGGGGTTTTTCTTCTATGGATATTACCCGGTTATTCTTATCAAATTCGGCTACACCATAACGTTCAGGATCCGATACGTGATAGGCATAAATAATGCCCCCATCGGGATCACGATTACCCTGTAAAAGCCTTCCTAACCCTACTCCATAGAAAATATTATCTCCTAACACAAGCGCCACTTTCTCCTTGCCAATAAACTTTTCTCCAATCACAAATGCTTGCGCCAATCCATTAGGGACTTGTTGTTCGGCATATTCGAATGTACAACCAAGCCATTTTCCATCGCCCAATAACCTCTTAAATCCGGGCAAATCATGCGGAGTTGAAATAATCAGTATTTCCCGTATGCCTGTCATCAATAGCACCGATAAGGGATAGTATATCATGGGCTTATCATAAATGGGCATCAGTTGCTTGCTAATAGCCAGGGTAAGGGGATGCAACCGTGTGCCTGAACCGCCCGCCAGAATAATTCCTTTCATATAAATAGATTAAATAGGGTACTAAACTACGAACTTTTTAATAATTTGCCTGTCAGTGCTTATCTTGAACAAAATAGACAGCCTAAGCATGGTCTTATTTTTGGTTTTTTATAAATTCATACTCGCCCATTCCTGCTTCTTTGCCCATCAACTCCATTTTTGGTTCTCCAACAAAAACACCCGACTTGACAGTACATCTTATATAATATTCCTGGCCATATTTTACATCTACATATAAATTGGTTGGTGATTCTGTTGTGGCCGATAATACATCCTTGCCTTCCTTGTATATTTTAACCTCCTCAACACTATTGTTTTTTACTCTACAAAGGTCGTTATTGCCCATGGAGACCTTATATGCTATAAGGCTACCTTTCTCCGCTTTTGGACGATAGAAATATAAAATGGCATACTTAGCGGTATCTCCATTCCCAAACTTTGATTTATGAATGGAATCCTTCCATC
>JABDCH010000030.1 GCA_013288205.1 Bacteroidota bacterium | reverse complement strand
ATTATAGTTCCTGCTCAGCAAGAAAATCAAGATGAACAGATAAAAGGATTTGGGGCATTCAAAGATTTTACGAAAGAGGAGTGTTTTGTTTAAATCTATTTTCGAAAAAAGGGATGTACTACCCAAAAAGGCTGCTTCCTAAACCTGATTACAAAGTATTATCTCGCGAAGAAATAAATTGTAATCATTTTCTCTGTCGAAGAGTTGATATAAATTTATTAAAGGATGAGACTGGCAAATTGTCACCTAATGCTGTTGACGACGTGGAATACTTGCGTCTTTCAACAAACATTATTCCACCTACACTGCCTGAAGATATCCATTTAATTGTAACGTCTGACAGAATAAAAACTAAATATTGGGAAGCTGGGAGTCAAATACCTAAATGTAAGGATATCGAATTTATTCGTTCTGAAAACACCGGGCATTTCTTTTTTAAAATTGAACATATCCAAGAGTTTAAAGGTACTATCAAATTTACCTCTAAGAAAAAGGAATTCAATGCATTAGTCTCAACAGACTTTATTTCTCGAATTGTTCATAAACCTATGGTCTATATTTATTATCATTATGAATCATTAATTGAATTTCCTGAATTCGAAAATGTACCTGCAAAATCATTTGGAAAAAACACCTATAAAGCAGCGATAACTCACATCTTAAGAGATAGACTTATTGAAATTGCTGTCTTTTCACTTCCTTCTGCCGTTTGACTCATATCCATTTTTAGCCATTTTTTTCTTGATTTTTTGAGAAATTGCCACACTCCTGGCAGTAACATTTTAAAATAATCAAGGCCACTCAACGGCTTACTTTTTTGTTCATCATGCTGAATGAAATATTTTTTATCTTTATAATCCATTTTAAAACAAAATCGTGAGGAAGTACAACCTGTTAATAGCTGTTTTCTTTTTTCTGGGAACAACAATTACTAATGCCCAAATTGGGTTGGTGTATGGCTTTTCAGATACTACAAATGCTCCATCGGGACCGGTGATACAATCAGGAGGAACGCTGTACGGGGTTATTGGTGCGGGCGGGCCTTTCCAAAAAGGAAGCATCTATTCGGTAGATAGTTCCGGTGCAAATTATAATGAACTCTTTTATTTTATAGGTGGCAACGGAACTCGTCCGCAGGGTTCGTTGGTTCTGTCGGGAAATACATTATTTGGAATTACAGAACTTGGCGGATCACGTGGCTATGGTTGCATATTCTCCGTTAGTACCGATGGTCGCAGATTTGTCGATATGCATGATTTCCTGGGTCCCGATGGCATGAATCCCTGTGCGGGGTTAACACTTTCCGGAACCGTTTTATATGGTATGACTGAATATGGAGGAGCTCATACCGGCGGAGTGATATTCTCTATCGATACCGATGGTACAGGGTATACCGATATGCTTGACCTGGATTTTACAACAGGCAATGGTCCCATAGGCCCGCTTACATTTGAAAATGGCCTGTTGTATGGAGAAACAAATTCGGGTGCTGCCAATTCGTATGGGTGCATTTTCTGCATAAAAACCGATGGTACCGGGTTCAGAGATTTGTATGACTTTAATCCTAAGTCCGATACCATTTACTCTAATAATGGCTATTTAACGCCATTGAGAAATAAGTTATATGGTATGACAAATGAAGGTGGTGCAGGTTATGGAAGTGTGTTTTCCATCGATACCAATGGCAGCGCATTCACAAATGTGTGTAATTTTCCTTCTCCTTACGTGGTCATTCCTGAAGGCGCTTTAACCCTTGCTGGAAATGTGTTTTTCGGAGCAAGTTCCGATGGCGGTGCACGTAGCTACGGTTCTATCTTTTCTGTCGACACAGCCGGGGGTGGCTTCAGAAATATATATGAATTTGATGGCTGGTATGGTGCCCATGTTACAGGTTCCTTATTGCTTTTGAAAGATAAGTTATATGGAACAGCCGGGGCTGGTGGCCCACAAGGCAGTGGCTCTCTTTTCAGATACGATACCAACAAAACAACCGGAATTAGTCAATTAGCAACCACACAAGGGTCTATAAATGTATATCCTAATCCGGGCAGTGGCATTTTTCAATTAGGTATTAGTCATGCTGAACTTGTTTCAGCATCGCAACCTATCATAGAGGTGTATAATGCATTGGGACAAAAAGTATTTGTTGAGACTCTGAAACAAGTTCAGGGAGACAATGCCATTAATCTTTCCAATCAACCAAACGGAATTTATTTGTATCGTGTGCTTAGCGAATCCGGAAATTTGGTAGGAACAGGGAAAATAGAAATTCAGAAATAGATAATCCTTCACGCGAATAAAAAAGGGACTGTTACCAGTGTAACGGTCCCTTTGTAATTTTATACGTCTCCGACTTACTGTTTCCTCCTATCAGCACCCTGGCGTTCAAACATCCATTGTGGATATTCAGATGGTAACTTGCTCACTTCATCAAGCTTCTTTAATTCGTCAGGAGAAAAAGTTACATCGATAGATTTCAGGTTGTCTTCCAGTTGAATGTTATCCTTCGCTCCGATAATTACGGTAGTAACTACGGATTGATGCAACAACCAAGCCAGCGACAGTTGAGCTACCGACACATTCTTTTCTTTCGCCATGGGTTCCAGCACGTCAATAATATCGAAAGCGCGCTCTTTGTTTATGGGAGGGAAATCAAAGTTGATGCGGCGCGATCCTTGGGCAGCTTCCATTTTGCGGTTATATTTTCCGCTGAGTAGTCCGCCTGCAAGAGGGCTCCAAACCATCAACCCCATTTGCAGGTCTTTCAACACCGGAACAAGTTCGCGTTCCAAATCGCGGCTTGCAACAGCGTAGTGTGCCTGTAACGAAACAAATTTAGAACGGCGATTGTATTGTGCAAATGAATTCGCTTTCATAATGTGCCATGCAGCCAGGTTGCTGCAACCGATGTAACGCACTTTTCCGCTACGCACCAGGTGGTCGAGCGTATCGATGGTTTCTTCAATTGGAGTTAACTCATCGTACCCATGTATTTGGTACAGATCAATATAGTCGAGCTGGAGGCGTTTAAGGCTGGCCTCCACTTCGTGCATAATATGTTTGCGGGTAAGACCGCTGCCGTTGGGGCCTTCGCTCATCCTTCCACGCACTTTGGTGGCAATCACCAGGTCGTCGCGTTTCAGGTTGAGGTTGCGAAGGGCTTTGCCTGTCATTTCTTCCGATAATCCTTCGGAATAAACGTTCGCTGTATCAATAAAGTTGATGCCGGCTTCAAGCGATTTGCCAATCAGGCTGTCTACCATATTTTGTTCAACAATGCCTATGTTGGTCCAAATGCCTTTTCCGCCAAAGGTCATTGTGCCAAGGCATAGTTCCGATACTTTGAGCCCGGTATTTCCTAATAAATTGTATTTCATAAAATGAGATGGGTTTGTAAGATGGACGTAAAGTTAGGACAAATATTTTTGTCATGCTGAAACAAGTTCAGGGTGACACGCACTTATTCCGGGTAGCTAGAAAACTATTAAATATTCAAAAACAGGGGAGGGGTTACAAGTATAAACACATTTAAAGCGTCTATCTCCCCGAATAGTTTTAGTCCGTCCTGAATATCCTTCTTAGCCATTGGGATCTTTATTCCGGCGGCAGGAATCTTTGCAGGATTATACTTCTTTTGGATGTGCGAAATTATTAGAAACTGTTTCTGCCATTCTTGATAAACATAACTAAGAAAGCGGTAGTCATTATTTTCGTCATATAGATATTGACTTGTTATGATTTTTTCTAATTCTGTATGGGCAACAGCAAGTAAAAGGCTTAACAAGTCTTCTGATAAAGGTGTTTTAGTTTTCTTATCAAAATAAGAAACCACTTTTTTAGCAATATCGTGGTTATCCATAATAGGTTTGCGTTGCTATTAAAAGTAAAGATATTAAAAATAATTATGAATGATGAATTATGAGTTATGAATTATCGTAGATACTTTTGTCATCATTAATGGTTCATCACTATTCTTCACGCTTTCGCCCGAAAAGATATTTAAATACTTTTGTATCACAATTAGATACTATATGAAGGGCAATTTTATATACTTATGCGGCATAGTTTTATGCATCCTGTTTTCATTAAATAAAGGTATTGCGCAAAATAATTCTTCCGATACGGTGTATAATATGGTGGATACAAAGCCTGTCTTTCCGGGTGATTTATATACTTATATACGCCAGAATACACACTACCCCGAGACGGCTCTTGAGGGTGGTACCGAAGGCATCGTATTTGTTTCGTTTGTAATTACTAAAACGGGGCAGGTTACTGATGTGAAGGTTGAAAAAGTGCGCTCACCTGAGTTGGATGATGAAGCTGTGAAAGTGGTAAAGAATATGCCCGCCTGGATTCCTGGTAAAATGCAGGGCGTTGCTGTGAGCGTACGCATGTATTTGCCAATAAAATTTACCATAAAAGCTGACGGGCACCAAATTTCTGATGCCGACGATCTGGGCCCCAAAGGGAATTTTGCTACCAGGAGAGGGCTTTATATAGTTCCCATACTGGCGCCCGGCATTGGAAAAATAGAAACAGATTTACAATTTGGTGTTATTGGCGGAGGGTTGGGAACTGGGGGAGAACATTTTATGCTTTCAGAAGGTTGCGGGTTGGGATATATGATTAATAATCACTTTGGTATTTTTCTCGGTGCACAGCTAGAAAACTACAAGGAAGATTTTGTTCCTCCCCACGGATATAATATTACTTCAAATTTTTCCACTAATGAAATATACCAGGGTACACCACCGGCTAACAATACATATCCTGTTGGAAGCAATACCAATGTCACATATTCATTCTACTACCTTGAGGTTCCGCTATTAGCTAAATATATAAGCAGTAAACCAGGTCGTGCAGGACTTGATTTGGAGGCGGGATATTTGTACGGGGTACCTTTACATGCATCCGAAACGGGTACCGTGGATGTTAGTACTGAAACATTTACGCCGCATAAATATACCAGTAATTCATGGTATTATTCATCTGTTTCGTCCAACAACTATGCTTTGTGGCCTAACAGTAATCCGAATATCAATAGATATGATAATGGAGTAATGTTAAATGCCGGTGTATTTATTCCAATTACAAACCGATATTCTGTGTCTGTTAGTTTGCTGGTGGTTCATAAATTTTCGGCTACTATAGGCAATGGCAATAATGATGTTGTTTATTTTCCGAATGGTTCATACAATTATTTTTCCGGTAATTATGGCCAGGCGAATTCATACCTTATTGGATGTAAATTATTTATTCACCTGGGTAAACAAGGCGCTAAAAAACTGTAGGCTTCACGCTTTCGCTTCGGGCCCGAAATTGGCCGTGGCATTTTCACTTCGACTGGTGAAGTAATGCTCAAAATACATTTCGCTCTTTTGCAACCGGCTGCCTTTTTTTATATCTACATCAAACAGACAGAGTACGCTGTCCTCTTTCAGATGTTCGCCTGTATGTTTGTAATTGGTTTTATCCATGTAGGCAAAAAACTTTTCATACCACGATGGGATAAGCGAAATAGTTCGCAGCGGAATATAATTATCCTGGTGAAATTTAATGGCTGCCTGGGTGCAATCTACAGCCGTATTACCTGTCAGCACAACTTGTTTAATAAAGCGGGGTTTATCGGTTCCGGGGATGTTCATGCTGCTAATTTGACGCAAAAGTATGTGGAGAAAAAGCGGTTTATTGAAAAGTCAATGACCGAATGAGTAGGAAGATAAAACTTTATCTCAAAGGGATTCGCTCAAATAAAGTGATAAGGACTGCCTTATTCTAAGGATCGTATCTTACCTATAAGGTTTTCTTCTTTTTGTCTTTGAGTTTTTATAAAACAAACAGTATTTACCTTTCAACATATCTACACATTGCATTCTTACATACCCTCGCAAGTTCTCCATTGCTATTTGTCCATAACTCAGCATTGTGGTCTCCTCCATGATTATCACATGGAATTTCTCCACCGTATTCATATCCATCCTTTTCAAGTAAATCTAAATTGCTTTGAAATTCGGTTTCTATTTCTTCCATTTCAGCAATCCTATATAGTTCATTAATTTCTTCATCAGTTAATGACTTAATTACCTTTATTGAATTATCGTCACTTAAGTGTTTGCTTTCTTTAAGAACTTTTTTATTTTCGTTTTCTAGTTTTCGTTTTATTTTTTGCAAATCATCAGCAGCCGGTAATTTTTCAGGTATAATAGCTCTTTGCCCTAATGCTTCTCTCACTGCCTTATTGTTTTCAATATGTTCTTTAGTTATTGATGTTTGTCCTTTTAGATTTTTATCAACTACGTTTACATTTGTCATTTCAGTGGCTAAGTCTTTCGCTTTAATTGTTACTGTTGGTAAAAAATCAGCTAATGCTCTTCCTTCAGGCATATTCAATTTTCGTTTCATCATCGCTGTGGTAAATCCCCCAAATAATGCTTGATCTCCTTTTGAACGTATATTACCAAAACCTTTACTATCTACGCCCCTTTGATAAATGATACCAGATAGCATATTTTCAGTTTCTGTAAGTTTTTCCCTTGCTTTAATCCTATCAATATCCGAAAGTCTTTTCTGTATTATTTCCTGATTTCTTGTTTGTACTGCAAAATACGTCATTGCAAAAGCTATAGGGGATTTTGAAGAATCTCCATTTTGAGCTATAAGATAACATGCATACCGAGTGAGCATAATATCAGGCACTTCCTTTGTAGCACCTTTAGGCATCGGTATCGTTTTGGTGGTATCAACGAAATGATGCTTTTCCTTCTCATTAATGGTATTACAAGCAGTTTTAGCCTTATCAATTACATTGTTAAAATTCCTCCAATCAGAATACCCTAATAAATTCTGTAATTCTCTGGCACTCCAACATTCAACACCATCTATTGTATATGTAATAGATTCAAAACTGGTAAAAAGTTGCTGTATTAATTGGGTATCCATATTTGATATATATATAACTACAAATATATGATGTTTGTTACAATCCTCCAACAATTTTTATCGGTAAGTTTAGAATTTAGATTAAGGTAGTTTCTCTACGCAGATAGTAACCTATTTTGTACTAAACCAGGACGATTACTACTTATGCAACGTGATGTGAAAAAATGTATTTTTTTACCGCTTTTTATGCTAAATAAACACTTTTATAAACTTCTTGTGTATTGATTCCAAGAGAATTAAAGCACAATAACCACTAGGTTAGCACTAGCCTAACCTAGGTGAAGATGAAAATGAAGATGTAATTGTAAATAAAAGTTCTATTCTTTCTTTTGCTTCTTTTCTTTCTTGAAAATGGAAAAGTGTAAGAGATAAGTATCAGTCAATGACTTTTACTTGAACCACTTTTCCCCGCTTTATTTTTGCGGATGTCATTTATCATTCATAACTCATTCCCGATAGCTATCGGGATTATAACTCATAACTGCTCCGTGCCTACCGCTTCCTTTTTCAATAACATAAAAACCCGGTTGCAAACGGTTACCTTCCAGGGAAGCGCTATCTCGTTTATCCAGCAATGGAACAATCAACTGGAAAGCTTGAAAGCGAAAGATACCGAAGCGAATATCCTGTATTCGTTTTCGCTGCCTGCGCTGTTCATCGAGTTTCTGAATTTGGAGACAGAACAGCTTGGCAATGGCAACCAGGTGTATGCTAATTTGGTTGTGCGCATACATATCTTGCACAGAGAGGAAGATGCAGGCGATGGAACCATGGAACAAAACCTTACCGTGTTCAGCCTTCGTGATGTGGTGCAGACGGCTTTGCAAAACTTCCGTCCGGCAGGAGCATCGGAATTTATCAGGCAGAAACAGGAAATGGATTATCACCACGACAACGTGTATCATTACGTGATGGATTATGGTTGTACGTTTATAGATACCCTCACCAATCAACCTGTGAACGGTATTATCGACGCAGGGCCTATTAAACCACAAATTTCAATTACAAATTAATAATTAATAATTAGTAATTAATAATGAAAAAAGCGCCTTTACAATGTTAAATGGAATGAAATATCCCTACATACATAAGATTCTTAGTAGTTCCAAATTACTAATTATTAATTTTTAATTATTAATTAAAAGCGCCATGGCACGCAGCATACCCGTAATATATAACCAGCTTTTGCAGCAAAAAAACGCGCAAAGCAATTTAACCCAGCTTAATTCCAACTCGCAGGTAAGTATCTGGAATTTATGGCTGTGGATCACTGCCGTAGGGCAAAATTTGTTCGAGCAATTATGCGATCTGTTTCAAACCAACATAGAAACGCTTATTGCCAATGCGCCTGTGTTCACACCACAATGGATTGTGCAGATGTGCAAGAATTTTCAGTATTCGGCTGTGAATCCGCAGGTGGTTCAGTTGAACGCGAGTAATACCTATCCCTATTTAACCGTAGGCTACGCGGTGGTAAATACCAACCTATGCCCCGTGGTACAGGCTGCCGTAGTTTCCAACATCAATCACGAACTTATTATCAAAGTAACAGGTGCGGGCGGCCCCTTAGACGGCGCTCCGGGCACCGGTGGCCTTATATGCGGCGCATTGCAATCGTACCTCTCTGAAATTTTAACTCCCGATACCCAATACCTGCTCATCAACGATAATGCCGACCGGCTTCTGATACAGGCACAGGTTTTTTACGATGCCAGCTATTCGGGCGTTATACGCGCAACAATGGATGCAGCTATAACCACCTATCTGGCGGGGCTTTCTTTTAACGGAGTGGTATTTATAAGCGCCCTGGAAGAAGTGATGCTGAATGTGGCTGGTGTAAAGGATGTGGTATTGCAAAATGTATATTGGCGCACCGATGTGCAAGGCAATCCAACGTATGGTGGAGTGGTTCCCTTAGGAGGACCTCCTCCAACCAATTCGTATTATACCGGGCAGATACTGGTGAGCAATAATACCCTTATTTCCCGCAGCTACCAAACCTATGCAGGCTATGTGAAAACCGAACAAAATTCCGGCTACACCATAGATGATTTAATTACCTACATGCCCTCGTAAGAATTAGAAATTATGAATTAGGAATGGGAATCATCAAATTATCAATCCCGATAGCTATCGGGAACCAAATTATCAAATCATAAATGCATGATTTTCGATATAGATTATATAAATATAGTTTGGCAGTTGCTCGTGCCGCCTGATAAGCGTCAGCCAAAGCAGTTGGAATGGGGTGCGGCTTTGATGGAAGGAAAGCAGTGGAAGCACAATGCCCTATTCACTACCTATATGGGAGGAGATGGTGTTGATTTGGCATATAATCCTACAGCCTCTTACACCGCAGGGCAGCGGGTTATTTATTACATACAATCGTACTCAGCTACATATACAGGTGGTAATGCGTATTATGGCGACAATGGCGTGTATGAATGTTTGTCAGCCTGCACCGGGCTGACTCAGGCTCCTAAAGGCAGCAACGTGGTTCCCGATGTGCCGCCTGCCTGGGTGGTAGATAGCGCTACCGCATTAACATGGCTCACTACCGGCAATGCAGGAAGTCCTTTTTATTGGGTAAAGGTTACCGATAATTTTATCGGAGCCAATGAACGCGCCAGCTATTCGCCCCAAAAGCTGATGTTCGAATATGCCCTCAATCGCTGGTTCGATACTACATTCAGGCAACCCTCCGTTGGAACATCCGATATTTTTATTGGGATAAATTCCAATACAAATACCCAATTCTTCTTCGGACAAACTGCAACAAATTTCTTCTTTGGCCCCGCGACCAATTTTACAAAAGGCCCCATTCCGCTATCTACGTTTTTTACGCCCGGCAACAGCTTTTTGCTGCAATATGATTATTCCATTCACCTGCCCATTGCGGTTTACAATGCGTTGATAAATCCTTTGATAGAAGGAACCGTTGCCGCAGGCCACAATTCGCCACTGCGCGATGGAGTAGTGAGCGCCTTTGCAAACATTCTAAACCCGGCCGGAAGCTTTTATAATATTATAACCTACTGAATAATTAATAATTGATAATTAACAATGAATAATGAAAATCATCAAATTATCAATCCGATAGCTATCGGGAACCAAATCACCAAATTAAAAGAGCATGAGATTAATTGACACATCTGTAATAACATCCGGAAAGCAATACCCCGGATTGGCTAATGTAAGCGGGCAATCGGTGGGAAACTCGCCCCTTCATACACCGGGAGATCCAACTAAATTTCAGGGGCTGGATTTTTTGCAGCAAGCGCTGCTCGAAATGGCAGATGCCTTGTCGAGGTCTTTGGTATCAAGCCTTTCGGTACCTACCTGGCTTTATGAAAGTACAACGCCTATAGGCGGAATGACCTATACCACCGGCTATGTATATTACAATGGCGAGGTATTTTACGTACCAACCTTCAACAGCGGCCCTGCGCCGTTTGGCATGAAACTGGCTGCCAGCCTTAATTACAATCCTACCGACGCAAGCCCCAACCAGCTTACTACGCTAAGTGATGGTAGTAATGTAAGCATCCACAACCAGCGAACTATTACAGTAACCTGGAGCAGCAGCAGCGGAAGTTTCCCAGATGTGGATACCTGGATATATACACAAGTGGCTCAAAATACATCGGCCATAACAACTCTCAATTCAGATATAACAACCATCAACTCCCAACTGGCATCACTGCTAACGGTTACGCCTATTGTAGTAAATTCGGGTGGGGGAGCGCCTCCATTTACCAGCGGATTTACCGGAACTGTGAAGTTCTGGAAAGATGGCGCCGGGTTTGTGCATATGTGGGGTGCTTCAACGTTTAATATTCCTTACGGGCAAAATGATTCAGTTGCCATTTTTGTATTGCCGGCCGGTTACCGCCCAGCTATAGATTTGTATTTCCCCTGCGTGAACCTTAACACCGGCGATGCCCTCAGTGTGGCTGTAGGCGGTGCTTCGTCAGGCGTATACACTGCCGGCGCAGTGGTGATACAAAACAACGTATCGGGTAGCGGACCTTCTACTGAAATAAGTCTCAACCTGTCATATCCTTTGGTATAACATGACCGACGTTTTACTCGATAATAACAACGATTTAATCATCGCACCGAATGGCGATTTTTCGCTTGGCGACAGTACCTTGCAGGAGGTTCAATCTATCATCGTCAGTTATCCCGGCTGGTGGAAACAATTTCCCCTGGTGGGATGCGCCGCGCCCAATTACATCGGTTCACCCGGCGTGGGCCAACAGCTTAGCAACAACATTAACCAGCAATTAAAAATTGATGGCAAAACAGTTACCTCTCTCACCGCCTCGCTGAATGCCGATGGCACACTCACCATTAATGTGAATGGGCAAAGCATAGTGGTGGAGTGATGAGAATTTAAATAGAATTACGATGAAGAATCTTATATGGATTATTTTAATTATATTTTTTTCTGGATGCGTGACGATTAATAATTGTTCTTGTAAAGCAGAAAATGAGAAATATGTAAAAAAAATAGATAGCGATATTAAAGATACTGTTGCCGTTGGATATCTTTAGGGTAGTTTATTAAATAGAGGTCTTAAATAATCTATTTTCCATAGACATCCGAATACAGATTTATTGAATAAAATATTTTTATTAGGTTCTGTTTGATAGATACTTTCAGAATAAACACCTAAAATAAATGATATCTCATACCAATATTCACCACCTCTGATGGTGGAAAAGGATTTGGGAATATAATAAACAGGAGATCCAGACATACCCGGAAAACCATTTACATCAAATAAGATTAAGGGTTCGTTATTCCAATTCAACGTAGGCTCCGAAGAAATAAACCCAGCTTTCCATATAGGTAATTTTAGCTCATTTACACTAGATAATCCTAATGGGTATCCTACAGCAAAAGCTACAGATGTCGGCGAAACAATAATGGTGTCATATTTATTTTTATAATCAATAGGATATATACTTACATCGTTAGTATCTGTCAAAGGTATTTCTACTACATCAACCATCTCTTTTCCAAGAGTATCTTGATGCCAAATTGGTTTGTTTTTATTGTCGAAAAGAATCTCATCTTTAATTACTTGTTCTGCATAAACAACTTCTTTTCTTTCAAAATATCTATTGTAAAATATTTTGACATAATAAGGTGCGATTTTATTACTCGTGTCTTCCCACATTTTATTAATTGGATTTTTACCAGTAGCAACGTGCCAATTAGTTACCAGATAATATTGTTTCTTAGGTTTAATTATAAAGCCGGTTGCACTAGAAATATGTTTATCATTTCGACTCCACATTTCTATATAGAGGCTTTGGCGAGATTGTATTCTGGGTAGTTGTCCTGTTATAAAATTTGTAATAAATAACACATATATTAATATTATTATTTTTCTCATATTGTCATTTTTTTTAATAAATGATAACCGTTAGCTTACATGGCTAACCTACCACATTTTAAAGGTTATTTTTAGTTGATTAACAGGTCTGCTGAAATAAAAAATCCCCTCGGATAAACTAATATCACTACGGGGCATCATAATTCAATGAAAGGGCCTTAGCTCGATTTCAAAGTAACAGGACTCGTGAGACAGTAGTCTTTATTTCACTAAAGCAAATATATCAATATTCGTAAGTGTAAACTAAAGGAATATGCTATAAAAATAATGCTATTTTTCAACACTGTATGTTCATAAGGCTAAATTATGGGACCAGGCAAGATGAATATTGCCCCATCTCTCTCCTCAGAACTGCTCAAACCCCTTCATCTCTTCAGGGAAATGAAATGCTCTCGAAATATGCGATGCTTACGTATTAACCCAAAAACTATATTTGTCATCATTAAGCATGTGGCATGGAAATAACCGTTATTCAAAAGAAGATATACGAAATAAGAGGACATAAGGTAATGCTTGACCTTGATCTGGCAGAACTTTATGGGGTTGAAACAAAGAGACTGAAGGAAGCTGTAAGACGTAATATTACACGATTCCCTTCTGATTTTATGTTTGAATTGACCCGGGAAGAATATAATTCTTTGAGGTCGCAATTTGCGTCCTCAAGTTGGGGAGGATTAAGGTATATGCCCTTTGCGTTTACTGAACAAGGTGTTTCCATGCTATCAAGTGTGTTGAATAGCAAGAAGGCCATCGAAGTTAATATTTCTATTATAAGAGCATTTGTAGTGATGCGGCAGTTTGCAGTCCATTATAAGGAATTGGCAGATAAAATTGCCGAACTGGAACATAAATACAATAAAAATTTTGCCGATGTATATGAAGCATTAAATTTGTTGTTGCAAGATAAGGCAACACAAGAAAATTTTTCTAAAAGAAAAAGAATAGGATTTAAAATGCCTAAAAAATAAGGATTTATCCTTCCTCAAAACTGCTCAAACCCCTTCATCTCTTCGGGGAAATGTTTTTCAATGTAGCGTTTATACATCAGCTTGTCGGGCAGGGGCATCTTGTCGAACTTTTCTTCTATAATGGAACGTATGGCATGGGCTTCGTTGTCTTTCCCGGTAAGCTGCATAAAGGCCCATACCAGCAATTTGTAGCGGGGACTTAAACTGGACTGAATCGGTTTTTTGAAACTTAAGGCCATTTTTTTGAGCTATCAGCCAATAGCCATTAGCTATCAGCTTTACAATGCAAAGGTACTCCACAGAAAAGTGGTTTTATTGAGAAGTCAATGACTGGAAAACCCTTTTTGAGGCTGTAGTTTTCAACAGTGGTATATCAGGTAACCCAATTAATTTTTCCGGCGTCCAAAATTAATACCGAAAGAGCCCCCAATGAAGTAGGGTGATAGGTCTGGCCCGTCATTGTTAGTAAACAGGCTATTTAAGGCATAAGATCCGTCCAGGGAAAAGTACCACCAAATAGGACTTTTATAGCGAAACCCAAACCCTACCCTTCCGATTATTTTTTGCTCGAAAAGGGCTATGTTTTTATAGTTCGAATAAGATATGGTGGTGTCTCCTTTTGTTGTATAGTCAGTTGTTACAGTAATAAACTGTATAGCATACCCGGTTCCAATAAAAATTTTTGAATTTCCTTTTTTGCTTGTCAGGATATCGTATTGAACTCCCAAATGTATTCCCCATGCCGATATATTTATTTCATTTTGTGTATAATTGGTATTGGGTGGAATTATGGTTAAAATAGTTTTTCCTGCGGCATCTGTATTTAGCAAAGCATTACTCACAATAGTATTATCACTTTCCATAATTCCAAACGTAAGTGACCAATCGGGATGGTTCCTGAAAAGATGACGTTCACCTCCAAGATCCACATAAGAGCCGGTAGAATTATTGAATTGAGTTTTTACGCCTGCAGGTACTTTCTCCCAATTGGCATTATTATATCCAATGGTAAGCCCTATTATTATAGTATCATATTGGTTACTTGTCTGCGAAAAAGCCATGAATGGAATGCATAGCGCAGCTAACAGGATTATGGTTTTCAAGAGGTTGATTTTTAAGTTGGAATGGAATATAATTAACGTCGCTTGAAAAAGAATATTGTTTTTTCTGACACTTCAATAGCAACCTCCCATCGAAATACTTGCTGGTCGGGCTCCGACAGTCATTGACTGGTCAATGACTTTTTTTCCAACCCCCTTTTCGCGGTCTATTTTTGCAATGCAGTAGCCAGTAGACAGTAATCAGTTGTCAGTAACTGTATTCTTTTTCTGGCTATTGATAACTGACCACTGATAACTAACCACTGACCACTGAAATGATTTTTTGCAAGAACGAACAGGCAGACATCCCCGTACTTCAAATTTATGATGTAATAGGGGAGACGAGAAACGAAGATGGCACCGTGAGTGGCATCAGCGGAAAAGAATTTGCAGAATACCTGGCTTATATGGAAAGCCGGGATAAAAAAGGCATCGAGATACACATCAACAGCCTGGGCGGTTCCATTGTAGATGGCATGACTATTTACTCCGCCATCAAATCGTGTTCCATACCGGTCGATACCGTGTGCGTGGGAATAGCAGTGAGCATGGCAGGCGTTATACTGCAAGCCGGCAGAAGCCGCAAAATGGTGAAATGGGGACAAATGATGCTCCACAATCCCAGTGGCGGCGACACAAAAGAGCTGGATACACTGAAACAAACGCTCATCAAAATGCTGTGCCCGCGCACAGGGATATCGGAACATGAAATGAGCGATATGATGGACGAAACCTCATGGCTGGATGCAGAAGCCTGCCTCGAAAATAAATTCATAGATGAAATAGCTGATATAACTACAATAGCCAACCTCCCTAAAATTACAGAAAAAACAACACCGCAGGCAGCCTATAAAAAGTTGCTGGAGGTGGTAAATAGTATCCAACAACCCATAAATACAGAACACATGAAAGGACTCGCAGCCTTGCTGGAACTTCCGGAAAACGCTTCGGAAAAGGAATTTCTAAAAGCCGTAAGGGCATTGAAAAATGGCATCCCATCGAAAGATGATTCCGATAGCTATCGGAAGGATAAACTTTCAGAAGCCATTGTATGCAAAGAAAAAGAATTGACGGAACTGAGAGAGAAATATGCCCGCATGGAAGAAGAATGCAAGCTAAGCAAACTGGAAGCCGAAACCTTAAAACATAAAAACAAAGAAACTGAAACCCTTGCGCTGAAAGCCGAAGCCGACACAGTGGTGAATGAAGCTGTGAAAGCCGGCAAAATAAAAGCGGAAGCCAAGAATGCCTGGGTTGATTTGTATGTAGCCGATAAGGATAGAACTCGCTCGTTGATGCAGGGACTTACCACCTACCGGGCTGCAGCCAAGCTGAACGTTGAAAATGCCGGAGGTTCTTCAAGACCTGCAAGCATTGCTTCGGCTATGGCAGAAAAGAAACGCGAAATGGACAAAAACCCCAAATAACAATCAATTGTAAATGCTGAATTGTTCCCGATAGCTATCGGGATACTAAATAAATCTCATTTACCATTAACAATTTACAATTTTTAATTCATAATTCATAACTCATAATTAATATAACATGGCAGACGTACTAAATATCCAGGACACGAGTTGGTCCGGTCCCGCATTAGATTACATGATCACTAGAGCAGTGGTAGATGTAGATACCATTGTAAAAGGCTGTGCCAACGTAGTAGATGGCATCCGCAAACAAATTACCATACCGCGTGTGGAAGTGAGCGGACTCATACAGCATTATGCTGCAACACCCGTAAGCTCGGGCAATATAACGGTGGATGGCCGCGTGCTCGACCCGCAAAAGTTTGAAATGTACCAGGAGTTTAACCCTGCCGATTTTGAACAACACTTTTTTGCCGAACAATTTGAACAAGACAGGCTGGTTGATCGCACGCTGCCTCCAACGGCCGAAAACTTTATCATGCTGCAATACATGAAACGCCTAAATGAATATTTCGAAACGGCGTTCTGGAATTCGCGTATGATGTTTGATCCTACCGGAGCAAATGTGGCGCCTACCAGCAAAGGGTATACTGACAACACACTGCAAACAAATGCCGATTATATGTTCGATGGTTTTTTATACAAAGCATTGAGCGATTCAACCGTGCAGAAGATAGGTAGCTGGGCTGCGCTCACCACCAGCAATGTAAGAGACAAACTAACCTTAATGCGCCAAACGCTGATGAATAACCCCATCAGCAAGGCATTGTGCTATAAATATGGTCCGCTAGGCTTGAGATATTTTATGAGCTACACCGACCAGGATACGTATGAAGAAGCGTTGCGCACCGATGACTTCAAGAACATTGATTCTACCCAAAGCGGCATTAACCGTTACAAAGGGCATGACATTGTTCCCCTGTCAGGGCTCGATTCAGGCACAGTTTTCTTAACCGTTGGCCGCCCCGATATTCAAAGTAATTTATGGATTGGCGTAAACAGCACCGACGACGTGCAACTGGAAATGAAACGTACCAGCAACCCCAGCGACCTGTGGTATGTGAAAGGTATTTTCAAAGTAGACGTTAACCACGGTTTCGGCGATCAAATGGCTTTATATACCAACATCACACAATAGTTTTTCATAGAGGTTGATTCGGGCAAGAACCCCGGAGCCGTAGTAATGCTGCTTCGGGGGCAACCCCGACAAAAGGAACTATAAACTATAAGATATAAACTACAAACTAAACAACATGAAAAAGACACTCATATTATTGGCTATCGGCTATCAGCTATTAGCCATTAGCCAAGTAAAAGCGCAAAGCACCTCACCCCGTTTCGGAACGGTTCCGAACGACGACAACACAGGCCGTACACTTACCTACTGGTATCTCACACCGACTGACCAGGGCCCGAAAGATACATTCAAATTTACACCACGCGGGTTCCAAACATTCATCCAGCCAACAGACAGCATAAAAGACACCATCGTATTTTATGTATACAACACCCGCAGTAATGTATGCGATAAGATGGATTTTCAATTTGTAGGCGCGAATGGAACAAGCAGCAAAAAAATAATTTTTGGTACCGGTTTCAGTCAAGCTATTACGATTCCTATAACTTCCAAACAAGGATACCACATCTCATTCATATTTGATGGGAATGTTTGGAGAGAAACATCCGTCCAAGCAGCAAACTAATACCAATCAAATCAACACTATGGGGACTAAAACAATAAAAGCAACAACAAAAACTTCTCCGGGGAAAGAGATTATTACCGGGCTAACGAATGCGCAAGCCTATAGCCTGGTGCAAGCACTGGAGAGCGCGAACTGCAGTCATGTAGAACAGGTATATGTTACAGTTGACGGATATTTTTTCTCTCCCGGTAATGATCTGCATGACCTGGTTGACCTCGACCCAAAAGTGCCTGCCGAAGCAGCTTTGCTGAAGGTAGGCAAGAAACAGAAAAAAATATTGCTTCCGGGAAAGTACATTGCACGCAAGCGTGTGCTGCACGAATATACCCGAGAAGAAATATTAGATAAGAAAAAAGAGATAGAAGCAAATACAAATGCTAAATGGTGAATTGTAAATGCTAAATGAATCTCATTAACCATTAACCATTAACCATTTACAATTAATATAAAGCATGAATAACGTAACAATTAATAGAGGACAGGGCGGACTTGGCAGACAGCCGCTGGGGCAGGATTTTGTATCGGGAATGATATTTTATCCTACATCTACCACATTGGCAATTACCCATTGCCCCATTACAAACGGGCAGAAAGCCAAACTGGGTGGTATTTCCGATGCTATTGCATTAGGCATTGCTCCCAATCATTTTGGAGAAACCAAGGCTAAAATCACATTAACAATAACCGCTGTAGGAGATGTTGGCGATATTATGCAAGTTAAGTATGTAGATTGCCAGGGTAACGTTACTATACTTTGTAATTACACATTAACTTCGGGTGATGTAACCGATAATACCGGCGATACGCTTGCAACTGACCTTGCTGCCGCTATCAATGCACAATCAGGGCTTACCGGATTTACTGCCTCCCCCAGTACCAATACAGTAGCAATTATAGTCATGGCCGGGCAAGGTATATTTTCTAATGCAGGTACGCCTTTAACTGCTGCTGTAACCAATAATGCCGGTTCTCCTTTTGCTTATAGCCATAGTGTAACCACTCCCGGTGTGGCCAGCCAACTGGATGCATTCTATTATCATATTAACCGTTTCTTTATACAAAGCCCTAACAGCACCTTGTATGTGTTGTTTTCCGAATCTCCATCTTCCTGGACAGGATATGGCTTTGCAGAAGTAACCACGCTGTTTAATTATTCTACCGGGGCCATCCGCCAGATAGGTGTTTACCAGGACAGCAACGTGGCAACAGCTCCTACCATGGCTAATTTAAAAGGCAATGTAGAAGCGATACAAGAACAAGTGGCAGCTATTATTACAGCCGATAATTTTGGAGTATCTGTTCTACTGGGCGCTACACTCATCAACCCTACCGGCTCTTTATTGGCGGCTGCGCTTACCGATTTATCCATTTGCAATTCCGAACACGTATCCGTAGTTGCCGGACAGGATGGAGGTGCACAAGGCAATTACTTGTATAACGCTTACGGAATTTCTATCACCCAATTGGGTGATGTGTTGGGACTGGTTAGCCGTGCGCAAGTATCGGACGATATTGCATGGGTAGCTACTTACACACTCAGCCCAGATGGAGTGGAGAACGCAGTTCCTGCATTGGCTAGTGGCGAATTGTTGAGCAATCTATCTTCCGGAACCATTAATTCGGTAGATGCCTATCGCTTCATTTTCGGTCGCCAATTTGTGAATGACAGCCCTAATGGAACATTCGTAAACGATTCGCATTGCGCTACCGCTTACACCAGCGATTACGCTTACATCGAAAACAACCGCACCTTCGATAAAGCGGCAAGGCAATTATATTCAGCTTATGTGGCACAACTTGCCGCTCCATTGGTGTTAAATTCCGATGGAACACTCACCAACTCTACCGTGGCCTTTTTTGAAGGACTGGGTGAGCAAGCATTGAGCAATATGTCGCAAACCAACCCGAATACAGGCAGACCCGAATTAAGCGGATTCAGCGTAACTATTAACCCGGCGCAGAATGTACTTTCAACCAGTACGCTGGTGGTAAGTGTAAGCCTGCAACCCGTTGGTGTAGCAAGGGAAATAGTAATTAACCTTCAGTTTGCGGTAACAGTTTAACAGTAGTCAGTTGTCAGAAAATGACTTATGGACTGACCACTGATAACTGGTCACTGACAACTAATAAAATAACTTTAAATAATAAAACATGGCAAATCCATTAATAAACGGTATCAACTATAGCTGGGGCGATGTGCAGGTAATGCTTTTTGGCAACACCCCCCTGGTAGGCATCACATCCATAGAATATGATGAAGAACAGGCAATGGAAAACAACTACGGTGCAGGCAACTTCCCGATAGGGCAGGGCTATGGCCAGTTTAAATACACAGGTTCCATCGAGTTGTATAAAGAAGAAATAAACAATATTATTGCTATTGCACCGCAAGGTAAAATACAACTTATCCCGGCATTCAGCATCAAAGTGGTGTATGGCAACAACAGCCAGGCATTAACTATAGATACCCTGCAAAGCTGTGTGTTTATGAAGAACCCTTTTTCCGCTAAGTCTAACGACAAGAAATTGGTGATGAAGATTCCACTGCTGATAGGAAATATCAAGTGGAACTTGTAATAAAGTAATAAGGAATAAGTGGTAAGGGATAAGTGGAGAATTCATTTTTCACTTATCTCTTTTTGTTTTTGTAACTATAACTTAAATTATCTGTGGCACCAAAAATAAACAGCATCGAAGGGTTTCGGCAGGCCGAACGTTCCATGCTGGAACAATTGGTTGAACAACTGAAGCAGGAAGATTTTTTTGAACCGGCTGAAGATAGTGCCAATCTTTATTATCCGCCAGGTAAACTTATGCCTTCCAAGGCTACGATTGAAAAAATGCAACGCAGTATTTTGGCAGATACACACAGTTCTTCTTTTCGCTCATTCAGTCCGGTTTCGTTTAACGAGCTTAAACTTCAAAGCAAACCAAAAAGTAAAAAGGCAGCTAAGGTTATATATAGCAGCCCCTCGCCCGGTTATAAATGGGAGCCACAGGTGCCAGCGCACGAATCTATACTGACAGTGAAAGTTTCAGAGCTCAATGGATATACGCCCGAGGAGGGAAACATGAATAATGCAACAGCTTTGCCTGCACCAAATTTGAAAAGGCCGCAAATAATTTCTAAAATAAAAACTAAAAATAAGACAAAACCTGTTAAGAAAAGCGCCGTTGAAAGTATGGGGAGCGCCGCATCAAAGATATTCGCTAAAGTCAGTTCCGACGAAAATACAAATGCAAAAAATGATGTGACGCTTGAAAATGTTCGAGATAACTGGGAAACGCAATTAGCTGGCCAATGCTTTAAAGCGTGTGCAGATATACTAGAAGTTGTAAAAATATCCCCTATAGCAGGTAATATAAACCAATTGCAGATGGCGCTAGAGACGAGCGACCATACAAGTATACATGCTACGAAAGATTTTGATAGAGGAATAAATTATATTGATGAGCAACTGGATGAGGACAATGGAGTAAGGGTGGGTGTTAATCACACATTAAACTACAAAAATGGCACGTTACCTAACGAACCACCTGGTGTACCTGCTACTACAGATCACTATGTGGTAATATACGGACGGAAATACGATGCCCAGAAAAAAGAATATTATTACCTTTATGCCGATGTAGCTTCCACTGATTCGGCACATGGCAAGAGTGATGAGAATAGACTTTATTTAAACGAATTAACCAAAACATTGAGTGGAGTAAGACCTTTTAAGTCATCCAATAACCACGATGTAATATATACTGTAAGTCAGGTAAGCGCTAATGAAGAAGATGGCAAATAGAAATATAAAAGCAGGAATGTATATAAAAATATTTACATCGGGATATTTGCTGGCTGTTTTATTACCTCTCTTTTTTATTCAGTGCAATTCTCATAGTACAGATAAACAGGCAAACCGAACTGAGGCCGATTCAAATGCGTTTGAAATACTTATGAAGAAGTTTCCTGAAGCAAATCTCCCACTTGGGTGCACCATATCCGGCGACTTTATGAGAGATGGAAGTGTACTTAAAGACACCATGAGATATACTGATAGGATGATTAAATACACTGATGCGTTGAAGTTTTTTTGCCGGGATGATAAACAATGGAGTAATGACCCATACGCCCCGGAACATCCGGGCTTTGCTGGCGATGCAAGACTTCCAGACAGAGGAAATCTGAGGGTGCTAATTTACACTCGTTCAATAGGTGATCTTTTGAATGAGGATAGCTGTGCAACCTATATTACATTGAGCACCTTTTTACCCGGTGGTGAAATGTGTGATAAACTTATCATCGGGGGATCAGATCCATTAACACATTTCGAGTGCCAAATTAATGCTGCTTATAATATTCATGTTTCAAAAGCTATTTTCAGAGACAAGCCGGCTAAAATAGTTTACGGAGATACCATATTTTGTAAGGTAGTTCAGGATGATTACGTCATAAATGCCCATGGGAAAATGGTAAATACAGGTGAATACATTTCACACACATGGTACTATTTTGACCCGAATAACGAAGGGCAATTTACCAAGCTGGAAAAGCGATAGCGCTTTTAAAAGATAGCGGCAATCTCTTCGGTCATTGACTTTTCAATAAAACCCTTTTTGTTGGTTTATTTTTGTGGGAGTGGAATTTCGTCATCCATTCGGACGAATAGTCTCAATTGTTTAAAGAGATTGCTTCGTTCCTGTGCTACCGCTATAGCCAAGGCGACACGCGGTCGCAATGACGTGATGACTACTTACAACGTATAACTACTCAAATAACATGACAAAGAAAACCGAAGAAGAAAAGAATTTTACCAAGGTATACGAGGAAGCCGAAGACAAACGCAAGCAACTGGAAGAAAAACTCAAATGCAAGGTAAAGATGTCTATGCTTACCATGCCCGGTGACGAGGAACCCTGTGTGGTATATTTCAAAACCGCTACCACCTACACCAAAATGCAGTGCATGGATTTAGCCTTTCAAAGCTATTCTAAGGCAAGCGCTACTTTGTTTGAGGCTACCGTAATACGCGAAGCATCCGATGCCAGGGTATTTCAACGGGATGATGATACTGACATTTATTACCTGGGGGCCCTCGATGTGTGCCTTAATTCCATTATGGTGGCACGCGATGTGCTAAAAAAAAAGTAGATAAGTACAAGGAAGATTTCGATTCGAGCGATACCCTGAAAAGAGCAGCCCTGCTGCGTTATTACTTTCACCTGGATGCCGATAAGCTTTCACTCGAGCGCATAGAAGAGCTGTGGATACAACTTTGCTACTGCCTTAACTGGGTGAACGGGAAAGAGGAATAAAGAGATGTGGGCGATACTCTGTGTTAATGCATTTTTAGAAGAATATAGTTTCTTTGCCCTTCATAACCCGATTATTAGTGCATCTTGATAGAAATAAATGCGTCTTCTCCGTCGCTTTCAATAAGAGTATCTTTTGTTATTTTTTCGATTATAAGGACAATTACCTTTCGGGTATAGTCACGTTGAGTAAGTATGTATACACCATGTATCGAATCTCTTTGATGAATGGCTCCTTGTTCATTTCCCATATCGTTTATTGAATCCGGAGGACATTGATAGGATAGATAATAATTGGGAGAGCTGTTTATTGTTTTTAAATAAGCTGAGTCTTTAGGGTACTTAACTGTGTAGTGGATTTTGCTTTTATCGTACGTTTCATATAAATAAGGTATCGTATCATAACTTATCGGGGCCCAAGTGCCCTGTAAAAGATTCTGAATCTCCTGTAAGGATAGTTTTTGCTTGGGAGTATTTTGTGCTTTATTATTGCAGGCTGCCAACAACGCAATAAAAGGCAGGCAAAGGGTAAATAAGTTCTTCATATAATTAGTGTATAAACAAGATAGCTATCTTTGTATTGCATGGTACAAATATAGGTGAATGGAATAAACTGGTTAGCTACAAATTATAGGTAGTTATTGACTTTTTGTTAAAATACTTTTTGCTTGAATATCTTTAGGTAATTAGTAAAATTTTGTCCGTATGGGAAATAATAAACCAACCAATTCCAACCCTAAAAAAAAGATAATTCCCAAAAAGAAGGCTGCTCCGGCCTCATTGAAGCAAGTACGCGAGGCTATGTGGCTGGCAACCGCACGTTCTTTTGGCCAATCTAATTTTGTTATTGCAAACAATAAAAAAATAACAAAGCCTATTGGCAAGGGCCTTATGCCGCTGGACGAATATGGTAAAATAGTTCTTCCCGTTTTTTATAAGGTGCGTCAACATGATAGCTTGTATACATACGGACATAATTACGATACTACTGAAACAGATTGCGGTCATTATATAAAACAGGGAGCCGATTCATTAGGTATTAAAGGATTTCACAGCTATGTCCCCGACATAGTAAAGGATTTAACAAAATATGGAGATACTACCACCGATCCGAATAACATAAAGCCGGGAATGGTGATGATTTTTGCTGACTCAGGCTATAAACAGGATACCCAACATCCTGGTAAAATGTATGCGCATGCTGCCCTGGCAACTGCTGTTGATACACTTAATAAAGTTGTTGAACTATCAAATGCTACATTGCACAGAGATAAAAAAGGACACTACATGCCGGGCACTATTCAACCGGGACATTTAAGTATGACAAGTGGCAAAAGGACAGAGACCGGCTGGCAAAAAGAAGGCAGTGATTTTGTGTTGGCAGGCAGGCTTCCATTAAATGCTAAGAATACTGCCACTACAGAAAGCAAACTAAATCCGGTTTATGCTTCGCACACTCATCAACCTCCTGCTATGCCTCCAGCATTTACAAATGAATGGCAAGGCTCACCCGACGCACTAAGCTATTGGAACATGCCCCAGCCCGATAAATATAACGGGCCTTATTT
>JABDCH010000029.1 GCA_013288205.1 Bacteroidota bacterium | reverse complement strand
ATAAAACCATGTTGCTGCAATCGGCGCGGTTGGCTCCGAGCAGAGTGGCATTATTATCGGTATATACATAATAAATGGTTTGCGCATTGCCCATTACCTTCACTTTATACATCTTATTATCTTTGAAATATCCCTTCATATTCTTACCCTTCACCTGGTTGAATTGCAGCGTATCGCCGCCGTGTACAATCCGGTTAATTACAGTTACAGAATCGTGGTGTAAATGAGAACTGTCGGTACTGAGTGAATCGTGTGCCGGGTGAAGGCTGTCCGAGACAAGCGTGTCTTTCATGCTTTGAGCCGATGCAGCCGAATCGTCTTTCAATAATTTAGATGCAAGCGTATCCCTGGATACGATAAAAGAGTGCCCGCGCATATCCAGTATATCCATCTTTTTGTTTCTGAAATGAAGCCGCATAGAATCTGCCGTAAGCTGATTTTCATCCGACCACAATATGGGTGCATAAAACATGCGCATAATAGAATCTTTCTCATCGTAAGTAAGCGAATCGCATTTGCCTGATAAATCCTTTTTGAAAAATTTTACATGGTGATAGGCAAGCATCAGCTTAGGCTTTCCATTTTTATTGGTATCGGTCATCGAAATGTTTTTGCCAAACAATGTATCGCCGTGCAGGTGCAGCGTATCTTTGTTATATACCTGTAATAACAAGGCTTTGCAGGTCGCCAGTATGGTTTCGTCACCACCATTGTATTCAGCATAATCTCCTTTTAGAATAATATTATCAGCCGTATCTACCAGCGATACATTATCCAGCACCTGGCCATAATCGCGGTTGCGGTCGTAATAAATCTGGTCACCGCTCAGGCTATCGCCTTTCTTATTAAGCATGTACGGATTCTGCCAAAACTGGCAGTAATTTCTTGACGTGTTGTAATATCCTTTTTCGCAATACATAAAATTGCTCTTGCTGGTGATACGGGTGGGTCCCCTGAAAAAGGCCACCTTCGAATCGGGAGCATACAACATAGTATCGCAATGAATAACATATTTTGGATTGGTAAGTACCACCCGCTCTTTAAAATAGCACATTCTTTCGGCGCTATTATAAATGCCAATCATGCTGGTAAGGGTGTTGTTGCTATCTACAATGGTTCCTCCGTCCCAATAGTTTACCGAATGTCCGCTGATATCGTACAATAAATGTTTGGTAGTTAATGTCATTCCTTTACGCACACACTTTATGGTTTTACCATATACTTGCGTAATGCGGGTAATGCCGTTATAGTGGAGTGAATCTCCATACAGGTCTACCGAATCTTTGCGCGACATATGCACATGGCCGAATGCCCGGAATGAATTGTCGGGAAAAGAATACGCGCTGTCGGAATACAAGGTAGTGCTGTCATCCGCAAGCACCACATTCCCGATAAGCCTTTGTGCGCCATCACCCAGGCGTTTATCAAATTCAAGGCTGTTGGCATGAACTACGTGAATAACACGACTGCCCGGCTTGGCAGCAGACTGGGCACTGCAATACACAGGCAGGAAAACGAACAGGAAGATTCCTATAGCAAAAAGAGTAATTTTTTTTTCAGCCTTCATGGCGCTGCTTACCTGGTGAGTGTCTGGTTTCGTTCGGGTCCTACAGAAATCATTTTTATAGGAACACCTACTGCATCTTCAATAAACCGAATATATTCTTTGAGTTCTTCAGGAAGCTTATCGTAGCTGCTAATGTCTGTTATCTCTCCCCAACCTTTAAATTTCTGGTAAACAGCTTTCAAACTGGGCGTTCCTAAATCATAAGGAACCTGGTCGGTTTTCTTGTCTCCGATCATGTAATGTGTACATACTTCTATTTCGTCGAAAGAGTTGAGTACATCGGTTTTCATCATATTCAGGCAGGTAACCCCGTTGAGTATAATAGCACGCTTCAAGGTAGGAATGTCCAGCCATCCGCATCTTCTTCTCCTCCCGGTGGTGGAGCCAAATTCCTTGCCAATGGTGCATATCTTGTCGCCAATTTCATTCAACTGTTCTGTTGGGAATGGCCCTGAACCCACACGGGTGCAATAAGCTTTGAAAACTCCCACTACATTGCCAATGGCAGCAGGTGCCAGACCTAACCCAATACACGCCCCGGCACAGGTAGTTGATGAAGAAGTTACAAAAGGATAGGAGCCAAAATCGATATCGAGCAGTGAACCTTGTGCACCTTCAGCTAATATTTTTTTACCGCTCTTTAATGCATCGTTCAAAAGGTATTCCGTATCCATGCATTTCATCGTACGAATAAAATTGATGCACTCCATCCACTTCTTTTCGTCGGCCGCCAATTTTTCTACATCATACTGGAAACCTGCAGCAGTGGTAGCCAGGATATGCTTATGCTTCTCAAGCAAAAACTGGTAACGTTTATCAAAATCTGGTTCCAATATGTCACCTATACGCAGGCCATTACGTCCTGTTTTATCCATATATGCCGGACCAATTCCTTTCAATGTGGAGCCTATCTTTTCATGTCCTTTCTGAGCTTCGGATGAGGCATCGAGCAAACGGTGAGTAGGTAATATTAAATGGGCACGGGTAGATATAATCAGATGCTGGCAAATATCAATTCCGAGCGCTTCAATGCCCCTCACCTCTTCCATAAAGCTGATGGGGTCGATAACTACGCCATTGCCTATTACGTTTAATATATTCTTATTAAAAATACCCGAGGGGATGGTATGTAACACATATTTCACGGTGCCTATTTCCAGCGTGTGCCCTGCGTTTGGACCGCCCTGGAAACGGGCAACGATGTCATATTTTGGGGCAAGCACGTCTACTACTTTGCCTTTGCCTTCATCGCCCCATTGCAAACCTAATAAAATGTCAACTTTCATATTGAAAAAAATATTACTTAAATTAAATGGAAATTTTTTAATTACGATTTAAGCCTTTGCACAGCTTCTTCTACCGTGGGCACAATATGGAATATAGTATCGAGACGGGTAACTACCAGCAGGCTTTTAATCTTTTCAGAAAGATGGCAAACCGATACATCGCCTCCTGCATTGCGTGCTTTGGTGAGTATGTTCACCAACACATTCAGTCCGCTGCTGTTCATGTAACGCAACCCGCCCAGGTCAAGCACAATGTTTTTTTTGCCGGAAGATAATAGCGTGTCAATCTGTTCCATAAGCCCCGTCGTCTGACCTTTTTCAATTATTTCGCCTTCCAGTTTAAAAATGGTGATTCCTCCCTGGTGGGTTGTACTATAACTAAATGTCATCTGGCCTGTAATTAGCGTGCAATATAATACACTTTTAATAAAGGGTGCGAATTTCGCAATAATTTCTCACAAAAATATCAATTGCTTAATGTCCGTCACTTCTATTATTTCATAAGAATTGTTAATTGCGCTTTTCTTCTTTAAAATCAAGTGTCCCGAAGGGTTTACGCCTTCAATTTCCGCCGTTATATTTTCTCCGCGCAATTGAAAATCGCCCCAAACACCACGCCTGTAAAGTAAATTATAGTATGCAGCGTCTATTTGCGAGTAATCCATCGCACGTAAATCAAGATACTGTTTCTCTATGAAAGAACAAAGTTGCATCAAACAATCTTCGGGATTAAAATCCTTGCCTGTAAGCAGTTTCAGGGACGTGGGATTGGGCAGTGAAGGATCGAAAACCACCTGGTTAACGTTCAGCCCGATACCAACTACCGAATACTTCAGTATGGATTGTTCGAGCACGTTTTCGATGAGGATACCTGCGATTTTACAATTTTTAACATAAATGTCATTTGGCCATTTGATTTTAACATGAGCACCATTTTCCATACAATGCGATACAAAAGAAGCGATACCCAAGGCAATAGCTTTGGTAAGCCGGAACTGCTCCGCTATTGGGAGAAACTGTGGGCGCAGAATGATAGAGAACGTAAGGTTAGAGCCCGGTTCGCTTTGCCAGGCGGCTCCACGCTGACCACGCCCGGCAAATTGCTCCTTGCCCCACACTATGTATCCCTCGGTCGGAGCCGATTGTTTAATAAAGTCGAGAGCATAACTATTAGTGGAGTTAACCCTTTCTAATGTTTTAACAGGATGCCCAATGAATAAAGTGTCTGGCCTCATTTTGAAGGATAAAATTAATAACTTTGCAGCTTAAAGGCCGTATTATAAAAAAAGTCTGACAAGAATCAGAAAAAGAACGGTAAAAAAAGAATGCCTAAAAAAGAAAAAAACATATCTCCTGCCCAATTAAAAGATGCTATTGTAAGTAGCATAGCAGATAAAAATGGTAAAAATATTGTCTGCCTGAATATGGAGAAATTGCCAAATAGCCTTTGTGATTTTTTTATTATTTGTGATGGAACTTCTTCTGTACAAGTACATGCCATTGCAAAAGCCATAGAAGAAGGAGTATATAAATTAACCGGACAGCATGCCTACCACCGTGAAGGATATGAAAATGCAGAATGGATTTTACAGGATTATATTGACGTGGTAGTGCATATTTTCCAACCCCAGGTGAGAAGTTTTTATAACCTGGAAGAACTATGGGGCGACGCAGAACTAGAAGAAGTTGTCCCCGAACCCGAATACAAAAGAATGTAACCCAATGAGCGACACCGAACAAAAACCACAGCAACCTGCTGATAATAACAATAACCCCTTGAAGAAGCTTAAAAAGCCTCTTCCTAATAAGCCATTCAAGCCCAAGTTCAATTTTTATTGGGTGTATGGTATTATCCTGGCCGGCTTTATTATAATTGAAGTAATAGGAAACACCAACATTTCTGCACAAGAAGAAACCTTTCCCTGGTTTGTAGACAATGTGCTAAACCCCCATTACGCTTCAAAAATTCTGTTGACAAACGACGAGGCTGATATTTATCTTACTCCTAACGCCCTTAAACTACCGCAGTTTAAGGATGTTGCCAATAGCAAAGGGCCGCAATACGTTATTAAAATAATTAGTGCAGACGTTTTTGTGACGATGCTCAATGATGCGGAAAAAGACTTTCCGAACGATGAAAAAGTGCAGGCAGAAAAAGGTACTCAAACAGATTGGGGAAGTATACTTTCCTGGGTGCTGCCTGTGGGATTAATGGTGATTGTTTTCATGTTCCTTATGCGCCGGGTAGGCGGAGGCGGAGGCAACCAGATATTTAGCATTGGCAAGTCAAAAGCTACCTTGTTCGATAAGGATACCAACGTGAATATCACCTTTAACGACGTTGCCGGACTGGAAGAAGCAAAGGTGGAAATAAAAGAGATAGTAGACTTTTTAAAAACTCCGCAAAAGTATGTTGCCCTTGGAGCTAAAATTCCGAAAGGAGCTTTATTAGTAGGCCCTCCGGGAACCGGTAAAACCTTGCTTGCAAAGGCTGTTGCCGGTGAAGCAAAAGTTCCATTCTTCTCCCTTTCAGGTTCTGATTTTGTAGAAATGTTTGTAGGGGTAGGTGCATCTCGTGTACGCGATTTGTTCCGCCAGGCTAAAGAAAAAGCCCCTTGCATCATATTCATCGATGAAATTGACGCCATTGGTCGTGCCAGAGGACGCAATGTAGCACAAGGCTCCAACGACGAACGCGAAAACACCCTGAACCAGTTGCTTACGGAAATGGATGGATTCACCAACACCAGCGGCATCATCATATTAGCAGCTACCAACCGTGCCGATATATTGGACCGCGCTTTATTAAGACCAGGGCGTTTTGACAGGCAGATATATGTAGATATGCCCGACTTGATTGAACGGAAAGAAATCTTTAAGGTCCATCTGAAACCGTTGAAAACAGACACCAGCATTGATATTGATTTCCTGGCCAAACAAACTCCCGGATTTTCGGGAGCCGATATTGCCAACGTATGTAACGAAGCAGCGTTGATAGCTGCCCGCAGCGATAAAAAAGCAATTGATAAACAAGATTTTCTGGATGCCGTTGACCGTGTGGTAGGCGGCCTGGAAAAGAAGAACCGTTTAATATCGCCTAGCGAAAAGAAAGTAATAGCATTCCATGAAGCAGGCCATGCTGTAGTAAGCTGGTTGCTCGAATTTGCACATCCATTGGTGAAAGTAACTATTATTCCACGCGGTAAATCGTTGGGCGCTGCCTGGTATTTGCCCGATGAAAGACAAATAACCACCACCGAACAAATGATGGATGAAATGTGCGCAGCCTTAGGCGGCAGAGCAGCCGAAGAAGTGATATTCGGTAAAATATCTACCGGGGCATTGAGCGATTTGGAAAAAATAACCAAACAGGCTTATGCCATGGTAATGTATTATGGCTTGAATAAAAACATTGGTAATATAAGTTTCTACGACTCCAGCGGAGGCAATGAATACAATTTCAACAAACCTTACTCGGAAAAAACGGCAGAATCTATCGATAAAGAAGTTCATGCCATGATTGAGGAGGCCTATGTAAAAACCAAAGAGTTGATAACTGCAAACAAGGCCCAGCTTGTAGAAGTAGCCCAGCAGTTGCTCGATAATGAAGTGATCTTCAAAGAAGATTTGGAAAGAATCATTGGCAAGCGTCCATTTGAAAAAGAAGAATCTCATCCTGTTTCTCAGCATAAAAAAATATATGCCGGCGATTCCCCTGATATTTCACAACCTCCTTCCACTAATGGAATATCAGGCAATGGAATTGATAAAGAAAAAGCTCCGGAAATTATAGCTTCGGAAGACCAGGAAATATCGGAAGAAGAATTGAGGCAGGAAGAGGCACAACGCGATATAGATAAAGCCAAAGAAAAAGAAGAAGAGCAAAATACAGCACCTGCACAGGAGAAAAACAATACTGAAACACCCAGCACTACTCTATTTTAATGAAAGATAACACGTCGCGGGAACAGGTTCTTAAGTCAGTGCGTAAGGCGCTCATCCACCCATCGGAGGTTGATTATTCTTATGCTGATTCGGATGCTGAAATATATACTACACCCGAAGAAGAATCACTCGAACTATTATTTGCGAAAGTATTCAGCTCCTTAAAAGGTAATTTCATTTTCTGCGAAACCAAAGATGATTTCCCGAAGATATTATCCTCGCTGATTGCAGAAAACAAATGGGAAAATGTTTTTTGCAGCGAACCTGAAATTATTGCCATGCTCGAAAAAGGTGGCATTCAATTTCTCTCAGGCGAAAAAGATTTTTTAGATTGCAATGTGGGCATCACCTATTGCGAATTTTTAGTTGCAAGAACGGGTAGCATTATTGTAAGCTCCCGCCAAAAATCGGGCAGAAGATTGCCTGTATATTCCAACATACATATTACGGTAGCCTATACCTCGCAACTGGTATACAATCTGAAAGATGCTTTCCGATTACTAAAAAAGAAATACGAACCGGGGTTCCCTTCACAGGTAACCACCATTACAGGGCCCAGCCAAACAGCAGATATTGAAAAAACATTGGTGAATGGAGCCCATGGACCTAAAGAAGTATTCTTGTTTTTAATAGACGATCATTCTTAAATCCTCTCATGAGTAACTTCCTGAAAAGAACCTTAACAGGAGCCATCTTTTTGGTTGTTATGATTGGCGGCATTGCATGGAACCAATATTCCCTGATGGTTCTATTCTTTGCTATTTCCATGCTGGGGTTGGATGAGTTTTACAAACTACTTATTAATGCAGGATATTTACCCAACCGCAGATTAGGATTGATATGCGGCGGAACCATCTTTTTACTCGTTATTCTTTCGGTTCTCATTGGTGCTCAAGCTGCAGTGTACCTTTCATTTGTGTTGGCAGCCTGTATTTTCTTTTCCGAGTTATACAGGAACAAACAGACACCATTTCAAAATATTGCATACACCATTACGGGTATTATTTATATTGTAATGCCATTTGCTTTGTGGGTAAGCTTTTTAAAAGGTTACAGTACAGATAATGGGGTATACAACCCCCATTTATTACTAGGATTCTTCTTTCTTTTATGGACGAACGATACTGGTGCTTACCTGGTGGGCATGTCTATAGGGAAACACAAACTTTGGGAACGCATTTCACCCAAAAAAACTTGGGAAGGCTTTTTCGGAGGCTTAGTGCTAAGCATTATTATTGGGTATGTAATCTCTATGTTTTATACGGAACTTCACCCTATCTTGTGGATGGTTATGGCTGCCACTGTTAGCTGCGCCGGCACTATGGGCGACTTAGTGGAATCAGCTTTTAAAAGAAGTATTAATGCAAAAGATTCAGGCAGTATCTTACCCGGACATGGCGGTATTTTAGACCGTTTCGACGGGGTGTTTCTATCTACTCCCTTTGTCCTTGTTCTGTTAGAGCTGGTACAAAGGGTGAATGGGTTGTTGCATTAAAGATAAGAAGTAAGAGCTAAGAGTGCCAATCTATTTCTGAATGATAATTTTCCCCTCTCCTATTAATTTTTGTTTAGCACCCTATATTGATAAATTCCATTTTGTTGATTGTTCCTATCTTACTAAAGTTACACTTCCCTTTCTTTTTACATTTGAGCCATCCTGCAAAGTGGCATTTAAAACCCATATGTATGTGCCCATGTTCATAGGTGTTCCATTGTATGTTCCATCCCAGCCTTTATTAATATTTTGCGACTCAAAAACTTTATTTCCCCAACGGTCAAACACTTCAAAATCCATCGAGCTTATGCAATCCGACCTTACGTAAAATATATTATTGTAAGCTCCACCAGGAGTAAAAACATCCGGAACGAATATAGTATTACATAGTTCATTCGATGCAGGTGGGGTAGGTGGGGTTGGTAATATAACAGCTTGCCCAAATGAATCGCAAGGGTGCCATTTGGCAATAAAACCTGTTTCAACTGCTCCAGGTTCTTCTGATAAGTTGGCTGTCCCCACCTGGAAAGGAGTTCCAATAAAATCGCCTCCCACATAAATATCACCTGAAGAATCAGCCGCTATACTTGAATAATCATCACCTCCGCTGGAAAGGCTTGTAAAACATATAAAATTCCCCGACGAATCATACTTTAGTATATACGAGGGATCATAGCCATATTGAACCAATGTATCATTACCTATCAATAGGGTATCATTACCAGGATTTAAATTTTGACTTGAGGCCCCTCCGACACTTACGTACACATTACCAAAATGGTCCGATACAACAGAATAACTTCCGGTGTATTCTCTTACTGTAGCTGGTCTGCCACAGGTTGCCCAAAGAACTTGCCCGATAGGGCTATACTTCACCAAATAAAAACCACTTTGTATGGAATTAAGCGTAAATGGACCGAAGGTAGCACTGCCAATTAGCTGCCCTGTAATATAAACATTTCCCCATTTGTCAGTTGTAACGCAGGCCACAGCAGGAGTGAACCCTTTAGCCCACATGACAGTACCTATTGAATCGTACTTTACCAGGCAACCATATCCGGTAACTAAGTAGGGACCGAATTTAGCCGTGCCACCGCCAGCAACAAAAATTCCACATGCTAAGTATACATTTTTATTGTTATCGGCCGCTAAGGACAAACCATACGTGTTATTTAATGGGGCTGAATCTTTGGCTGAAGTAGCCCATAATACATTACCTGCTGAATCATACTTTGCAAGAAAGACATTGCCTCCTCCTACTATTTTATTACAAGTTACCGTATATGCTCCAAAATTTACCGTGCCTCCTATTTCACCTGTAATATAGATATCGCCATATTTATCAGTACATACCGGATTAGAAGGCCAGTTTTCCCCATTTTCCAGGCCCCATACCATGCTATTGAATGTTGACTTGCTGCTTTTTGCCCAAATAAGATTGCCTGATACATCGTATTTGACAAGCAGCATGTCTTCTATTTGAGTTATGAATTTTTGGTTGTCAATGGTACACGGAGCAAAATAATCACCATACATATAAACATTATTGTGGCTATCGCAGCTGACCGATTCCATATAAGGCGGACCATAAATCATTTGCCGGAATATACCTGAGGAGTCATATTTTGCCATATAAGAAGAGTCTGTCGACACGAAATATACGTTCCCCAATTTATCAACTGCGATGGGATATGTATCGCCAAATTTATATATAGGCGAACCTTGACCACCCACAGCCCAAATCCAATTTTGCCCCTGGGAGACAAAGGAATAAAAAATCAAAACGAAAAAATAATACTTTCTCATACCTTAAATGTACTGAATTCAACACAAATATGCATTTTAAATGAACCTTGTCAAGTCACAATTATTATATGGCGGATTTCACTTATTAAATGGTAGAATTTCTACCACATACTAAAATCTTATCATCCTCCCCCAAAGTCATTGACTGTTTTTGCCAGGCATTTGCCACACACACTATTTATAGCCAATTTCCAATTTTATTGCTCAGAACTGCGACATGCCCGTAACCGGCAGGTTTTTAGCTTGTACCTAAGAAAATAAATTTATATTTGGTATAAATAAACGAGAAAAAGTGTGACATGTGTGACATAAAAAAATTGTAATAAATAAAAACGCTCATCCTTTTGTAAGAATGAGCGTTTAAAATAAATTAAGCTTTTAGGCTTAGTAGTTACCTCTGTAACGGAGGGCTTTTTCCAGCTTTTTAAAGGCTGTAATATACGCTCCTAAACGAAGGTTGGTTTTATATTGTTTCGAGTTATACCAAACTTGCTCAAATGCTTGTTGCATATAGGTATCGTGGCGGTTATTCACTTCATCTTCCTGCCAGTAGAAACCTTGTTTGTTTTGTACCCATTCAAAATAAGATACAGTAACACCACCTGAGTTAGCCAGGATATCCGGTACTACAATTATACCCTTATCATGAAGAATTTCATCGGCTTCCACTTCTGTTGGGCCATTGGCACCTTCCACAATTAGCTTGGCCTTGATCTTATGGGCTATTTCAGCAGAAATTTGGTTTTGCAATGCAGCCGGAACCAACACATCTACCTCAAGTGTTAATAATTCTTCGTTAGATATTTTATCTCCACCGGTAAAGCCTTCCAATGTATTCTTATGTGCTTTTTGATGTTGGAGCGCTCTGTCGAGATCAATACCTTTTTCGTTGTAATAAGCGCCTGTATAGTCAGATATAGCAACTACGGTAATATTTTTAGAGTGCAGCATTTTAGCAGCAAAACTGCCTACGTTACCGAAACCCTGAACAGCAGCAGTAGACTTTTTACGGTCGATGCCTATCTTCTTCATGGCTTCGAGGGTATGAATCATAACTCCTCTTCCGGTAGCTGATTCACGGCCTTTAGAACCACCTAGTGTTACAGGCTTACCTGTTACAACTCCCGGTGTAGATTCTCTTTTCAATTTCGAATATTCGTCAACGATCCAAGCCATTTCACGTTTGCCGGTATTCATATCAGGAGCAGGAATGTCAAGGTTAGGACCAAAAACATCTACCATAGCCAATGTATACTGGCGGGTAAGTCTTTCCAATTCTCCAACTGACATAGAGCGTGGATCGCAGGTTATACCACCTTTCGCTCCGCCTAATGGCAAGCCTGCAACGGCGCATTTATAGGTCATCCAAGCAGCCAATGCTTTCACTTCATCGTCATTCACATCCAAGCCATAACGGATACCACCCTTTGATGGGCCTAAATAAGTTGAGTGAATGATTCTATATCCTTCAAACACTTGTACTTTCCCGTTATCCATCATAACAGGAAGATTCACCTTCACTTGTTTTTGAGGCACACGAAGTATGTCGGCAATATCAGTAGGAAGATTATATATTTCGGCAGCCTGGTTGAAACGGGCCAAAACAGCTTCGTACATGCTTAACGATTTATGTGCTTCTGATGAAGGGGGATTTGCAGTGGTTTGATGATTCGATTTAGTCATATTTTGGTTTTTGAGGGCGCAAAGGTATAAAATTGGACGAAATAGTAGTATTATCTTTACAAAAGACCTGTATATTAACCTTTTATCCTATCTTTTTGAAGGTTTTCCTGAACCCTATATTTTACCATTTTAGTTATCAGTCCAAGTGGCAGGGGTTTATCCAATGGAAATTGCACAGCTCCTTTGGAAGTTTTATAGGCAGATAATTCCTTTGAAAAGGCTGCTATTCCTGATGCTTTAGGATAAAGCCCAATGTGGTTGGTATGGGCAGTATACCAAACAAGCATTCCATTCAGTTTAAAGGCAGGCATTTTGTAGCTTATGACTTCTTCTGCTTTAGGAGCTGTTTTTTTAACAATGGCCCTTATTTGTTCCAGCTTTGCACCTATTTCTTTTGGGAAACGGGAAATATACTTATCTATATCAACCGATGCACTTGCCATCTGAAAAGGTTTTACCGTTTTTGCCACATAAAAAGATGCGGATTGCTGGTGTAAGTAAGGTGTATATCCTTATTAAGAAGTATCAGAACAAAATCAATAAAGGGTAAGACCCCAAACAGTCCCCCGGCTGTAACAATGTATATAATTGGAACCCCAGGGGCAGTATGCATATATATTCGGTGCAACCCGAAAACACCCAAGAGAGGAAAAGCCAATAAAGCAGCGATTGCCCTATGCTTTCTGTGAAAGGTTATCGTATCCTTTCCATGGGCTTTTAGCGAATCAGAAGGGAATACAACAAACGCCTCAGTCTTGTCAAGAATTACAATATTTCCTACAACATTCCCCGGAATAACCATACCATTGGCCTTTACGGATGCAGTAATACATCCCATAAAACATAAGAAAAGAATACAGAGTTTTCTCATGAATAGCAATGCAATAAAATAAGTAATCCCTTAGTATGGATTACTTGGCGGCTTCAAAACGTGTTGAAACCTCATCCCAGTTAACCACATTCCAAAAGGCGGCAATATAATCGGGTCTGCGGTTTTGATATTTCAGGTAATAAGCATGTTCCCATACATCCATTCCCAAGATAGGTGTGCCTTTGCATTCGGAAATATCCATTAACGGATTGTCCTGGTTAGGTGTAGAACATACGGCTAATTTTCCTCCGCTTACGCAAAGCCAAGCCCAGCCTGAACCAAAACGGGTAGCGCCTGCTTCAGCAAATTTGGTTTTGAAATCAGCAAATGAACCGAAGGCTGCATTAATGGCATCAGCTAATTTTCCGGTAGGCTCTCCACCACCATTGGGTTTCATAATAGTCCAGAATAAACTGTGGTTAAAATGTCCGCCACCGTTATTTCTAACCGCCATCGGGTATTTGGAAATATTCTTGCAGATATCTTCAATGCTCATGTTTTCTTCCGGTTTGCCGGCAACAGCATTGTTTAAGTTGTTCACATAGGCTTGGTGATGCTTGGAGTAGTGAATTTCCATGGTCATTGCATCAATATTAGGCTCAAGGGCCTTGTAATCGTATGGTAGCTTGGGAAGTGTAAATGCCATAATTTTATAAGTTTAAAAGGTTGTTATAGTTTATAAGTTATCGATAAGCAAATCTACATAATTTATACTACTCGTATTTTAGTTTTCGACTTACCTCAGTATTTCACGGGCAATCACCAGTTTTTGTATTTCGGAGGTGCCTTCGCCAATGGTACAAAGTTTGGCATCGCGGTAAAATTTTTCAACCGGGAAATCTTTGGTATAGCCATATCCCCCGAAAATCTGAACCGCATCATTAGCTACTTCAGTGGCTATTTCCGAGGCATAGTATTTAGCCGAAGCGCTTTCTTGGGTTACTTTTTGATGCCTGTTTTTAAGGTCGGCAGCATGATAAATGAGTAATTCGGCAGCTTCAATTTTAGTTGCCATGTCGGACAGTTTAAAAGAAATGCCTTGAAATTCGCTGATAGCTTTGCCAAATTGCTTACGCTCTTTGGAATATTTAATAGATGCGTCCAAGGCTCCTTTGGCAATACCCAATGCTAGTGAAGCGATAGATATTCTTCCACCATCGAGTACTTTAAGCGCCTGCACAAACCCATCGCCTATCTCACCTATTACCTGGCTTTTATGCACCCTGCAATTGTTGAATATCTGTTCGGCTGTTTCCGATGCACGCATACCGAGTTTGTTTTCCTTTTTACCGCTGGTGAAACCGGGAGTACCTTTTTCTACGATAAAAGCAGTCATTCCATGAGAATCGCCTTTTTCACCTGTCCTTGTCATCACTACTGAAACATCACCCGAGATACCATGCGTAATAAAGTTCTTGGCACCGCTAATAATATAATAGTCCCCATCTTTCACAGCTGTAGTGGCCATGTTTCCGGCATCAGATCCGGTTCCTGTTTCAGTCAATCCCCAGGCTCCAATCCATTCGCCGGATGCAAGCTTAGGCAAGTATTTTTTCTTTTGTTCTTCGTTACCGAATTGTAAAATATGGCCGGTACAAAGAGAATTATGCGCCGCAAACGAAAGCCCGATAGAGCCATCTATTTTAGATATTTCTACAATAGCTGTAACGTATTCAAAATAACCAAAACCAGCACCGCCATATTCTTCCGGTACAAGAACGCCCATGAAGCCAAGTTCTCCTAATTTCTTAAATACTTCCACCGGGAATTTTTGGCTCTCATCCCATTCCATAATATGGGGCTGTATATGTTCTTTCCCAAATTTGCGCAGGGTATCAGCAATCATTTGCTGGGTTTCGCTGGTCGCAAAATCTATGGATGGTATGGTAGTAGTTTCGGCAGTGCTCATCTATTTATGTTTTCGCAAAGTTAATATTTACGTAGCATAGAAATTCTATATTTGGGCAATTTAAAATTTATACCATGAAAACCACCCTTTTAACACTATTCTGTATTGCATCTATCGGAGTATGCGTAAACGCCCAGGAAAAATCGCACTATAAAATTGCTGACCGCATAAAAATTGATAGCGCGGGAGGATGGGATTATGTAAGTGTTGATGAAAAATTGAACCGATTATATGTTTCACACAGCAATATAGTCCAGGTGGTTGATTTGAATACTAATAAGCAAATGGCTGTGATCCCCAATACTTATGGAGTGCATGGCATAGCATTGGCCGACGATTTGAACAAAGGTTTTATAAGCGATGGAAAAGATACTACGGTTACTGTTTTTGATTTGAATACCAATGCCGTTATCACCAAAGTAACCGTTACCGGGGCAAAACCGGATGCCATAACCTATGACGATGTTACCAATAGGGTATTTACCATGAATGGAAAAGGTAAGAATGCTACGGTTATAGATGCAAAAACAAATATGGTTATTGGAACTATTCCATTAGAAGGGAAGCCTGAGTTTTGCGTAGCCGACGGAAACGGCAAATTATATGTAAACATAGAAGATAAAAACGCCATAGATGAGATTGATGCAAGTAGCATGAAGGTTTTAAGGCAATGGTCTATTGCACCGGGCGAAAGCCCTTCCGGCCTGGCAATGGATAAAAAGAGCCGCAGGCTTTTTTCTGTTTGCGATAATCAAATGATGGTTGTATCAGATGCTGATAAAGGCTCTGTTGTAACAACCGTTCCTATTGGTGACGGACCTGATGCTGCCTGTTTTGATGCTGAAAGAATGCTTGTATATAGCTCAAATGGAACCGGAACGCTTACTATTGTAAAAGAAAGTGGAAACAATTACAGCGTATTGCAAAATTTTGAAACACAAAGAAGTGCAAGAACCATGGCCATAAATACTAAAACTGGCCACATTTATTTACCGGCGGCCGAGTATATGCCTGTTAATTCTGTAAAAGTAGACGGGCCTAAACCCAAACCCACTATGAAGCCAGGTACGTTTATGATACTGGATGTGGTAGCTGCTAATTAAGATTTACTTTAATTCGGGCAATCTTCGGAAGGATTCAGTCCTTCTTTATCTGTTATTACAGTTGCCTTACCATTTACATAGGTGATGATTATGATAGTGTCGTAATCGTCACCTTTCCAAACAGTATTGTATTGCACTCCCATTGCATGAATGATGGTATTGATGGCTTTATGCTCCCATACAACCAGCACAGTGCCTTTTCTTTTCAATATATCTGTGGCAATGCCCGCAGAATCATCCTCGTCAAACTTACTGTCGATATCCAGATTATATTGAGCAGCCATGGGGGCAACAGTCTCAAACATTCTTGCGTGAGTGGTTTTTTCCCCCAACTTTAAGGAAGGTACATATACATAATCGGGTACACCAAATTTTTTCTTGATCAACGCAGGAAGCATGACCGAACGATTGAGTCCCTTGCAAGTTAGGTTACTTCCTTTTTCAGGTTTTTCCCCATGCCTGATAAAGACTATTTTCAAATCAGGAGTTTGTGATGCAGCAGATTGCGCATAGCTATTGCCGCTATAACCCGATAGGATTATAAAAAGACAAGCAATATATTTTTTCATATTTAGTCCGCTTAATTACTAGGCTACCCCGGTTTTCCGTACAGTTTGTTTTTGTCCGGTACGGGCTTTTTGTGGCTTAGGGGCTGACTGTTTTTGCTGATGCTTCACTGGCTTTGCAGAAGCATTTTCGGCAACCGGTAAAGCTGCTTTATCTTCTCCTTCGGTAGCAACCTCTTCTTCAATGTCGAGCATATTATTCTTTTGAAGAATATTATACCACATCAGCATTTTGCGAATATCAGATGTATGAACTCTTTCTTTATCAAAATCCGGCAGCACTTCGCCAAAGTATTTGAGCATATCGGCTTCCGAAGACTTGTGGTCTAATGCAGGGCCTTTATTTTCCTTTTCGGCTATCTTTTTAAATACATCAGCAAGTGGTATATCCTTATCCTGGCAAAAAACGCTGATGGCTTCCAGGCTATTCACCCGTTGGGATGCATATACCGGTGTTCTTTTTTTATCGATTAACGATTCTACAATTACGCTATTTTTAGCTTGGGCAACGGTTTTGTATAATCCACTCATACCTTGCACCGCTATAATTTCACTTAACTTCATTCTGATATTTTTTACAAATATAGGCTATTAAAATAAACTACTAACTAAGAGTTATAAGTTCGCCAGCAGGTTGGGTTATTCTATGTTGAATTTATCAGCATCCAGGGCGACAGGAAACTCTCTCCGAAAGTCTTCCAGTTCTTTATATGAAAGTGTTACCGTTTCCATACTATCTGTATTAGGGCTGATGTTACTTAAGGGCTCTCCTTTGGGGCTTAATGCAACGGAATAACCCGGATAATCTATGCCATTCCCATCCTGGCCAATACGATTTACTCCTACCACATACGCCTGGTTTTCTATTGCACGGCCTATTAGCAAGTGCCTCCAGGCATAACTTCTTCTTTCTGGCCAATTGGCAACATAAATTAGGCAATCATAAGAAAAGCTATTAGCTATTAGCTGTTGGCTATTGGCTACATTACGGCTCCATACCGGAAAACGCAAATCGTAACATATCATCGGGCAAATTTTCCAGCCGTTTAATTCAACTATCCGTTTTTTATTTCCGCTGCTGTATGTTTTATTTTCTTCCGCCATGCGGAAGGTATGCCGCTTATCATAAATATCATAGGTGCCATCTGGCCTCATCCATATAAGGCGATTATAGTAGTTGCCTTCATCTTTAATTACCAAACTGCCTGTAATCACACATTTTTTTTGAGAAGCCATTTCGGCAAGCCACTTTATGGCTTTACCATCCATGGTTTCGGCAACACCACTTGCATTCATAGTAAACCCGGTTGAAAACATTTCCGGCAGTACTATTAAATCAGTAGATGAAGACTCTACTGCGGCAAGCTTTTGTGAAAATGAAGCAAGATTTGCATCTATATCCTCCCATACAAGTGAGGTTTGTACCAGGGTTATTTTCAAGTCTTTTATCATTTTACCTTACACAATTTTTCTGCTGCTTTTTCCAGTGTTTCATCTGTTTTTGCAAAACAAAAACGTAAGAATTTATTATCAATCTGGTCATGATAGAAAACCGAAGTAGGTACACTGGCTACACCCGCCTCCTTGGTAAGCCTTATAGCATAATCGGTATCTTTTGCCAGGGTTATTTTACTATAATCGAGCAATTGGAAATAAGAGCCTGATGCCGGGACAAATTTGAATTTGGAGCCTTTAATCAGGTTAATGAAATAGTCGCGTTTTTGCTGGTAGAATTTCCCCAGTTCGAGATACTCGCTTTTATTTTTCATATAATCGGCCAAAGCGTATTGAAAGGGTGTATTTACAGTAAACACAATAAACTGGTGCACCCGCCTGAATTCAGTCATCAGTTTTTCAGGTGCCAGCACATAGCCCATTTTCCAACCCGTAGCATGGTATGTTTTCCCAAATGAAAATACAATAAAGCTTCTTTCAGCAAGGCGTGGGAAGCGGCATACGCTCTGGTGCTTCAAGCCATCGAAAATAATATGCTCATATACTTCATCGCTTAATATAAGTATATCTGTTCCTTTGGTAATTTTATCCAGTTCCGCCATGTCCTTTTCAGTCATCACCGAACCGGTAGGGTTATGGGGGGTATTAATCATAATCAAACGCGTGCGATGCGATACTTTTTTCTTCACCTCATTCCAGTCTATCGTGTAATTGGGCGCTTTCAACTGAACATATACCGGAATACCTCCCGAAAGCTCAATAGCAGGGACATAGCAATCGTAAGCCGGTTCAATAACTATCACCTCATCTCCTTCATTAACCACGGCTGTAATGGCAGCATAAATGGCTTCGGTGCCACCGGCTGTAATGTTGATTTCTTTTTCAGGATCATATTTTGCACCATATAATTCCTGCATTTTTTCGGCAATAGCTTCCCTCAGCGGCATTATGCCCTGCATGGGAGCATATTGGTTGTAGCCTTTTTTCATGTATTCATTAATAAGGCTCACTAATTCGGGCGAACATTCGAAATTGGGAAATCCCTGCGAAAGGTTTATAGCATTATACTCATTTGCCAAGGCAGACATTACTGTAAATATGGTAGTGCCAACATTGGGCAGCTTGCTTCGGAGCATTCCGTTATATTGGGGCATAGGCGTATTTTATTGTGAACAAATATACGGATTCGGGCAACATCCAATAATAGAACAAAAAACATAATAAAAACATAAAAATGTCGTTATATTTGTATTAATATTCCCACTTAGTATGAAATACTATTCTATTCTCATCTTCCTTTTTGCTGCATTAAATTGCCAGGGCCAGGATACCGCTAAAAACGTAAGTAAGCATTCCATTTCATTTACAGGTGGAATGAATGTTACTTATCCAAATGGTTCGTGGATACCTGGAGGCCCTTATGGAGGGAAACCAATTGGAAGTGCCGGGCTGTGGTCTAGTCTATCATATAACACTATATTTCTTCATACCAACCATGTTTCGTTGGGGTTAAAATTGGGAATTGGAGTAGTCCAATATGTATACATGGCTGAATTTGTCGAGGAAGTTATTTATGGACCTCCCACGGTGGTACAAAAAATAAATGCAATTACATTTTCACCTGATATTTTTTCAAATATCACTATATCAAAGACAATTGGCTGGTATAACGAATTAGGCCTTTCAGGAGAAGCTGTAGTTTATTATCAGTATAATCCAAATGCTATAGGCGATGGTGAAGGATATCAGCCACCATTAAACTTTACAAACGAAAATGAATTTAATCTGTATTTATATTATACTACAGGCATATCTATTAATCTGAATAAAAATATTACAATAGTTCCTTTAATTGCCTTCCCTTTATTAAATTTTACCACATTATCCCCTCAAAGCACTTCGTATGTGAACATATATAATGATTTCCGAACCGGAATAATGATAACGTATAATTTTAATAAGAAGTAATCCCTTTAATGAGAGGGATTATCAATCCTGTAAATAAACACATCCAAGTCTGCCCACTTCGTTTGTTTATCTTGTTTTAGTCCGTTCTTCTGGGCTACCCGTTGCGATTGTATGTTCCGAACATCAATAATAGAAACGACAGAAGGAGCGAGCTTATTTTCAAATCCATAATTTATGAATGCTATGGCAGCTTCGGGCGCGTAGCCTTGTCCCCAATATTTTTTAAAGATATGATATCCTACTTCCACTTCCTGCTTACCATCTATTTCCTGCAATAGTAGTCCGCATTGACCAATAAATTCACCTGTTTTCTTATTAATAAGAGCCTGTAAACCGTATCGCTTTTCTTTATACCGGAGTAATTGCTTTTCAACCCAGGGGTTTATTGGTTCTTTATTAGAAGTAACAAAGCTTGGAAAATACTGCATCGCTTCCTCATCTTCAAAAAATTTAGCCCATTCTATATGATCATTTGATACTAAAAAGCGTGTGTAAAGTCGGTCTGTGATTATTCCGTCTTCGTATTTGTAAGCCGACATGATTATTTTTTGTGATGTGGGTGTGGTGCTGGCGGTGGCTTGGGATCTTTTTTACCAAATAATTTAAAAGGGCTTGTTTTATCATCGATAAATTCACTTCCTAAAAAGTATCCAAAAGCCTTTGTTTGGGGGCGAACATCAAGCAACAGTTTGAGAATAGCTGTAATTGGAATACTCAATGCCATGCCGGGAATTCCCCATAATTCACCTCCTACTAACAGAGCTCCCATAGCAATAAATGGATTCAGGCTTACTTTTGAACCTACCACTTTTGGTGTAATAAGATTCGATTCCATTATCTGGACAAATATCATGATGCCCAACGCTCCGAAAGCCGGCAATGCGGTATCTCTTGTAAGAAGCAAATAAATAAAAGTGATGGAAGCGCCTATGGTTATACCGATGTAGGGGATTACAGTAAGCATACCTGCCAGGAAAGCAAAAAAGATGGCATGGTCCACCCCTATTATTAATAATCCTATACTATTTAGTGCACCTATGATACATGTAACCGTAAACAATCCAACCAGGTAATTTTGCACCAATTTTTGAACATGGACTATTAGTGAATTTGCTTTTTCATAGGTCTCCGTTCGCAACAGGGCAAAACCAAAATCGCGGAAAGAATTATGGTATAGTAAAAAGCAAAAAATAAAAATAACGATAAGAGCCAAAGTGCCTAAAAAGCTGGTAGTAGCTGTTACAGTACCCGACGCTACTTGTTCGCCCAAAACCATCAACTTGCTTTTCCCTTCGGCAAGATAGGCTGATACGGTAGCCGAATCAAGGTTAAGGTGGGAAGAAATAGAATTCTGCATGTCAACGAATTTTTCATTGATCTTGCTGCCTTTCATTTCTATATCTGCAACCAGGTTTTTTATCTGGCTGCTCACAAGCATAGATACCAGTGTAATGACAGCTACTATTAGCAGTAAGCTGATAATTACGGACAGAACTCGTGGTACTTTCCAGTCGGTTAGTCTTTTATGAATTGGGTAAAGCAGAAATGATAACAGGGCGGCAATTACAATGGGTAATAAAACGTTTTCAGCATACACCAGGATAATAGCGCCTAAAACAGCACAAATTAGCCAACAGGTTACTTTAATGGTAAGGGGATACTTTGACATGAAAAGGAATTTGATTCATTTACAAAGATAAGAAATTAGGGGACTATAGATTCCTCATCCACCACAGCGGATTCGGAATGACAGGATTCATTAGTATTGAAGGGAAAAGGGGGCGGGCTTTACCCGCCCCTCCTATTCTCCCAGTCCCAATTTGAAAAGAGCAATGTCATTCCGAACGCAGTGAGGAATCTATTCATAGTGGTGAATACCTTGGGGCTAAAGCCCAAAAAGTGTTTGTGCTACCTATCCACGACCTAAAGGTCGTGGCAACTGAAAATACATTTCGGAGGAAGTAGGCTGTTTTCAATAGCCCCGACTTTTCCCAAAGGGATCCCTTCGGATAAGTCGGGGATTAGGACAGAAAAAGAATAAGGGCTTTAGCCCAAAATACTAAAGAAAATAATCAAAAAGAAATTTCATGGCTTCAATTATCAGAACACCAATTGAACCAATAGCAAGTAAAAGAGTTAATAAGCGAATTTGGTCGTCTTGTTTACGAAGCCTAACTTTCTCAAAGTTTTTATCAGCATACTCTCCAACATATCCATTATTTTTTAACAAAAGTCTTCCTTCAAAAGTAATTTGATATTGCTTTATTCGCTCTGCTTCAGGTTTAGATAAGGGCATTAATTCAAAGGAAATACAATTGTCTTTTGTAAGTTTATTAAGTATTCGTAATATCTCATCTCCGGAATCAGGGTTTTCATATCCACTTAAATCAGGTTTAAGTTCCTGAACCAACCTAATTAATTCTCCATCTGTAAAATAGGGTCTTAGTCTGCCTGTAGAATGTTCATCTATAAAACCAAGTAAATTATCAAGTATCTGATTTGGGTCCGTAGAATTCATTTTTATTATTTTTTACAAAGCACTCGTCCAGTTCAACCTGTCTGATGCAGGGAATTGCCAGGGAGCTCCATTGTTTTCGATGTTGTTTAGCATCATAGCAAGTTCTTGCGGAGCTGCACTTTGCTCCATTACCAAAAAGCGGCGTACATCTACAATAATAGAAAGAGGGTCTATATTTACAGGACATTCTTGCGTGCAGGCATTGCAAGATGTACATGCCCAAACTTCTTCTGGCAAAATATAATTATTCAAGAGTGATTTACCGTCATCTACGAACTTTCCGTTTTTGGCTATGTTTTTACCAACTTCTTGCAGACGGTCCCTGGTATCCATCATTATTTTGCGCGGAGACAAGAGTTTGCCTGTTTGGTTTGCAGGGCAGCTTGAAGTGCATCTTCCGCATTCAGTACAAGAGTAAGCATCCATCAATTGTTTCCAGCTTAAATCGAATACATCTTTTGCCCCGAAGCGTTCGGGAGGTGCAGCATTTCCGGCATCAGCCGGTGCTGATTCGGGATTTAACATCAGGTGAATTTCTTTCGTAACAGAAGCCAGGTTAGTAAATTCTCCTTTCGGATTCAGATTGGAATAATACACATTCGGAAAAGCAAGTATAATGTGAAAGTGCTTGGAATAAGGCACATAATTGAGGAAAGCCAGAATCCCTACAATATGGAACCACCAGCAAAAGTGTTCAATAAATTCAAGAGTAGGAACAGATGAGCCGTTGAGCATACCTACTAGCATATTGCTAATAGTAAATCCAGAATATTGTGGATTGGAAGCTCTTTGAATAAGCGTATCGGATGTGTCCAGCGTGAGGAACGCGCACATCAATAATATTTCAGTAACAAGAATAATATTTGCATCGGAGCGCGGCCAAATTGTCATTTCTCTTGACCAGAAACGTTTCAATCTTGCAACGTTTCTGCGGAGTAAAAAAGTCACACAGGCAATTATTACACCCACCGCTAAAAATTCAAATGCAGAAATGAGAAGGGTGTAAAATGGACCTAGAAATGAAAATATGCGATGTGTACCCAACACACCATCAATAAGGATTTCCAGTACTTCAACATTGATGATTATAAACCCAACATATATAAGTATGTGCATCACGCCCGCCAGGGGTCGCTTCACCATCTTGCTTTGTCCTATAGCCACCATAAACATGGTTTTCCATCTTTCAGCCGGGTGGTCTTTACGATCCAGCGGACGGCCAAGGTTAATATTCTTACTAATCCTGCTGACAGCCCTCCAAAACAAAACGATGGCTATTCCAAGAATGAGTATGAATATTATTTGTGAAACCATGCCTACTCTTTTTTACCAAAAACAGAGAAATGTACGTAACGTTTAGGATGTAAGCGGAAATCTTCCAGCAATTGTCTGAGTTGTTCCGATGCACCTGATAGCCGGTTATAAAGAGCCGTATCTTTTTCCAACATACCTACAGAACCCTCACCCCTATTTATCTTACCCATAATCTGAGCCGTATAGTAAAGTGCGCTATCGGCATTATTAATAGTGCCCTGAATATTTGCCTTGGCAATAGTATCGCTTACTTTGGCAAAATTGTTAATGATCTTGCTAAGGTTGCCGCTATTTTTAGCGAGCGTGGTTGAAATTTCATCCACCTTTCCAAGAATAGAAGCTATATGCGTTTTTTCACTTCCCATAAGCTGGTCTACACTCGCAGTTGTATTTTCAATATGTTTTAAAGATATACGAATGCTTTGTATGCTTTGAGTCAGATTATCCTGGGTGGTCTTGCTAAAAATTCCATCAATAATACCAATCGTAGTGTCAAGTGATGAAATCAGGTTTTCAACTTTCTTTTTAAGAGGCAACACTTGTTTATCTACTGTTTCTTTAATGCTTTCCTCAACGCTGGAAGAAAGGGTGTCGCCATCCTCAATCAGATTAGTACCCGTTCCCAAATCTATTTCAATAGCTTTTGAGCCAAGAAAATCGGCGCTGAAGATTTTAGCAATTGAATTGCGGGGAATCTTTACATCTGAATTGGTAATTTGCATAACAACAATTATCTTGCCCGATGCGTTTGGCTCGATGGCAATGTCTTTTATTTGGCCTACATGAAAACCATTTACCACCACCGGGTTGGAAGGAACAACACCCTGTACATCATGATAAACAGCGTATATTATTTTAGTATGCTTGAATATATTTACGCCCTTCAAAAAGTTCAGTCCGTAAATGAGCATTGCAAGTGCAGCGGCTACTACTAATCCTATTTTAACTTCTTTCTTTAATACCACAATCTTGTTTTGAGGGAGCAAAGGTAAGGAATATGGAGAATATATACTCTTTGAACTCCATTCTACCTGTCGTTCCGGCGTAAATATCCGGCTTCCCATAAATCCTGACTACAAATTGTATATTTTTCGGCCGAATTCCATACAGCCATTTCATAATTACTTATCTTTACATTCCTTAATAAAATACCCTAAAATATACATCATGGAAAAAGTAGTAGAAAAGAAAAAAGAAGATTTAAAAGAGGCTAGTAAAGAGAAACTTAAAGCGCTTCAACTCACACTTGATAAGATAGAAAAAACGTATGGTAAAGGCACTGTAATGAAAATGGGTGATACCCCTATTGAACTGCCTGAGGTGATACCTACAGGTTCGCTTACCTTAGATATAGCTCTTGGTATAGGAGGTTTGCCAAAAGGCAGGGTAGTGGAAATATATGGCCCTGAATCTTCCGGAAAAACCACATTGGCTATTCATGCTATTGCTAATGTGCAAAAGGCAGGTGGCATTGCAGCCATGGTAGATGCTGAACATGCTTTCGATTTGAACTATGCTAAGAAGTTAGGAGTTGATATATCGAA
>JABDCH010000028.1 GCA_013288205.1 Bacteroidota bacterium | reverse complement strand
AAAATTTCGGGCAATGCCTTGAGCTTATCGAGTGAAGATATTGATTTCTCTAACGAAGCCAATGAACGCCTTGCCTGCCAGTATACCGGTGAAGATATGGAGATTGGATTCAACTCTAAATTTTTATTGGATATGCTTACCAACCTCGATTCAGACGAGATTGATTTGGGCATGTCGACTCCTAACCGTGCCGGAGTACTTACGCCTATCCCTCAACCCGATGGCGAAGAACTCCTCATGCTGGTTATGCCGGTGATGCTGAATAATTAGCATTTAGGTGTAAGGGCTAAGTAATAAGGGATAAGTGGTTTTTTGTCAGTAAGAAGCGAAATAAAACCTACTTTTGCTTTGGCAATGACTAAGCAAACGCATATTAACCATTGGTTAACGAGTGCTCAAAAAGATTGGGAGGTTATGGAGTATTTGTTAAAAGGCAAAAAATATGTTCATGCTTTATTTTTCGGTCATTTATATCTTGAGAAGTTAGCTAAGGCATTGTGGGTAATAAATGGAACTGAAAATATTCCGCCTAAAACCCATAACTTGTTGAAACTATTAAATGAATCAGGTGTTAAATTAGATGAAAACCAACAAATATTTCTTTTAAAACTGAATCAATACCAAATAGAAGGAAGGTATCCCGAAGATATTGACAAACTATATAAATTCACAAATGCAAAGCTAACTGCTGAATATATCAAAGAAATCAAAAATCTAAAAAAATGCTTTCTAGAAAAGATGCCATAAAATATTCCAAAGCCTTCTTGAAGGAATGTGGTGGATTGCCTGTCAAAATCAACAAGGCTGTACTTTTTGGTTCTGTAGCCAAGTCCGAATCAAATCAAGATTCTGATATAGATATTGCATTATTCTCAGATAGCTTTGGCGATAATATTTTGAATAATCTTGACCTGATAGGTAAAGTGGCCATAAAGTACCCGGATATTGAAGTACATACCTTTTCCCGTAAATCCTATACAAGTAATAGTGTTATGGTAGAAGAAATCAAAAAGACGGGCATCCTTTTGTTTTAATTCTATTCCTCCAGCCCCATCGGGGCGGCCTCTTGGTAGAAAAGCAAATCCAACCAATCTATCTCCCGCCGAAGAAAACCCCTGGTATCCGCTAAGTTGTACTTAGTGGATAGATGAATTTTAAGTTTTACTTATCCGTAATAATTTAAGCCTAGCTTAAAAGTTTACCTGCCACTAAGCAGAACTTAGCAGGCACGGGGAGGATTTATTTTTTCTTTCCGCTTTTTTTTTTTTTCTTTTTTGAACGTCGCAAAAATGTTATGTCTGCTTTTCTCATTTCCTCATAAAAAGCTTTATAATTAATACTTTTAAATTCTGGTTTATTTGGCCTTTCTTTGTATAATTGGTATATATATATCCACCATTCGTCTTCCAATTTTTCACCTTTTAATACTTCGATTAGCTTAAAAAATTTAATTACGCTTAATTTTTTAGCTTTAGCATATTCATAACACATTAGTGTTGGTAGACAATCTCTCTCTGCAATAAGCTTATTGGTATAGTCCTCAAATTCTTGAATTTTAAATGAATATTTCTTAGCAAGTTTTAATCCCCAAAGTGCAACATTAGAATGTGAAAACTTTAAATGTTCTTTCATAATGGAGTTTATTTCATCCTCCAATATTTTCAATATGTTTTCGTTAATATACTTTTTATTTCTTGATAGAATTTTGTCGAATACGTCAATAAAATAAGGGTATATAAAACAAATTCTGGAAAGATACATTAACAAGTATCCAAAAACTTTTTCTTCAATATAGATCTTTTTTGACAGAATTCTAACTGCATATTTGATAGGAGATTCATCAGGATTTTCATTAAATAGCCTAATTGACAAGTCGATAAAGGCACTTAGAGTATTTATATCCTTATCGGCATATTCTTTCTTTCCCAAAAACTGCGATGAATATTCTTTTAAAACCCTAACCCAGTCTTGACTTATCGCTATGGGAAGTTCGACAATTTGTGTCTTTTTGGGATTAAGTCTCAGATTATATTTTTCAAGTTCTTTACTAACTTTCAGAATAAACTCATCAGCCTCATCTTTAGATTTACAATAACATTTATAGTCATCAATAAAACGTAAATATTTATACTTTTCCAATTCTTTGTCAATCCTTGATAGAATCAATTCACATATTACGCTTGAAGTATCAGGACCAATTGGAATACCAATTGTCTCATTTCTCTGCATAGATCTAACCGCAATATCAATTTTATTGTACCATAAATCTTTTTCTGATGTATGCTCTTTAGCTTCTCGATGTCCAACCAAAGCCCAAGCTATGGAGTGAGAATATATACTTGGATAACAATTTGCTATATCTACGTGTACAAAGTATTTTTTGCCAAATGATTTATCAAGTATTAAAAATTTTTCATTTTTTTTCGTATCATATGGCATCATTGTTACTAGCCTACCATTAACATTATTGGGTTTAGGAATTATCATGCTTCGTTTAGCATAATCATCTATTTCCCCTATTTTATTAATTATTTTCCCCCAATTCTGTTTAATCTCTTCACACAGTCGAAAATACGCAATTGGATGTGGTATTTCAATAATTCGAGAAGCATTATTATTTCTTATTAATCTATATTTTACGCTGGAAAAGATACCTTTCTTATGAGTTTTGATACCAGCCTTTCTAACCCATTTACCAAATTCCTTACTTTGGAAAATTGCCGTTAATTTCTCCGAAAAAAAACCATATTCCAAAAGTTTTTCATATACAACTTCTTTTTTTAGAAGTTTAGTATCTTCAATTTTTATCATTTAATAATTATATGGCCTACAATATACAAATATACGGATTGCTTATATGACTTATAAACTTTGATATATTCCAAAAACTTAATCAGTTTCATAGTTGTCATTTCGGTCTAACTGTATTATTTTATCATCCTCCCCAAAAGTCATTGACCGTTTCGTATATCGCTCATAATCAATAGGAGTTTTTCTTGCTGTAAAAGGGGCCTAAAAAGTCCCCTACAGCAAGCAGGTTTCTTTTAAAGTGTCAGAGCCACTTTATAGGTTTGAGGCAGAGGAGTTTACAGCCCCCCTAAATGCTGCGCATTTGCCACCCATTTGTATTACAAGCTAATTGCAACTGAATATAGCTTTCGTGTTGCATAGGTAAGTAAATGAATATCAAATAATAAATGGCAAATAGCACAATCCTAATATCGCGAAAAGTGTTGCAATTAAGTTTCATAGCTTTTTGCAAAATTTTTATGAGTAATCTGTTTTCACCCGTAAATACAGGTGTTTTCATCGTTTATAAACAGTACTGAGAATTTCACCCTAAAATGCGTATTTTCGCCTTCCGCAAAACATGATAAAAGAAGCAACAGCAGCTTGGGATACCCCCTTAATGAAGCAATACCAGAGTATTAAAGCTAAATACCCTGATGCCATTTTGCTGTTCCGTATAGGCGATTTTTATGAAACTTTCGGCGAGGATGCCAAGCAGGTAGCGGCCATTTTAGGAATTATACTCACTAAAAAATCAATCGGCAATAATGCTACTACCGAACTGGCCGGTTTTCCTTATCACTCTATGGATAGCTATTTGCCGCGACTGGTGCGGGCGGGGCACCGGGTAGCTATCTGCGAACAACTGGAAGACCCTAAGCTCACCAAGAAACTGGTAAAGCGCGGCATCACGGAACTGATAACTCCGGGAGTATCCTACAGCGATAAAATATTACAACATAATGCCAATAATTTTTTGGCGGGGGTCTACTGGCAGGGAAAGCAAGCAGGAGTGGCTTTTTTGGATGTATCTACAGGTGAATTTTTAGTAGCGCAGGGCGACCGCGATTACATTGAAAAACTGCTGCAAAGCTTTCAGCCGACAGAGGTGCTTTATCCCAAAGAGTATAAAAAAGAATACGAAGAAATATGGGGCGATAGATACTACAGCTATGCCCTCGACGGATGGATTTTTACCGAAGACTATGCAACGGAATTACTGCTAAAACGCTTTGATACACTTTCGCTGAAAGGCTTTGGCATAGAGGGAATGAAAGAGGCTGTGATTGTAGCCGGAGCCGTGCTGAAATACCTTGCTGATACGCAAAACGACAAGGTAGCACACATCAATACTATATCACGGATTGAGAGGGAGCATTTTGTTTGGCTGGATGAGTTTACCATCCGTAATTTGGAACTGGTGCAAACCATCCATGAAAAAGGAAAATCGCTGTTGGAGGTAATGGATAAAACCTCTTCACCCATGGGGGCAAGGCTTTTACGCAGGTGGATCACATTCCCTTTGAAAGAAAAAGTGTTGATTGATGAGCGTTTGGGGATGGTTGATTTTTTTCTGGGTCATGAAGACTTCATGGAACGAATGACCCAACAACTCAAAAGCATCGGCGACCTGGAGCGTATTATTTCGCGAGTGGCGGTTGCAAAAATTTCGCCTCGCGAGGTGGTTCAACTCAAGAATGCCTTACATGCCATTGAATCATTACAGAAAGAATGTACCGCAACCGGAGAAGCACATTTCAAAAAAATATCGGAGCAGTTTAATCCCTGCAAAACAATTTCTGAAAGAATAGAAAAGGAAATTATGCCCGAGCCTCCCGCGCTGGTCAACAAAGGCAATGTAATCAGCAATGGGGTGAATGATGAACTGGACGAATTGCGGAATATTGCTTTTTCAGGAAAAGATTATGTACTGCAAATACAACAGCGCGAAATCCAACGAACAGGTATATCTTCACTGAAAGTCGGTTTTACCAGTGTTTTTGGCTATTACCTGGAAGTAACCAATACGCATAAAGACAAAGTTCCACCGGAATGGATACGTAAGCAAACGCTTTCCAATTGCGAGCGATATGTTACAGAAGAACTGAAGCAATACGAAGAAAAAATATTGGGAGCGGAGCAAAAGATTCTTCAATTGGAAGAAACCCTATTTAACAATCTGGTACTTTCCTTAGCCGACTATGTGGCACCCATACAGCTCAATGCCTCACTCTGCGCCCGTTTAGACTGCCTGCTCTCGTTTGCCAGGATTGCAGGTGAACATAATTATGTGCGACCACATATTAACGAAGAGAAAAAAATCGACATAAAAAATGGAAGGCACCCCGTTATCGAGCAACAATTGCCGGTAGGTGAAAGCTATGTTTCCAACGACATCTTTTTGGATGACGAAACGCAACAGATATTGGTAATAACAGGTCCCAATATGTCGGGTAAATCGGCTTTGTTGCGGCAGACTGCACTCATTGTAATTATGGCGCAGATGGGAAGTTTTGTCCCTGCACAGAATGCTGAAATAGGCATAGTAGACAAAGTATTTACGCGCGTTGGAGCATCTGATAATATTTCTTCTGGCGAATCCACATTTATGGTGGAGATGAATGAGACCGCTAGCATATTGAATAATATTTCTGAACGCAGCTTGATTTTGTTGGACGAAATAGGCCGCGGCACCAGCACGTATGATGGCATTTCCATTGCGTGGGCCATTGCAGAATATATCCATGAAAACCCCGGTGCAAAAGCAAAAACATTATTCGCCACGCATTATCATGAGCTGAATGAAATGGCATCTGTATATAAGCGGATAAAGAATTTTAATGTTTCGGTGAAAGAGGCTAAGAACAAAGTAATTTTTCTGCGTAAACTTATGCCCGGAGGCAGTGAGCATAGTTTCGGGATTCATGTGGCGCGCATGGCTGGTATGCCTGTAAAAGTGGTTCAACGGGCTAATGAAGTACTGACTCAATTGGAAAATACGCATAGCCCTGCTATGAAATCCCATACAGCTAAGCTTTCCGAAAATAATGCTAATGATAACCTACAATTGAGCTTTTTCCAGTTGAATGACCCGGTGCTGGAACAAATAAAAGAAGAGATTCAAAAAACAGATATAGATAATCTGAGCCCTATTGAGGCATTGATAAAACTAAACCAGATAAAAAAGCACCTGAACGGATAAGGAAAATTCTTATTTCGTACCAAAAATAATGTCTACTAATTTTTGAGCATTTTTGCTGTTCGAATATATATTCTGTAATAGATTTCTTCTTTTTTCTATCTCCTCCTCAGTAAAATCTTCTGTAAAAAGCTTGCGGATTATTTTTCGCATCTCTTCGGCAGTATCAGCGATATGGCAGAATTGGGCAAGGCCATTACCTTCTACCATAGGAGGATTAACCACACAAAAACGTCCTGAGAAAAGCGAATTGATAAGTTTATGCTTGATACCCGTCGGCTGGAATGTGGGTAGCACATGCACTTGTGCATTTTGTATTAAATTTTTCAAATCGTTCGGAATAGGAGAACTGACAAAATCAATGTTGGAGTATTTTTTTATTCTGCTTGCCAGGCTAGATGCCTTTGTACCTACAATCATCAGGGGGAATTTTAATCCCGGAAAAACTTCATTGATAAGAAATTTTGCCGCCCTGCGGTTTTCTTCCACACCCAGATTTCCATGATATATGGCATATCCTCCTCTGCCGGGTTTGCAGTCAACCACATCATTGTATATAAAAGGCGGCACATATTCCACATGGCTGTATTTTGCGGAAAGAGTGGCATGGTCGCGCTCAGAAACAGAAAAGAGCACTTTTGCGCGGCTCAGGTTTTCTTCAAACTTTTTTAGCCTTTCAGCTTCTGCTTCATAATACATTCTTTTTAGTGGATTGGCAGTAGCCAGAGTAAGATGTTCATAATATTCGCTCTCCACATTGTGCATTCTCACATAAAACGATTTTTGTTTATAGCGTTCATCCATCAGGCAAGCGCAGGTATGCACCCCTTCCAGTAAAACAGGATATTCGTCTGCAAACAATCTGTCAAATAAGTCTTTATTATCTCGGCTATATACTATGTAAGGTTCTTTTTTAAAGGGAAATTCCAGGATGCTTTTCCGGGGATAATAATGAACCTCTTCGCAATAGTTGCTCAAGCGCGGAGCTTTTCCCCTGCCATATTCAAAACAATGCAATATTATTTTCACCCCGAGTTCATGCAGGCTCCTGATCCTGAAGTACATATCTATAGCTGCCCCGTAATTGGCAGGGAATGGCACATCCAAATCAACAATATGCAGGCGTTTTTCACTCATCATTTGGTATTGCAAAGTAAACAACTAAATCTGTATTACACATTAATTATATACCAACTCAGGGCTTTATGCTAAATAATAAGTTATTGTACACTACAGTATATGCCATAACAATTTTTTAACAAATATTAGCTGTATATCTGCATGTTAAAATAGCGCGCGAGCCTGTAATCATCCTTTTTTGATTACTTTTGCTACCCTCAGAAAATATATGAGTTCAGAGAATAGTATTTACTTACATCCCTCTGCTGTAGTGGATGATGGCTGTAAAATTGGAGCCGGTACCAAAGTATGGCATTTTTGTCATATTATGACGGGGGCTTCCATTGGCAGTGGTTGTAGCCTGGGGCAGAACGTAATGGTTGCATCTGGGGTAATCTTAGGTAATAATGTAAAGGTTCAGAATAATGTGTCAATATACGAGGGAGTGACTTGTGAGGATGATGTTTTTCTAGGTCCCTCTATGGTTTTCACCAATATTTTAAATCCCCGTAGCGCTATTGTAAGGCGTGGACAATATCTTAAAACCGTTGTTCATAAAGGAGCAACCATTGGAGCCAATGCCACTATTGTATGTGGCCATAATATCGGCGAATACGCTTTTATAGGCGCTGGCTCAGTGGTTACGAAACATATAAAACCCTATGCATTGGTGGTTGGTAATCCTGCCAAACAAATCGGGTGGATGAGTGAATATGGGCATCGTCTTAACTTTGATGCAAACAATATTGCTGTTTGTCCCGAAAGCAAGGAAAGATATAAGTTAGAAAATGGACATGTGCATAAAATAACAAGTGCCTAAGATGGGTGGTGGAAAAATAAAATTTGCAGTGATTGGTTGCGGGCATGTGGGTAAAAGGCATGCAGAGATGGTAAGCAGAAACGAGGATACAGAGTTGGTTGCGCTTTGCGATATTTTATCCAAAGAACAAACCGGAACCGAAAATTTTGATGTTCCCTATTTTGCTTCCATGTGTGATATGCTTTCTTCGTGTGATATAGATGTGGTAAGTGTTTGCACCCCGAATGGGCTCCATGCAGAGCATTCACTAAAAGCGTTGGAAGCAAAAAAACATGTGGTGTGTGAAAAGCCCATGGCGCTAAAAAAATCAGATTGCGAGGCGGTTATATTCAAGGCTTTGCAGGTGCATAGGCAGGTATTTTGCGTAATGCAAAACAGGTATTCTCCGCCAGCAGTATGGCTTAAACAATTGGTAGAATCGAAGGCACTCGGACATATATTCATGGTGCAATTGAATTGTTACTGGAACCGAGATGAACGATATTATAAAGCGGGTAGTTGGAAAGGCAGATTAGATATGGATGGAGGTGTTTTGTTTACCCAATTCTCGCATTTTATCGATATGATATACTGGCTTTTTGGGGATATTTATGATATCCGCGGGCAATTCAGTAATTTTACCCACACAAAAAACACCCAATTTGACGATAGCGGTGCAGTTAGTTTCCGGTTTATGAAACAAGGAATAGGCAGTCTTAATTTTTCTACTTCGGTGTGGGATAAAAATTTCGAGAGCAGCATAACGATCATTGCTGAAAATGGTACTGTAAAAATCGGTGGTCAATACATGGATATTATCGATTATTGCCATGTTAAGAATATGGAGAAACCTAATCTTTTACCTACTAATCCGGCAAATGATTATGGCTCCTATAAAGGCTCAGCAGCCAACCATCACTACATTATAGAAAATGTGGTTAATACGCTAAAAAACGGTGAAACTACTTCTACTAATGCCTTGGAAGGAATGAAGGTAGTGGAGATAATTGAAAAAATTTACGAATCAAAATCAAAACAAAAATAAAATGTACCAGGATATTATTGAAAAGAAGGCAAAGATTTCCATCATAGGATTAGGCTATGTGGGCTTGCCGATTGCACTGGCGTTTGCAAAAAAAGTTTCTGTAATCGGATTTGATATTAATAAAGAGCGCATCGATATGATGAAAAATTCTGTCGACCCCAGCGGAGAACTAGCCTCGGAAGAGTTTAAGGGATGCGATATAGAATTTACCAATTCGTTAGATGTGCTCAAGAAAGCCAGTTTCCATATTGTAGCAGTACCAACACCGGTTGACCAATCAAATAAACCTGATCTTAGCCCTGTGCTTAAAGCCAGTGAAAGCATAGGTAAAGTATTAAAGAAAGGAGATTATGTTGTGTATGAATCTACTGTGTATCCCGGATGTACGGAAGAAGATTGCGTTCCTGTTCTGGAGAAGTTTTCCGGACTTAAAATGGGAGAAGATTTTAAAGTAGGTTTTTCACCTGAACGGATTAATCCGGGCGATAAGGTACATACTATCACCAAGATTTTAAAAATAGTTTCCGGTAATGATGCAGAGGCACTCGATAATATTGCTAAAACATATTCCATCATTGTTGAACCCGGTGTACACAGGGCATCATCTATCAAAGTAGCTGAAGCCGCCAAGATTATCGAAAATACACAACGTGATGTGAATATTGCGCTGATGAATGAACTGTCTCTGATATTTAACAGACTTAATATTAATACTTATGAAGTACTTGAAGCAGCAGGCACTAAATGGAACTTCCTGAAATTTTCACCGGGACTTGTAGGCGGCCACTGTATTGGTGTTGACCCATATTATCTTATTCATAAAGCAGAAATGGTAGGCTACCATAGCCATGTTATTAATTCAGGTCGTTATGTGAACGACTCCATGGGCTTTTACATAGCAAAAAATACGGTAAAGAAAATAATTGCCACCGGCAAGGATATATCTAAAGCAAAAATACTTATTATGGGCGCCACTTTTAAAGAGGATGTACAGGACATCCGCAACTCGCGTGTGGCCGATGTGGTAAAAGAACTGAAGTCATTTTCCGTTCAGGTTGATGTTACCGACCCACATGCTGATTCGCATGAATTGCAGGAAGAATACGGCTTTGGATTGACCGATAAACTTTCTAACGATTACGATGCCGTTATTATTCCGGTGAGCCATAAAGAATATTTAAAATACGATGAAGCTTACTTTGCATCTATATTGGCTCCCGGTGCAATCATAACGGATGTGAAAGGCATCTATCGCGGAAAGATTAAAAATTTCGGGTATTGGAGTTTGTAATATAATTTGAAAAAAACAGAACATGCGTAATTTGAAAACCATACTTATCACAGGTGGTGCAGGCTTTATAGGTTCGCACGTAGTGCGTCGCTTCGTAAATAACTATCCAAATTGCAAGATGGTAAACCTCGATAAACTAACCTATGCGGGTAACCTGGAAAACCTTACTGATATTGAGAAAAAGCCTAATTATACATTTGTAAAAGGTGATATTGTAGATGGAGCTTTTATTGATGAACTTTTCAAAAAATATTCTTTTGACGGAGTAGTGCACCTGGCAGCCGAATCACATGTAGACAGGTCCATCACTCACCCTACCGAATTTGCCATGACCAATGTTATTGGCACTATTAACCTGCTGAATGCTGCTAAAAAGCATTGGGCCGGAAACTACGATAACTGTCTTTTTTACCATGTTTCTACCGATGAGGTGTATGGCTCGTTGGGCGCTGATGGCTTGTTTACAGAAGAAACATCCTATGACCCTCGTAGCCCATATTCTGCATCAAAAGCGAGTTCCGACCACTTTGTGATGGCCTATTATCACACCTACCACATGCAGGTGATGATTTCTAATTGCTCCAATAACTACGGGCCTAATCATTTTCCCGAAAAATTGATTCCACTGGCTATTCATAATATAAAAGAAAGCAAGCCTGTGCCTGTTTATGGAAAAGGTGAGAACGTCCGCGACTGGCTGTATGTAGAAGACCATGCTGCTGCCATTGATCTTGCATTTCATAAAGGTAGAGTGGGGGAGACCTATAACATCGGCGGACATAACGAATGGAAAAATATTGATCTCATCTATCTCCTTTGTGAAATAATGGATAAGAAACTCAACCGCGCAACCGGAACCTCAGCTAAGCTAATCACTTTTGTGAAAGACCGTGCAGGACACGACCTACGCTATGCTATTGATTCTTCTAAAATACAAAGAGAATTGGGTTGGACTCCATCATTGGTATTTGAACAAGGCCTTGAAAAAACAGTAGACTGGTACCTGGCCAACGACAAATGGCTGAATGATGTTACCTCCGGTGAATACCAAAAGTATTACAAAGGACAGTATGAGGAGAGGTAGATTTTTTATTCTTCTTCCCTTTTAGGAATACTATAAAACTCATCTATATCAACTGAAAAATCGGATGCATTTAGGTTATCGAGTCGTATCGTTTTCCACCCTGTTCCCGGTGTGATAGTAATATAAGTTTTAACACTATCCTTCACTTTAGAAGTTACTTTCAAGGGCATTTCAAAACCTTTCGCTACACTATCCCAACGATAGGTAACTATGGTTATTTCACCTTTCTGTTTTAATTTATACTCGAATACAGGTGGAGAAGCATAATGAAGATATTGATTAAAGAAAGGCGTATAATCTTTACCCGCAATTTTATTGATATATGATATCACTTCATCGGTATTGGTGTTAGCATGATAGAACTTCATTTGAATACCCTGAAGAATCGAAAAGAAAAGAGAATCGTTATTTATAACATGACGGAATGTTTGCAACATCCAGGTACCTTTGAAATACATATCATCGTCGTTTGCTGTTCCCTGGAAATTTACGTCATAAGGCCCGATGATGGGATACTTGTTGCTGATTCGTTTTTCCTGGCTATGTAAATACTTAACAGCAGTTGTGTAGTTTTGGGTGCATTCCAGGTAGAGCGCTTCGGCATAGGTTGCAAAAGCTTCATGTATCCACATATCGGCGGGGTCGGAGCAGCTTACGCTATTGCCCCACCATTCATGGGCGCTTTCGTGGATAATAATGAAATCGAATCCAAAAGAATTATTGTGGTATTGATTACCGTAAGCTACACAGCTTTGATGCTCCATGCCCCAATAGGTAGTTTCCACTAATTTATAACCATCTTTATAAAATGGGTATTTCCCAAAAAATTTCTCGTAACAGGCAAGCATGGGTTTTACCTGTGCAAAATGTGTAAGGGCTTTATTTTCATTATAGCGGAGCACATAGTAATCCAGCGTAAGCGTATCTTTTTTATTAATGTAGTAATCTGAAATATGAGCATAGTCAGCAATGTTCAACGTAACATCATAATTAATAATCGGTGTTGAAACAAACCAGGTAAATCGGGTATATCCATTATTTAAATTTTTGGTGGAACGAAGCCGTCCGTTTGATACACACATCAATCCATTGGGAATATCAAAGCTCATGCGCATACTGTCAGGCTTATCCGAAAGATGGTCTTTACAGGGCCACCATAAGGAAGCTCCTGTTCCTTCACACGCGACATCAATCCAGGGTTTTCCGGTAGAATCTTTACTCCAGACAAAACCACCGTCCCAGGGCGGATTTTTGGCGATTTGAGGCACACCATGATAATAAAATCGAATGGAATCTTTTTTATTTTGTTGCTGTATAGAATTGAATTTTATAAAAACTGCATTACCGTCACGCGAGTAGCTTAGTTTATAATTGCCATGCAATATGCTATCAATAATCATATTGCTGAACAAATCTACCTGCATGGTAGAATAGTTGGTTACATTTCTATAGGTTATTACATTGTATCCCGAAATAGAATGTGTTGAAGTATCTATTTTAAGGTGTAGGTTGTAGAAATAAACATCGTAACATGTACGCAAGGGTGTAAGCTTTCCTCGTAACGTATCGGCATGGGTAAATGTGGGGTACTGCTGCGCGAAGCATCCTATTGTAGTTAATAGCAGTAAAGAAATGTTAAGAAATCTTTTTATCATAGTACAATATTCGCAAAAATAATCTATACGCTGATATATAAACGAGTAGGGGGGCATATAGCCCCCCTCCCGCACACACATTACACTACAAGGAACTATCTTATTACAATTAACTTTTGAGTTACCGGAGCAGCACTGCCACAATTCATTTTTATAAAGTAAATACCATTGGACAGGCCATCGTTACAAAGATTTAAGGTATGTTGTCCTGCTGATTCGTCGTCATGGGCTAGTTCTTTTAACTGACGACCAGTAACATCATAAAGTCCAATTTGGACCGGCAAGCCGGTGGGTAAGTAATAACTTATGCTTGTTGTAGCAGACGAAGGATTAGGATAAACCAGTAAATGAAAATCTTCTGCTGAAACCGGAATAATACCTACGGTTCCATTTAAGTTCACATTATCTATGTATGCATTATTGCTATATGCGCTGCTAACATACCTGAAACGGAAACGTACATTGGATTTGTTATTTGCCCCTGCAGGAACCGGGACGCTTATACTCTGCCACTGGGAGGGCGATGACGGGGTATATGAATTTGTGAAATGCCCCGCATTTGCCAGATTAACTCCGGTTATGTATTTCATATAGCTCCATGTCGATCCGCAGTTTAATGAGTAATCTATTTCCAGCGTATCAGTAATATCGGCTGTGGAAACAGCTTCGGTGGCGCAGGAATAATCGAAACCGAATGTCATGGCAGTGCTTGTGCTAAGGTCTATTGAAGGAGTAATAGCACACCATACTGCATAGGGGCCTGTAGCAGGAACTAATACAAGTGGCGGACTATACTCATAATTATATACCACATGCTGGTATGAGTTTAGCATGAGCGAACCTGTTCCACTAGCAGCAGTAGTATTGGTATATTGCCAAGTAACCCCATCGTTAAATTCATTGAAGTATAACCAATCATCAGTTACTTCCGCTGAATTTTCAAAACTTTCCGAGTACGTTCCTACATAATTTGTCCAACTAGGGCTTACATATATATAGTATGGTTGTGTATCAGTATTGCTACCTGCACTGTTTGAAACAGTAAGTGAAACTGTTTGGCTATATAGACTAGTAAATGTTACAATTGGATTTTGCACATTTGAAGAATCAATCGATGCCCCGCTAAATTTCCAATCCCATTTGGTAGGTGTGGAATTGGAAGAGTTACCATAGAAGTTAACTTTCGAGCCTTCGCAAACAAAACAAGTGTTACTGTAGAAATTAGCAATTGGGGTGCATTGGGCAACTGGAGGGATGTAAACTCCTGTTGCAATTAAGTTGGCCGTATCCCATAGGTTGTTACGTCCGGCTTCATTGGTGTTTAGCGCTGCCCATACGCGTTCCTGCTGGCCTACAGTGAACATCATGGAGCATTCGGAATAGTCCATAAAATTCTGATAATTTTCAAGAACTATATTGTAATGTATCTTTAATGGATTCCTGGAGATAGTATCCCTGGATACCGTATCACATATTTCTGCATATATAGTATCTGCATAGTTGATGGATGATTTTGGATTTAGGTCGTTTCCGGTGCCTGTTGGGCAATAACTAAAATATCCTTTTGTAAGGGGAGTGTCATTAACACCGTCGTCTCCGCATGTCACTCCGGCTGTGATTTTATAGGGGCCTGTAATTCCTGGGGAATTGGTTAATCCAAATGGATGTTCAAGATTCAGAACATGTCCTATTTCATGCGACAAGCATCTGGAAAATTCTTTTGGTACCGCACCTAAATTTGCTGGTGGCATCAAGGCGGTGCCTGTGTCGCCAATGCAATAGTTTGCAATTAGAACCCCATCAATAGGAGGGTAATTATTAGCCTCAAAAGGGAAATAAGCATATCCCAATATAGTTCCGCCAGCTGCCGATGCAGAATTAATGGACTTACAAACCCATACATTTAGATATTTTGTCGGATTCCATTGGTTCAATTTAGCATTGTCGCCAGCCTGGTTAGTGAGGTTAGTGTAAATCCTGTCTATTCCATTTGTGCAATTTCCATATGGGTCTATCTGTGCGAGCCGGAACTGGACTTGCATATTTCCTTCTATTGATTTGAAATGAGAAGTTACCGCATAACCCGTATCAGGATTAGTATGCCCCCAATCTTCATTTAGTATTTTCATCTCACTCATAATTTGTGCATCTGAAATATTTTCCGGACCATTTTCTTCTAGTATATGAAATACTATAGGAATAATATATATAGTAGGAGCATTGACTGAAGGTTTGTGAGATGCCTTTTGCGCCTCTAAATTTTTTACATAATTCTGTGTAGCAGCCTCATTCTTGATATATTCTCCCATTAATTCAGGATGTTCGGCAAGTAATTTTTGAGTCATTATATCAGTGCCGCAGAGCACATGTTGTTGTCCTTCTGCCTCATTAAATGATATGCCTGTAATCAACGTTATGATGACAAGTAATCGTAGTGTGTGATTTGATTTCATATTGTTTTTTGTGAGGAACTATAATCCTCCATTTTATTGTTTTTATATGTTTGTGAGTTGTTCTTATTTAGTGGGAAAAAGGGATCCCGTTACCAGCGGGATCCCGAACATACCAAATGTCATTTCTATCATCATGCGCCACACCTAGTAGAGAAATCCTGTTACCAGCAGGGTTTCTTTGCTTTAAAACTCACTTCATTCATCATGTACCGCTTAGGTTTAATAAGTTTTATTATTTCTGCAATGCCTTCCTTACTCAAGTAAATAATGATAAAAGTATAAGGCAGGCTATACGGTTATTACCTGTATAAATAAATTATGCTCAATCAATAAAGACAATAGTTTATTTCGGTAAAAAAACGAATAGAAATAACAGGGATGTAGACCCTCTCTATAGAGAACCTATAATTTATTTGCTGTTTGCAAATAGAAAGTATCAGCAGGTAGGCGGATGCCAGATGGCTTTGAATACTTTGAGGGGAAGCTTTTGTCGGGCGTCAATAATTAGATTATTGTTTCCTTCTGAGGCAAAAAGATGCATATTAAAATCAGATGGAGAAGTACAGTCCTTTTGAAATGAGGATAATACGTCTTCTGCTGATTTGGAAGTTTTATTAGTTTGGTCGGGGTGAAATAGTTCGCTTTCAAAATGATGGAATGCAGATACAATTTCAGTTTCAGGGTCATCGGCATAGGCAGTAATTATATATGAAGTACCTGCTTTTTCTATCGCCAATGCATCATACATTTCATTGTGAAACGAAAATTCTTTATTCTCTTCAGTCCATTTTAATGAACTGTAATCCGATTCAGAAAGAATGAGCTTTTTAATATTGCTCTTTTCAACCACACATTCCTTCGCTTCATTTTTTGTATAGATTACACCTAATGAATAGAGCAAGCGATACCCGGCCACATAATGAAACATGGCAAACAGCATGATGAAGGCTATTGCACGAACAGCTATCGGATATGTTAACTTTACTGACATTCTATCGCAAACTTAAGAAAAAAATTAATAAGTACCTAAAAATAAAGCATTTACTCTGTATTTTTTTATTTGTAAGAAAGAAAGCCCTGTTACCAGCAGGGCTTCCAAACATACCAATTTTCATCTCTATCATCATAAGCTACCAACGAAATCCAGTTACCAGACGAGATTTCGAAGCATTAACACATCTATCATCATGAACCGCTTTTAACATCGATCGGGATAATGAGTTTCAGGCTTAGGTTTCTTCCCATATTAAAAACACCAACCCTGTCGGTTACAGGATTAACAGGGTAATATTTAAACCGGCTCATATAATCCATATACCCGGTATTGAAAAGATTGTTGCAAATAATATATAGCTCGCAGAATTCATGTCCGTTGCTCCTTAAAATGTGACCCCCTAATCCAGCATTAAACAGGGTATAGCCCGCTTCTGCATTTTGGCTGGCCGCATATTCATAGGGAGTTTCAGCAGAGCTTAAACCTGTATATATAGCTGATTCCTCATATACATCTTTTTGCTGAGCAACATTTAACATTCCAAATCGCACGTAGGCATCATTCATAAATTTGCCCACTTTGCCTAAATGAAATATCAAATCTGCTGTAATGCGCATGGGAGGTACAAATGGTAAATATTTAGTGGAATCGCTAACACCGGTTAAGCCGCCTGTAACATAGCTTAACGTAGAGTTTATTTCCAACCATTTTAACCCTGAAGGATGAATGTCGAGCGTTATTTCACCGCCATCTAATTGGGCATTTCCATTTACATAATTAAACACAGGCGCATCGGGAAATAAGGTTCCATTTACACTAAGTAAATTACTTACAGAATCAGAACCCTTGGCATAAATAAAATTGGTAATGGTGTTATTAAACACAGTAACTTCAAAATTTACATCTTTTGAATTTACGCCGAATGTCAGGTCTTCTTCCAGGTTGGTTTCAGGCTTAATACTGTTATTACCTACTTCAAATACTACGGTGCCATCGTGTACACCGTCAGCTCCACATTCCTCCACATTCGGAGCCCTCCATCCTTGGGCTATATTGGCTTTAACATAAACGTTATGCGTAATATCATAGGTGCCACCAATGCTACCCGACATACCGCTAAATACGGTTGTAAAAGGTTTAAACTCTTCAAATGAGTTTGGTGTGTTTGGGGCTACAGGTACCTGGGGCGTAAGTGTATCGGTAGATACCCAGTGCTCCCCACCCGTGAAGGTCCGTGTGTCATAACGCAGTCCGCCACTTAGGTTAAGCTTGCCGATTTTTTGGTTGGCGATGGCAAAGGCGCCAATCTGCGTATAATTATAATTTGGTATCAATTGAACAAGGCCAAGGCTTTGAGAGTTTTGATAAACTCCATTTGCCCCTGCTGAAAAATTAAAATTGCCAATTTGAGGGGAAACATATCGTGCATCGTATGTTATGCCATTTGAATTATAATAAATAATAGGTACATTCGGTTGAGTTGGGTCATTCATTTCCTGGCGTTCATTTCTTTGATATGAAAATATGGCTTTTATCTGGCCTTTTCCAACCGTAACGCTGTTATCCCAAACAAACTTATAGTGATGAATGTATTGGTAAATAACAAATGGGGTATATGTTTGCTGATCCTGTTGGTTAGGTTCTACATAGGCAAAAGGGAATGGGGGAGTAGGGGTAATTCCTTTATAGTACACCGGCATTAATTGGTTGCCTGCAGAATCTCTGGTGCCATCTACAATACCAGTATTCATATAGAAATAGCTGGCGTGAAATTGGGAATAGCCCCATTTTTTATGGATGCCAATGGTACCATCTGCATTAAAGTTACTGAACTGTGAATTTAATACATACCCATCATAAGGGTCTTGGTATGCATGTGCCATGGTATTATCAACCCGTGCGCTCCATGAGATTCCGGTCATAGATGTTCCTGCCAATTGAAACATATTATTTATCAGCCCATTATTTGTTTGATAATTAAATAACACCTTTCCTTTTATCTGCCCTGCCGGGAGCGGTTCTTCGGGAATAAGGTTCAACACACCCGAAATAGCATCTGAGCCATAAGCCAACGAGCCGGGCCCTTTTAATATTTCGTATCTATCCACTGCATCTGGATCGGCTTCTATGCCAAATTCATCAAACCAAGGCTGGTCAACTTGTTCAACGCCGTCATTTATAGTAAGCACGCGGTTGTATCCCAGCCCCCTGATGATTGGTTTCCCAATACTTTGCCCGTCAGTAATTACTGAAACACCCGGCGTGGTAGCGATGGCATCAATAACATTGGTAGAGGAATGCTCATTTATATATTCATTAGTCACATCGGTTGTAGGTTGCGGGTTATGCTCTGCCTCCATAGCCTTAGAATTACCCGTAACTACCACCTCGTCTTCCTGGAATTCAGATTCCTGCAAGGCAAAATTTTGAGTAACAGCCCCCTCAATCTTAATCGGTTCGGAAACAACTTTATATCCCAGTATCTGAACTTCTACAACAAAAGTTCCTTTTGGGATATTATTGAGTATGTACATTCCATCTGCATTTGCTTGTGCAGATATTTTAAGGTCTGGTATATATATTATCGTTCCCGGTAACATTGATTTACTAGCGGAGTCAGTTATTTTTCCGGTTAACGAATTTTGTGAGAAAGCTGTTATATTACATAACAATAGGAGGGGAAGTAGATATAATTTTGGGTGTTTCATAACAATTCAATAATTGAATAAAAATAATTTACAATAGAAAAATATAGATGGATAAAAGTATTCCGCCCGTTTGGTTAAAACAGCACAGAAACAAATGATTTCATCGGCCTAAGGGCAGATGAGATATTAGCAGCAGAGCGGGGGATGCCAGATGTTATCCGGAATTTGCAGATGATGTTGTTTAACATCAGTTGGAGAAGGCAATAGCTTGTTTAAAGCAAAAAGATCTATTTTAAAATCAGTTGTAGATATATATTCCTTTTGGAAGGATGACATGATATCTTCAGCTGACTTAGTACCTTTATTCGATTTATCGGGATGGAATAATTCATTTTCGTATTGATGCAGGGCAGCTACTAATTTCGTTTCCGGGCTATCTGCATATACTGCGATGATATAATTGTTGCCTGTTTTTTGAAGAGCAACAATGTCATACATCTGGTTATGGAAGGAGAACTCTTTATTCTTTTGATTCCATTTTAAAGAGTTATAGTCAGAAATAGAAAGAGTCATCTTTTTAATATCTGTTTTTTCTGCCATACATTCTTTGGCTTGTACTTTTGAATAAATAATGCCTAAAGAATAGAACAATCGGTAACCGGCAACGTAGTGAAACATAGCGAACAATAGCACTACGGCTATAGCACGAATATAAGTTGAGAAGCCTAATTTTACTCGCATTTTACCATGTTATACTGTAGAATAAATACAGTATTAATTATACAAATGTAGAAATTTTTGAATAAGAAGGTATAACAAGCAGAATTTAATTGGCTCGTAATGAGTAATGAAAGCTTTCCATAATAGGGTTAGCAAGCAATTTTTTGCAGGCTTCTTCTACTTTTAGTTTTGCCTTTTCTTCGGCATCGGCTTCCACTTCCAGGGTAATGTGCTTGCCAATACGCACGTTTTCAAATTCGGGCATACCCATATTTTTCAATACGGAGGTTACAGCTCTTCCCTGTGGGTCAAGCAGAGCTTTCAGGGGCATTATGTCTATTTCAGCGATAAATTTCATAGTCGTAAAATTGGATGGCTAAATTACATCTAAATACGAAACTCCACATAATGAATTTTTGAACCTGCTGCAAGAAACAGTTTTTCATAATAGGTTTGTATTTCAGTAAGCAGCGCAAATCGGTCAGGGCCGAGGGTTTCAATATCCGAGTAAACGTTGGCAGAATGGCATAAAAGCGGGTAATGGTGTTCATTTACCTGCTCCAGAGCATATTCATATAAATCATGATTATCCGTTTTAAGATGGATAATAGAACCGGATGGAGCTAAATTCCGGTAGCGTTTAATAAAAGGAGGAGCCACTAATCTCTTCTGCTCTTTTCCCGGGAAGGGGTCGGGGAAGGGTATCCATATCTCGCTTGCCTCTCCTGGTGCAAAATACGTTTCAATAAAATCAATCCGGTTGCGAACAAAAGCTGCATTAGCCAGGTTTTCCTCAATAGCAGCTTTAGCACCTTTCCAGATACGGGCACCTTTTATATCCATCCCAATAAAATTGCGGTTGGGGAAACGCCTTGCAAGTCCCACCGTATATTCCCCTCGTCCGCACCCTAATTCAAGTACAATAGGATTACCATTCTTAAAATAGTCTGGCTTCCACTTACCCTTTAATGGAAATGTAATTCCATCTTCGGGAAACAAATGAGTTTGAATAACATTGGGGAATTCTGCTACTTCCGCAAATTTTTTGAGCTTTCTGTGTCCCACTACAGGTTATTTTTTTGCTTTTTCCAAATGCAAAAGCATCTCCGATGTCATAGTGTCGAGGGTATACTCATGCTTCCATCCCCAGTCGCGGCGAGCTTCGCTATCGTCGATTGATTGAGGCCAGCTATCAGCTATAGCCTGTCTTGCATCGGGCTTGTAGGTTATTTCAAATGCAGGAATATGCTTTTTTATTTCAGCTGCAATTTCGTTGGGAGAAAAACTGATGGCGGCTAAATTATAACTCGAACGTATTTTCACCTTATCAGGGTCTGCCTGCATAATTCCAATAGTTGCTTTAAGTGCATCGGGCATGTACATCATTGGCAAAACAGTATCGCTGTTTAAAAAACATTCATATCGGCCTTTTGCCAATGCTTCGTGGTATATATCTACTGCGTAATCGGTAGTTCCTCCACCTGGGGGCGATTTGTAGCTAATGAGACCAGGATAGCGCAAACTCCGGACATCGGCCCCATAGCGACGGAAGTAATATTCGCACCAGCGTTCGCCGGCTTGTTTGCTAATGCCATATACCGTGCTGGGTTCCATAATAGTATACTGCGGAGTATTTACCTTCGGGGTATTGGGGCCAAATGCTGCAATAGAACTGGGCCAATATAGCTTGCTGATTACTTTTTCGCGCATCAGTTCAAGAACATTTAATAATCCTACCATATTAAGCTGCCAGCCTTTTTCAGGAAATTTCTCAGCTGTGGCTGATAACAAGGCTGCAAGCAGGTAAACTTCGTTTATATCATGCTTTTTCACTATCGCTGCAATGGCTTTTGCATCCATTACGTCGAGTATTTCGTAAGTGCATGGGGAAGTAGAATCAGCTTTTATATCGGAAGCAACGATAGTATCGCTTCCATAAATTTTGCAGAGTTCCTCTACCAGTTCTTTGCCTATTTGCCCTCCGGCTCCTATTACAAGTATTTTGTTTTTCATAAGGTTTCGTCAAAAGATGGGCGAAAATACTAAAAATCATACACTCAATTTTTCTTGTACTTTAGCCGTATGATTAAGAAGATTAAGGCGCTATCCCTTGAAAGCATCTTTTTTCATGGATGTCTTTTATTAGGTTTGACTGTGGTTATATGGAATCCCTTAAATCCTACGTTAGATGGCCCTTCTCATATTTACAACGCCCAGCTTATTAATTATTTGGTAAAGGGAAATAGATTCATCAGCGACTATTATACTTTAAATAAAATACCGGCGCCTAATCTTGCCGACCATTACTTATTGGCGCTTCTACTGAATGTGTTTTCATGGCAGGTATCTGAAAAACTTATGTCGGTGTTGTATTTGTTAAGTTTTCCTTTGCTTTTCCGAAAGCTTATTAAGCAATGGAATGATGCGAATGTGGGGCTAAGCATTTTTGCTATCCCGTTTTCTTTTTCGTATTTATATTATATGGGTTTTTACAACTTCTGTCTTTCTTTTCCTGTTTTATTTGGACTCATTATTTATTACCGTAAATATTTTTGTGATGATAGCCGTCAGCCGTCAGCCTGGAACTATTTGCTGATTTCTATTATTGCTACACTTTTATATTTCACTAACGGGCTTGCCTTTGTAATTGGAGGGATCCTGTTGTTTTTATTTGAATTTTTCCGGTGGATAGGGCATTTTAAGCAGTATCGTAAAGTGCTATTGAAAAGGGTGCTATTCTTTCTGTTGATTTGGGTTCCCGGGATACTTTGTTTCATCGCCTTTTTACGCCAGGTACATACTAATTCTGGTCCGTATGGATTAACGTTTCCCGAATTGATGGACTGGGTGCGCATAGTTCGCCCCTTGCTTGTTTACGGAGTTACCGAAACCAAGTATACACAATACTTTTTTTATGCGGCCTGTATATGCTTTTTGACATCTGTTTATCTTCGGGCTAAAAGTGGCAATCTTCTGAAATTTTATGTGTCAGATTCCATATTGCTTTTGTCTGCAATAATATTCGTTTTATACTTGGTAATTCCCGATGCTGCCAGCGTAGGATGGATGTCTGTAAGACTATCTTACTTCTTTTTTATTTTCATTATTATGTGGATTGCCACACAAAAAGGCTCAAAACTAGTAACATGGGGTATTGCTATTTTTGTAATGATAATTCATTTTAAATTATTATTAAGAGTGCATCAGCCCGTTATTTCGGGTTTGACTAAGAAAGTAAAAACTCTGGAGGAAGCGGGGAAGTTCATCAAGCCTAATACTGTAATGCTATCTGTCGACGTTACGGGTGATTGGCTTGCATATCATTTGCCTGATTATATAGGGGCTGATAAACCGGTAGTAATAGTTGATAATTATGAAGCTAATGATGGGTGGTTCGCTGTAAGCTGGAATACATATACATTACCACAAATGCTTTTAAATGGGAAGAGCCTAGCGCCTCCTTTTGACAATTTATCACCTGTTTCTGCAAGTGAAATCAACTACATTTTTGTATATGGTCAATACGATGACATATTGCAAAAGCAACAATGGGAAACATTGAGGAAAATAATAAATGAGGAGTATACAGTAACCTACGTATCGCCAAACAGCGATATACATATTTTTTCGTTGCAGCAAAGCAGGATGAGTGATAAATAACAGGCTCAAAAAAATACTACATTTGCCGTGCATTAATTTTTTTTATGGATACCGTTAACACTGAACCCGAGAATAAAACCCCCGAAAAAGAAGAGCGCCGGAATAGGTTTTTAGTCATCATCATTATCATCTTAATACTCTTGCTTGGGATATTGGGCTGGCAGTATTGGAATGAGCGGCAAACAGTGGTTGAAAAAGTAAAGCTTGTAGAAGTCGATAATTATAAAAAAGACAGTGTTACCCAAGATCTCATTTCTCTGCAGGCACAATATGCATCGTTAAAAACGAACAATAAGGATATACAGGATCAATTAAATAGCAAAAAGGACAGTATCACTATCCTTATGCAACAGGCCGAAAAATATAAAAACGACCCATATATAATTGCACAATTAAGAAAAGAAACAAAAACTCTAAGGCTGATTATGCAGGGCTTTGTTCATACTATTGATTCCCTTAATACACTGAACCAACAACTGACCACTGAAAGAAATGCTGCAGTTACTTCTTTAAACGAGGAGAAGAAAACAACCAATGAGTTGAAGAAAGAAAAAGGCGAATTGCAAGACAAAGTAGTACAGGGTTCTGTGCTCCAGGCAACCGGTATCAGCGCCGATGGGATATTTTTACGTTTCGGCCGGAAGGAAGTTTCTACTTCGAGAGCCGCTAAAACAGAAAAGATAAAAGTGCAATTTACGCTCGCTGCAAATCGTATTGCTCAAAGTGGGAATAAAACGATATACATAAGGGTAATATCTCCGCAAGCAAAAGAGCTTTCCAAAACGACAGATGAGTCGAGTATTTTTAATTTCGAGGGCTCGAAAGGATTTTATGCGGGCACAGAGACGATAGATTATACAAACCAGGAAATGAGTCTTTCTGTTTATTGTGAGAGCAGTATTGGGTTCATTCCCGGGAAGTATATTATTAAAATATATGCCGACCAGGCAGAAATAGGCGAAACAACACTCTCTTTAAAATAAACCGAACGGTTATTTAATTATCATGGCGCAGAATAATAAACCCCAGCAAAAATCTTCCAATAAAAAAGTGCAGGGCAAAAAAGTGCCACCCCAGTCTTCATCTAAAAAAGAAAATGTTACGCTATTCAACTCATTGGATAAATGGATATCGGGCAATTCAAAAATGCTGTTGATTATTATTTTTGTGGCAAGCATATTATTTTCCTTTTTGCTGTTCCAGGCACGCATGGATATAGGGGGAGATGATTCCGGTTATGTTTTGCGCGCGTATGATTTTATACATAAAGGCGTATTTCCTTCATTTCAGGGTCCTTTGTATCCTATATTTCTTAGCCTTTTTGTCTCATTCCTGGGAATAAATGTGGTTTTTTTAAAATTTCTCTCCGTAGTTTCTAATTTTGTATCGCTTCTTTTTCTTTATAAGGCATTTAAGAACCGGATTCCTTCTTTTACATTGTATTCAGTTCTTCTCATCACTGCTGTAAACAGCTACATCCTCACTTTTGCCAGCGAAACATATAGCGAAATATTTTTCATGGCGCTGCAATCTATATTTCTATTCTTCTTCTTTAATTTACTTGATAAGATTAAAAACAATAACAACCTTACCCTGAAGGAATCATGGAAAAGCTGGTTATGGGTGGGGCTGATAGCTTTTCTTATGTCGGCTGCAAGAAGTGTGGGTATTATGACTATCGGGGCATTGGTATTGTATTTGGCTTTGCAAAAACAATACAAGTATATCCTTTATGCTATCGGCGCTTTCCTCGTTTTCTATATACCGGTCAATTTTATTGAGAAGGTAATATGGCATGCTCAAAGCCAGTTTGGCGCACAGGGCAGTGAGTATTTACTTAAAAACCCCTATAGCACGGCTGACGGATACGAGAATTTTAACGGATTTGTAATGCGGTTTTTTCAAAACTGCAATTTATATTTTTCGAAACGTTTTTTTCAGATCTTGGGCCTGCGTTCATTTGATGCTACCGATACCATTACGAGCCTAACATTTGTATTCATAAGTATTTTCCTGGTATCCATCTACCGGGTTATAAAAACAAAAAACCGGTACCTGATAGCCTCCTCTGTCTACGCCTTATGCTTAACCGGGATTACATTCATTTTATTGCAGGTTCAGTGGGATCAACCCCGTTTAATTATGGTATTTGTTCCGCTTTATTTGTTGCTTTTTGTATATGGATTGCAAGATATTATGAAACGTGCTTCCTGGGGAATACAATTCTTAAGTGTTTTTGTAATAATTATTGGAATGATTATTCAATTTAATAATACATTTAAAAAAGCAGGGCAGAATTTACCCATACTTGGCAAAAATCTGCATGGTGATATATATGATGGATTTTCACCCGGTTGGGCTAATTATTTGAAATTAAGCAATTGGTGCGAAGGGTTGCCGAAAGATTCGTTGGTGGCTTGCCGGAAAGGCCCCATGTCTTCGGTATATGCCAATGGAAGAGAGTTTTTGAATATAGCCAAAACAGATAATATTGATGTTACCAATGCGGATTCTGTAATGGCATTTTTCAGGAAAAATCATGTCAGATATATTATATTGGCTAATCTTAATATGGGCAATACTATCGAACGGTTGGTAGCTCCCATTGCTCAAAAGTATCCACAAAAATTGAGGGTTATAAAACAAGAGGGCACTACTGATGAAGCTCAACTTGTTGAGTTATTGTATTAAAAAACAGAGGTGTATTTGATACTAATGAGCTAAATCTTGGAATTGGTGAGGTTTTTTATTTATTTTAGCCCCATTATATTTTAAACCTTTAACCATCGACTGAAGTGCTACGCAGATTTGCTTATAATAATCTCGCCCTTACAAAGATTTATATTCGTATTGCTGAGGTTTTGTATTTTGTAATTACTCTTTTCCTGGGTAAAAAGCCCCGCATTATTACCCGTAATAAAATTAAATACGAGGTAGATCTTTCGGAGGGCATAAACTTATCGCTTTTTCTGTTTGGGGGGTTTCAAAATCATGTTACTAAAAGCAAACTGCTATCTATTCCTTCAGACGCAGTTATATTCGATATAGGGGCCAATTTTGGGTTAATGACATTGCCGCTTGCTCAAATGGTGCCACAGGGAAAGGTATATTCTTTCGAACCGGCACATTATGCCATTGAAAAACTGAAAAAGAATCTTTTTCTTAATCCCGGATTGGCAAGCCGTATTGAAGTTATTAATGCTTTTGTATCGACAAAATCAACCACTAATCCGGGAATGAAAGCTATTGCAAGCTGGAAGGTGAATAGTGAGAAACTGGAAAAGCATCCGCTAAATATGGGTTCTGAAAAACCTACAGATGGGGTTGGTTCTATTGCCCTGGATGAGTTTTGTGAAAAAGAAAATATCTCTCGTTTGGATTTTATAAAAATAGATACGGAAGGATATGAGTCGGATGTATTAGGAGGAGCTGTAAAGACAATAGCCAATTATCGTCCGCAAATTATTTTTGAAATAGGTCTCTATTCCATGAAAGAGCGGGGAATTGATTTTTCATTTTATACCATCTATTTCGAAAAGTTCGGATATAAGTTTTATAATGCAAAAACAGGAGCTGTTATAACCCTGCAAAATTATAAAAACCATATCCCCTCCAGGGCCACCATCGATATTATTGCAATTGCCGGAAAATAAAAAGGCCCCCGAATTGAGAGCCTTTTTTTTTTACGATATTTTTATGCATCGATATTAGCGTAACGTGCATTCGCTTTAATGAATTCTGCGCGGGGAGGTACCTCATCGCCCATTAGCATGGAGAATATCCTGTCTGCTTCGGCAGCACTTTCAATGTTTACCTTGCGGAGCTTGCGAGATTCAGGACTGATAGTGGTTTCCCATAATTGTTCGGCATTCATTTCTCCGAGACCTTTATACCGCTGAACGCCTACATTATCTTTTCCTTGTTTGCTAATTTCATTAATAGCAGCATCTCTCTCGTCTTCTGTCCAG
>JABDCH010000027.1 GCA_013288205.1 Bacteroidota bacterium | reverse complement strand
AATTTCTATCAGCCAGTTGAACGGCATCGATGGTTTCCGTAAGGCTTCCTATCTGGTTTACTTTTATTAAAACAGAATTGGCCACTTTCAGGTCAATACCACGTTGTATACGGGTTACGTTGGTAACAAATAGGTCGTCGCCTACCAGTTGTATTTTTTTGCCCAGCTTTTCGGTAAGCATTTTCCAACCGTCCCAATCATCCTCTGCAAGACCGTCTTCAATGGAAACGATAGGATAATTTTTTACCAAAGTAGCATACAGGTCAATCATTTCGGTCGATGAAAGCTTAGCTCCGGTTGATTTTTTGAAATGATATTTTCCTTCTTCTTCCAAGTAAAAGGAGGAAGAAGCTGTATCAAGTGCAATATAAATGTCTTTACCGGCTTTGTATCCTGACTTTTCAATGGCATTCATGATAAAATCCAATGCTTCTTCATTTGATTTCAGATTAGGAGCAAAGCCGCCTTCATCGCCAACGTTGGTAGATTGGTTTTTATCGTGCAGTAGTTTTTTTAGATTGTGGAATACTTCCGCTCCCATGCGCAATGCTTCGGAGAAAGAAGGAGCCCCAACCGGCATAATCATAAATTCCTGAAAATCCATGTTATTATCTGCATGGCTTCCACCATTCAAAATATTCATCATCGGAACAGGCAATACATTCGCATTCACTCCACCAATATATTTATATAATGAAAGACGGGTTTCTTCGCTTGCTGCTTTAGCTACTGCCAGCGAAACCCCCAAGATAGCATTGGCTCCAAGGTTTCCTTTATTTTCAGTACCATCCAGGTCAATCATTTTTTTATCTATGGCGCGTTGGTCATAAATAAACTGGCCTTTCAGTTCTTCCAGTATGGTAGTGTTTACATTGTTAACTGCTTTCAGCACACCTTTGCCAAGATAAGTTCCCTTATCTCCATCGCGTAATTCAACGGCTTCATGAATGCCGGTTGATGCGCCTGATGGGACAGCAGCCCTTCCAATTACACCGCTGTCTGAAATTACGTCTACTTCTAATGTGGGATTTCCTCTTGAATCAAGAATTTGGCGCGCTTGCACGCTTGCGATAAAACTCATATGAAAGTTAAAGACCTCAAAGTTATAAATAAAATAGATAAGATTCTATGAACCAAAAATTAATCTTTTTGCTGATCCTTTAATTGGGTGTCAACTACGGCCAAGCCTTCTTCAAAGGAATGGGGTTCGTACCCAAGTTCAGCCCGGGCTTTATCCAATATAAAACCAGTCCGGAGTGGCCGTTCAGCAGCCTGGCCTAATGTAGCAGTTTTAGATGGGTGAATTAAGGACTTATCCAGGTGCCAGAAATCGGCAACTCTATTCACCAACTCAATAATACTCATAAAGTCCTTGCCGGATATGTGATAGATGCCGGTAGCCCCTTTTAAAGCAACCAATACACAGCCTTCTGCTAAATCTTCCGAAAGGGTAGGGGTGCGGAACTGGTCGTCAACCACATTAATGGTTTTGGCCTTAGATAGGGCATCCTTAGCCCATAAAACAATGTTGCTACGGCTCATAAAGTCAACTACGCCATATACTAGTATGGTACGTATGATAGTCCATTTTAGTCCTGATTGCTCAACCAGTTTTTCAGACATGAATTTCGAGTCGGCATATACCGAATTGGGTGGATAGGGGATATCAGTTTCTCTATAAGGGCCATTGTTTCCATCGAAAATAAAGTCGGTAGAAAGGTGGATAAAATGCGGATTAGTATGCTGTGTTTTTAATGCATTTATCAAATACTCTACCGCATCTACATTCATTTTACGGCAAGCATCCTGCTCTGTTTCACAGGCATCTACATTCGTCATAGCAGCCGTGTTTATTACTATATCGGGCGTAAACTTGGCAATGACCTCTTTCACCGCCTGTTCATCTGTAATGTCAAGCGGATGGTAGGTATAGCCGGATTGAGTTCTGAGCCTGTTATTGCCTTTGGAAGTTGCAATAATATCAATATCGGCCTGGTTGAGTAGCCGGTAAACGAGTTTTTGTCCGAGTAACCCGTTGGAGCCTGTAATTAAGATTTTTTTAGTCATATTTTTTTCGATTTCCAAAAATACTAATTGTACTTATACGTCACTCATTTAGAGTAAGAATACTTTAAAATTCTTGCCGGGAAAAATAGTTATAGTAATTTTGACACATCATCCCCCCTGCATGATATCCCCTATATACAAAGTCCCCTATAGATTTATTGTATTTACTATACTTTTCCTGGTAATTGATTTTACGATAGATAATATCAATCACCGCTTTGTAATGGGCGATTTTAAGGTTTATTATGGTGCCGCCAATGCTATTGCGAGCGGTAAACAACTATATGGTGTGCTTTTTTCGCCGGGCTCGGGCTATTATAAATATTCGCCTCTTATGGCGTTTGCATTTTATCCATTAAGTATTCTTCCTTATTATATAGCCTGCCTCGTCAACTATGTTCTCATTTCAGTTGCTATTGTGCTGACGGGCATTTTTGTACTTCATATTTTCAATACCTATGTCTTTAACAATACAGTTAAATCGCCCAATGTCATTTTGTCGGTAGCTATTCTGTGTATTACTATCCACCTGATAAGGGAATTGGGCTTGGGAAATATGAACATGATTCTGCTTCTGCTCTTGTGTTTATCGCTCTACGGCATTCTCCAGGGCAGGTTTATATTAGCCGGGATTCCATTGGCCATAGTGCTCATTACAAAGCCCTTTTTGGTGATTGTATTAATCCCGTTGGTTTTGCGCCGCTATTTTAAGACTGTTTCGACAACTGCTATATTGTTGGCCCTGTTTGCTATTTTGCCATCTTTGTTAGTGGGTGTCGGTATGGATGTAAGCCTGCATAACCAATGGCTGAATACCATGATTATACATGCCAACGGATTTCCAAGCTCCAACACGCTGGATGCATTGATTCGGAACAATTTTCATTGGTTTACTTCCGATGCCCTACAATATATTATCCTTTCAGTTGTACTTACAGCCTACATGCTATACATACGCTGGGATATGGTGCAGGAACGCGAATCGGGGGCAAATCAATCGCAAAACCTCATTATGGAATGGTTTAGCATCATTGCGATGATACCTTGTTTATTCCGGACAGATACCGAACATTTCCTGATGAGCTGGCCTCTCATTATTTTCATGCTCATCTATTTGTTTAATACCAAAAATATAGCGCTGTCTATTATTTTTATCGCGATTGTCTTATTATATGCCGGCAATTCTTCCGATTTATTGGGTCGTGAATTATCATATAGAATGAACGATATTGGCCTATTAGGTATCAGCAATGTTCTGCTAACCCTTTTTGCACTCTATATATACCGGAGTAAGGTGATGTTGCAAGGCAAAATGGCCCTGGTTGCAGAGTAAGTAACCGGGGGTAGTATGCCACGGTGTAGTACCTTCAGATATGATGTTTTATTACGCAATGTCCGCAAAAAGGCGTATCTTTGCATACTTTTTTAACCAAAATAAACTAACTATATGTATCCTGAAACGCTTGTAATACCTATGAAGTCTGAGCTCACCGAGTCAGGTTTCGTTGACCTCACCACCCCAGCAGCTGTTGATAAGGCTGTTGCTCAAGAAGGTACAGTTCTATTAGTATTTAATTCCGTTTGTGGTTGTTCAGCAGGTGCTGCCCGCCCCGGAATCATCATGTCACTTGACAGTGAAAAGAAACCTGATAATCTAGTAACTGTATTTGCTGGTTTTGATGTGGAAGCTACCGCACAAGCCCGTAAACATACCTTGCCATATCCGCCTTCATCTCCTTCCATAGCCCTTTTCAAAGATGGTAAGCTGGTTCATTTTATCGAACGCCATCATATTGAAGGACATTCTGCTAACATGGTTGCCGAGAACCTGAAAGCAGCTTACGACGAATATTGCTAAGCCAATAGTTTTATTGCTTAGCTCCTTTTATCCAGGCAACTATACGGTCGCTCAAGGGAGATTCTTTGCTCAAAGCTACCCCTGCCCAATTGCCATTTTCATCAATCAGGAATTTTTGGAAGTTCCATTGTACAGGTGCATCTTGCATACCATTTTGGGCTTTTTCGGTAAGCCAATGATATAATGGAGTCATATCATCTCCTTTTACCGAAATCTTTTCCATCATTTGGAAGGTGATACCATAATTCTTGGTGCAGAATTGGGTTATTTCGGCATTCGAGCCAGGTTCCTGGCTTCCGAAGTTATTAGCCGGAAAACCGATTATGGTAAAATGATCGCCCCCATATTGTTGATATAATTTTTCCAAATCAGCATACTGGGGAGTAAAGCCGCATAACGAAGCGGTATTCACAATCATCACCTTTTTACCCTTCAGGGAAGAAAAATCAAAATCTTTTCCATCAATGGTTTTAGCCTTAAAGTCGTACAATGTCTTTTGATCCGGTTTCGACGTAAAGGAAGTTAATGCAAACATCAACCCGCCTACTAAAGCAGCAAATACTACAAGTTTTATATTCATGAGAAATATTTTTTTGCTAATTTATATAAAAAAATCTGAAACTTTTTAAAATACCCCTTTCCTTGCTTTGGAATTAAATGGGGTACTTAATAAATAGTACTTTTGAATTTCTTTAACACGAAGCATCAACAGCATTGAGTAAAACATATCAACATAGACTCCATCCGAATTTAGTAAAAGCTTGTATTCAGGGGTTACAGCAAATTTTTTCAGAAGGTAAACATGCCGACAGCATTGTAAACAATCTTCTCAAATCGAATCCCAAGTGGGGCTCCTCTGACCGTAAGTTCATAGCAGAAACCATATACGATATGGTTCGCTGGTGGCGTAAACTATGGTATTTAACGGGCAAGGAACCTTCCCTGTATGAAGCCGGATTATGGAGACTTTGCGGGGTATATTTCATTACTAAAGATATTCGCTTGCCCGAATGGAAAGAGTTTGCAGACATTGATGAAACTGTTATTTTAGAAAGAGAAGCCAGGGCGCAAGGTGCCAGGGTGATTCGTGAGTCAATTCCAGATTGGCTGGATGCACTGGCCGAAGGGGAATTAGGTGAGGTATGGGATAAAGAAATTACCGAACTCAACAGGCAGGCGCATTTTATTATCCGTACCAATACACTTAAAATAACCCGTGATATTTTGCAGGAGGAACTGAAAAAGGATAATACGGAGACTTCTGTAATTCCCCATCACCCCGATGCCCTACTGGTAGAGGAACGCAAGAGAATATTTACAACAGAGCCTTTCCAAAATGGGTGGTTTGAGGTGCAGGATGCTTCTTCGCAAGAGGTGGCCTATTTTATGGATTTGAAACCCGGAATGCGTGTGGTAGATGCTTGTGCGGGCGGTGGTGGCAAGTCATTGCATTGTGCAGCATTGATGCAAAATAAAGGAAGAATTATTGCCCTCGATATATTTGAATGGAAGCTGAAAGAACTGAAAAGAAGAGCTAAAAGAGCGGGAGTAAGTATTGTAGAAACCCGTTTGATAGAATCGTCCAAAACGATAAAGAAATTAGGCGAAAGCGCCGACAGGGTATTGATTGATGCGCCATGTTCAGGGCTTGGGATACTAAAACGCAACCCCGATATTAAATGGAAACTAAGTACAGAGAGCCTTGAAAATATTAAGCGGGAACAGGCCAAAGTAATTTCAGATTATTCGGTAATGGTAAAGAAAGGTGGAAAATTGATTTATGCCACCTGCAGCATATTGCCTTCGGAAAATGAAAAGACCGTGGCACATTTTCTATCAGAGCATCCCAACTTTAAACTAGTGAATGAGAAGAAGGTAATGCCATCCGATCGTGGTTTTGATGGCTTTTATATGGCGATGATGGAGAGAAGTTGAAAGTTTAAAATCAGTGCTTTTACAAATGAAAGAGTTTTTATGGTAGCTGCGCTGTGTATATTATTCTTTGTGCTTTTCATTTTAGCACTCATTAAAACAAACAAGGCAGCAAATGCAGCTATACCATTATTAAGCGCAGTCCTTTCGCAATTTGCTGAATTTGTTCTTAATTTTATTCGTCATTTTTGGTGGTTAATATTCCTCATTCTGGTTTTTTTCATACATTGTTAGTCCTACCTTTCTAGTAAGCCACAGGCTCTTGGCTTTGGTGCCTAACACGAAGTACAATTATCCGGTTAGATTCTATTTTGTAAGCAACCCTAATAGCTGGGATATTAAAGTAGCGATAGTTTCCATCATTATTTACTTTGAGAATATCCTGTGGAAATATTCTTGGGCGCAGACTGATTAATTTTGTGTTTTTTTCTATCTCGTCCTTGATTAACTTAATAAACATTGGCGAATATCTTTCCGACAAATGTTCAATAAGCTCTTTCAAATGGGTTTGGGCATCAACATGCCAAATGACTTTTAGCCTCTTTTTCCCCCTAACCCCCTTACCACTTTTTCATTTCTTTTATGACCTGCTCATTAGAAACAAATTTTCCTTCATTGACACTTCTTTCAGCCAATTCTAATTCTTTGTTATATTGAGCTTTAGTAATCCTTTTAGTCGAAATTAAATCTTGGTAATACAATAGCAGTAATTCAATCGTCTCTTCATCCTTTATCGAAAGAACTTTTTTTGCAAGAGTGCTTTTTTGCTTTTCTAATTTTGGTAAAGCAGATTTCCTGTTTTCAGTTACTGTATGCATTGGTTCTTCTATTTTAATTAATGTATACGCAAATATACGAATAAAGGAATAATTAATGGAGGTATCTATACCTTTTCCAACGCCTGCGTTATATCTCCCAAAACTAAATCCGGTTCATCAATACCAATATAGAAACGTACCAGGTTAACTGGCAGGTTGCTCATCTTGCGGCCTTCTTCGGGCATAGCACAAAATGGGTAGCAGAGTGATTCATATCCTCCCCAGGAACATGCCATGCGGAAACGCTTCAGGTTATCGCAGAAACGCTCTATGCCTTTTTCATCTGCTTTTAGCAACACGGAGAATAGGCCGGTAGCCGATTTCATTTGTCTTTTAGCCAATGCTAATTGGGGATTGCTTTTTGAAAACGGGAAATACATCTTTTCCACTTTCGGATGATTCTCTAATGCGTCCACTACTTTCTGGGCGACCTCTACCGATTTGTTTACCCTTAGTTCAAGCGTGCGCAAGCTACGTATCATCAACCATGCATCATGTGGAGAAATGATACCACCCAGGTTCATAAACTCCTTGTGAAATATACTTTCCATTCTTTCTTTAGAGCCACATACCACTCCGGCCACTACATCGCTATGTCCTCCGATATATTTACTGGCTGAATGCACTACCAGGTCAGCACCTAATGTGATAGGGTTTTGGCAAATAGGGGAGGAGTAACTATTATCAACCACTATTGCAATTCCATGGGGTTTAGCAATCTTTGAAATAGCTTCTATATCCTGCAATTCAAACGTAATGGAATTAGGCGTTTCAAGGTATATGAGTTTAGTATTTGGCTTAATCGCTTTCTCAATATTGGCAAGGTCAGTTCCATCTACCATCGTAGCAGTTACACCATATTCTACCAAATATTTATTGAAGAGGGAATTGGTCCAGCTATAGGGTTTTTGTACGCATACGGCATGGTCGCCACCTTTTACTACCGACATTACAGCGGCTACCATAGCGGCAGTCCCACTTGCAAATACAAGGGCATCTTCGGCATGTTCCAATGCTGCTAATTTTTTGCGGAGTATGGCTACCGTTGGATTATACCCGCGTGTATAGAATGGAGCATGAACTTCATTCAATATGGCTTCGCGTAAGGTTTTTACGGTGGGGTAACAAAAATTACTGCTCTGAATAACAGGCGGAGTTATAGCATGAAAATAATCTTCATGATCTTCGCCTAAAAAATTTAAAATGTGTGGAATGTCCATAAGAGTTTATAAAGTCCGTAAAGTTATAAAGTTTATAAAGTACTCAAGATACATGGAGAAACCTTACCAGGGAAAAAAGCCAAAATGCAAAGACCTACTTAAAATGGTATATGGAGTTTTATCAGATAAGTAGAAAAGACTATCCATAGTTATCACATGAAACCACCATACCCAAAAAACGACAACGATAATTCCACATACTGAAGTATACCAATGTGTTTTTAACCTCCCCCCGGCTTTTTCGATCAATTTAAAAAGTATGATTACTACTGCAAAGTAAATTGCCAAATCTATTGCCAGCCTGTTTATGTACACTTCAAAACAATCTGTACATCCACAGTTATTTGAGATAAAACCAAATGGTAACCCATACAGCCTGTCATACCCTCCGTCTGTTATTACTTCCCGTTTCAGGGTTAAAAACATAAATAGGGTAATAGTTATAGGCAAATAATACTGAAACCACTTATTTACAAACCATGATTTCATTGAAAGATTTTTGAAACCTTTACAAACCTATAAATTTTATTCGAATTTTTTCACAATGACAGAAGCATTGTGTCCACCGAAACCAAAGGTATTGCTAAGAGCAGCATTCACCGTACGGTGTTGAGCTTTATTAAAAGTTAAATTGAGCTTATTGTCTAACTCAGGGTCGTCGGTAAAGTGGTTGATGGTAGGAGGTATAATGCCTGTGTTCACCGCCATGATGGAAGCAATAGCTTCTATAGCGCCTGCTGCTCCAAGCAAGTGCCCGGTCATGGACTTTGTCGCGCTTATATTAAGCTTATAGGCATGTTCGCCAAATACTTGTACAATAGCTTTTGTTTCTGCAATATCTCCCAATGGGGTAGAGGTTCCATGTACATTGATATAATCAATGTCGCTGGGTTGAAGGCCTGCATCTTCCAGTGCAAGGCGCATAACATTAATAGCTCCTAATCCTTCAGGATGTGGAGCAGTCATGTGGTAAGCATCAGCAGTCATTCCGCTGCCTACTACTTCAGCGTAAATTTTAGCTCCCCTGTTCAGGGCATGTCCTAATTCTTCCAGTATAATGCTTCCTGCGCCTTCACCCATCACAAATCCATCTCTGTCTTTATCAAAAGGGCGGGAAGCAGTTTCGGGTGAATCGTTACGTTCCGATAAGGCTTTCATAGCATTGAACCCTCCAATACCTGCTTGGTCAATAGCAGCTTCCGAACCACCTGTAACAATCACATCAGCTTTACCTAAACGAATATAGGTATAGGCATCAATAAGTGAGTTAGTGGAAGAAGCACAGGCAGAAACGGTGGTAAAGTTAGGTCCTCTAAAGCCATATTTAATAGATATGTGGCCCGAGAGAATGTCTACAATCATTTTAGGAATGAAGAAGGGATTGAACCTTGGGGTTCCATCGCCTTTGGCATAGTTGCCGCATTCATCGAGGAATGTGTCCAATCCTCCAATACCTGAGCCCCAGATAACGCCAACCCTGTCTTTATTAACAGTTTCAAGGTCAAGCCCTGAGTCTTTTATAGCTTCAGCCGAAGCCACCAATCCATATTGGGCATAGGGGTCGATCTTGCGCCCTTCCTTGCGTTCAAAATGGTCTTCTAGCTTGAATCCCTTTAGTTCGCAGGCAAAGCGTGTTTTAAATTTGGCAGGGTCAAAACGGGTAATAGGAGCAGCACCACTAACTCCGGCAATTAAATTCGCCCAAAATTGGTCGAGCGTATTACCGATAGGGGTAAGGGCTCCCAAACCCGTTACTACAACGCGTTTCAGTTGCATTAATATGCAGGAAAAAGGTTACTTTACGTTTGCTTCAATGTAGGCAATAGCTTCTCCTACAGTGTTGATTTTTTCGGCTTGTTCGTCAGGGATAGCAATGTTAAATTCTTTTTCGAAATCCATGATTAACTCTACGGTATCTAAAGAGTCAGCCCCTAAATCGTTGGTGAAGCTAGCTTGGGGTGTTACCTCTTTTTCATCAACACCTAGTTTGTCAACAATGATTGATTTAACTCGAGCTTCAATGGAGGCATCATTTTTATTTGTCATGGGTAAGTAATTTTTAAATTGGGTGCAAAAATAATAAATATTGGCACATGCAAACTTCATTTTAATTTGGCACGTGTTTTAAGCAGGTCTTTCCGTCAATAAATGCTATTTTTGCACAAATATAATACATTCTAATTACATAGACATGGACGAAAAGAATCTCCCTGACCCCGTTAATATCAATATTGAACTATCGGAAGAAGTAGCCGAAGGCATCTATTCCAACCTGGCCATTATAACGCATTCAACATCTGAATTTGTGATTGATTTTATACGCATTATGCCCGGTGTGTCAAAAGCCAAAGTTAAATCGCGCATTGTACTTACACCTCAACATGCCAAGCGATTGATGAAGGCCCTGAAGGATAATATGGCTAAGTTTGAGTCGGTTAATGGCCCGGTGCAAGATACAGAAGTGACTCCCATACCGATGAATTTCGGGGGACCAACGGCAAAAGCGTAAATCAGTTAAAAGTTTGTAAAGTTGAAAGTTTGTAAAGTAAACCACATCTTTATAACTTTATAAACTCTGTGAAGCTGTTTCTGTCATATATAAGGTTAGTACGTCCGCTCAATCTGCTTATGATTGTCTTTACCTTATATATGGTAAGGGCTGTTTTCCTTTTGCCATTGTATATTTTTAATGATAGGTATCATGATAGAAACTGGGATACAGGCACCTTCACTTTTATCTTATTTTCACTTTCCTACATACTCATAGCTGCCGCCGGCTATATTATTAATGACTATTACGATGTAAGAATTGATAGAATAAATAAACCTGAAAAGGCAATTGTTGGGAATACAATTTCAAAATCATCCGCTTTAACTGCCTATTGGATACTAAATATCTGTGGATTAATAATAGGATTTTGGTCGTGTCACAGAGCAGAATTTGATTTACTTGGTTTGTTATTTGTTTTTTATGTCGTTGGGCTTTGGTTCTATTCCTATAAATTGAAATCCACTTTCCTTTTGGGAAATTCTTTAATAGCCATTTTTTTGGGGCTTGTACCCTTTGCTGCAGCCAGTATAGAAATTGAAGAAAATTTTGGCCTTCATGTTTTTTTCGAATATTATCAAAATACTTTTTCGGATTGGAGAACCGGTGCGATATTTATTGCAGGATTTGCTTTTTTATCAACCTTTATAAGGGAAATTATTAAAGATATGGAAGATATGGAAGGCGATAGAAGTGCCGGGTGCCATACTGTTTCCATCGTATGGGGTATAAAAAAGACAAGAATACTGGTTCAATTTCTGATTTTACTAATGATGGGCTTTCTTGTCAGATACCAATTCTGGTGTTACAATAAGAATATGAACCTATCTGTAATTTATATGGCCTTTTTTGTTCAAATTCCTTGCTTTTTTGCCATGTGGAAATTATACAAAGCCTCTGCTCCCAAAAACTTTCATAATGTAAGCACCCTGCTAAAAAATATTATGCTAACAGGAATTTGTTATTTATTTGTATTCGTTTATGACGCTTGTAGCAATTATGCACACCTTAGAATACATCATTTATGAAAATCATCCTCGCCTCCCAATCATTACGTCGTCGCCAATTGCTGGAAGAAATAGGCTTTCAATATGAACTTTGTCCCAAAGATGTGGAAGAATCCTACCCCGAACATTTGCAATGCGAACAAATTGTAGAGTTTCTTGCTGAAAAGAAATCAATGGCATTTACGGATGAAGAAATCCCTGACGATGCTATTGTGCTTACTGCCGACACCATTGTATGGCTCGATGGTAATTCTTTGCTGAAGCCAACAGATGAAGCCGATGCCATTGCCATGTTAGGCAAGCTGTCCGGCAGAAAGCATAGAGTAGCTACCGGAGTATGTTTGAGGTCAAATACTAAAAAGAAGATATTTCATGTACTTACCGATGTGTTTTTCAGAGAATTATCCTTGGAAGAACGCACCTTTTACGTAAAGAAATACCGGCCTTATGATAAATCAGGTTCGTATGGCATACAGGAATGGATTGGTTACATTGGCATTGGACGTATTGAAGGCTCCTATACCAATGTAATGGGATTGCCTACCAAAGAAGTGTACGAGGAACTGATGAGGTTCTGATAAAAGTACGAATCAATTTTCAGATTTTTTCATGTCACACATGTCACACTTTTTTCAATTTATTTAGGTAATTATATAGTTGACTGTACGATAAATTTCCACAACTAATGCCTAAACCAAAGAGAGCTCCTTTAATTGAATTTTCCTATATATGGACTGGAAAGGGCAAGACAGGATTCAAGAAGGTATTGAAGTTTAATAATCCATTTAAAAAAAGGAGTTGTGTGTGTCAGGGAACAATAAGATTGACAATAATTCGGAACGAATCTGGTCAGGTAGAGATTCAAGATTTTCAGGTTGTTGAATGTCAACCGTCCACTTAAAATTTATTTGGTTATCATCCAATTCTATAAACTCTATTATTAGAAATTCTATGTAATCGGTAATTTGGATTCCATTAGTAAAGAAATTTGAATGTTTTTGTTCTAATTCATATACAGAGCTTGCAAATGGTAGTCGTAAAAATAGATGTTCGTTTTGCATGGTAAAGATAGTTTATAGCTTCGTAATCAATTAGAAATAATTTTTGTTATATACATAAATGTACATTGAATTTGTTTATATTTGTCCTAATAAATAACTAAAGGATATGTCAAATGTAGGTAAAAAAATATCAGCTTTTAAGTCTTTCAGCCATATGCTGGAGGTTTTAGATACTGATAAGACCTGTAGAGAGTTTTTAGAAAAGGTACGTTGGAATGGCGTACCTATTTGTCCTCATTGTGGTAGTATATGCAAGGACCATTACAAGTTAAAGGCAAAGGGAGAGTTTAAGGGTTTATATAAGTGTAAGTATTGCGGTGAACGTTTCACCGTAACTGTTGGTACTATGTTTGAAGGCAGTCATATTTCTTTGAGGAAGTGGTTTATTGCTATTTACATTTTCAGTTCTCATAAGAAGGGTATCAGTTCAGTACAACTTTCAAAAGATTTAGGGATAACACAAAAGAGCGCCTGGTTTATGTTAGGGAGGTTGCGTCATTGTTTTCAATCAAAAGGAAATATCAAGTTCACAGGTGTTACACAGGCTGACGAAACCTACGTAGGAGGTAAGAATAAAAACAGGCATTACAATAAGAAAATAAAGTTCAGCCAAGGCAGGAGTACAAAAGACAAAACACCTGTATTTGGATTGCTTAATAATGGGCAGGTAAGTACGGCGGTTGTACCTAATACCAAGGCAAAGACTTTAAAACCTATTATAAGTTCTATGGTAGAGGAAGGTTCGATATTAGTTACAGATGAATATGTAGCTTATTATGGTCTTGAAACCAAATACCAACGTGAAATAGTACATCACAATGCCAATGAATACAGAACCGAACGGGGTTTTTCAACCAATGGATTGGAAGGATTTTGGTCACTTCTTAAACGGGGTATTTACGGTATCTATCATCAAGTAAGTGCTAAGCACCTTGATAAATATTGTAATGAATTTGTTTACCGGTATAATACTCGTACAGAAACCGATTCTGAAAGGTTTTGCCAATCGCTTATCAATGCAGAGGAAAGACTAACATATAAGAACCTTATAGGTAAAGCATAAGATTATGTATGGATACTTCAAATATAATACTATTGGTGGTTGGGATTTTCGGAGCAGCTTTTATGGGCTATCTGCTCCGTTGGGCTTTGGAAGACAAACCCCTGTATCATCGTAGAAGCAAGCTGGAACACAAAGCCAATAAAGATAAGATAGAATCCTGATTTTCTTTGAGCTATACGTTGTTTGCCCTGTGCTAATCCTTCTTTCGTTTCTTTTTTTAATAATTCCGGGTCATCATGTATTACCTTAATTAATTCCCCTAACGTTCCGAATTTATACAGCATAAAGAACCCTAAGAATTCAGAGATAATACCTAACGCATTTATACTATAAACCCATTTCATTTTGCAAAAGTAACATTCAAAATTAATAATCTGAGATATACACCCCGTATAAATTTACCTTTACATTAAATTGGTCTATCTGTCCTTTAAACCAACGCTTTTTGATTGTTTCGCTTCTAAAATGCCAATTAGGCATCTCATTTAAAATATTCGCAATCTTATCGTAAATTATATCTCGTGACGTAGGTGGATAACTAACTGTAGAGCCTTTATTGACTGTAACTTTACCATCATAAGATATTGTCAATGATACTAATATAGAAGATTTATTAGCAGTATCCTTTAAATTTAATCCTAAATTTCTATTGATATATTCTGTTAAATTAGTATCCGTTATAAATGCAGATTGACGTAATTGTGGATTTAAGGCATAATTTGGGTTAATGTCTGGTTTTTTATTCTTTTCTTTTTTCATAGCAGAAAACGCAACCTTTCCAATACCGCTGTTTTCAGTAGAGCCTAACCAATTTGTAGCTTTGATTTCTATAGCAAGACCATATCTTGGTTCTTCAAATAAAATGACCTTAGGATTACTATAAGTAATATCTACTATGTATTCTCCTTCTCGGGTAGTAGCATCTTCTGCATTCATGAAATTTTCCTCCATGCCATTTTCAGTAGGTTTATTGGTTAGAGTGGCAGGGTCTATCATAAATGAAATAGTTCCTAATTCAGGGACATAAATAGCAAACACATCATCCGTAAAGCATACGGAGCAAACTTTATCTATTTCTTTTTCTGTACCGTTTGTGAGTTTAGTATAATGTGTAGAAGCGAGGCACCTACCTATATTGGTAGTATTTTGTGTTTGACTAATACCCAGGAATGGTATTAAGAGTAATAAGAGCGTTTTCATTGAGGTTGCAATTTATTTTCTCAATGTCCCGAACAAATATTTAAAATAACAGCGTGGGACATTTATCCTTCGTAGTCGAGGCATTGCAACACGCCTTTCACAAATAAATAAAGCCCACGCTGTATCGCATGAGCGTTTAGTTATATTGTGAAGTGCCGAGGATGTTGCAATTTCCGACTACAATAAGCTAACGCTGATATATTATGGTTAGTTGATTTTGTGTTTTATTTCATGAAGATGATTTTTAGAAAGTTACCAGTACAAAAATAGACAAATAATAATATCTATCAATACCACACATTATATAAAATATTTTGTATATATTTGTACGCATGAAAACGAAGGTACACAAAGGATTAAACGATGCCGAGCTTATAAAAAAATACGAAAAAGGCAAGGTAGATATATCGAAACCCATCAAGAAACTTTTATCTTCCCCTAAACCTAAAAAATAGTAAAAAAAGTCCCGCTGTCAGGATTCGAACCTGAACCTCCCGATTCACAGTCAGAGCATTCTATCCGTTAAACTACGGCGGGCACTTTTTTATAACTCACAAACGTAGAACAGGAATTCCGAAAAGATTATCAATTACATAGAAATGCCACTGTTTATAAAAACAGTTTCACTATCCTAAAAAATACATTTTATAAGTTATATTTGTAGAATAAGATACTATCATGTTAACCCAAACCTTATACGATATGACCGTACATATTGAAGACTTAAAAACAAAGAGATTTAAGATACTATTGGCCGTATATAAGGCAACTGACCAGGATAGTTCTAAATGGTGCGATGTTCAGAAACTTTCGGCGCAGGAAGGAATCAAAAATGGGGATTTTGCAAAGAATTACCACTATCTAATGGATGAAGGTCTTTTAAAACCATTTGGTGCTGGATATACAGCCCATATTTCACACAATGGAATAAAAGCAATCGAATTTATAATCTCAAACCCCACACAGAAATCAGAATATTTCCCGTCCTATAAAGATATGGGGTTTTGAAATCGTACAGTCAAATATATAACCACTTTTATTTATAGCCAATATAAATTTATATGTTTCAGTATAAGGTAAAAGCCAGCCGCTTACAGGCATGTCACACCTCTAAGCGATAAAATTGGAAGTTTGCTATAAATTTTGTGCCTGGCAAATGCTACACACAAAAGTCATTGACTGCGAGGGAAGATGATAAGATTTTGATAAGGGATATTTACCACGAAGACACGGAGGACACAAAGGTTCACGGAGAATGCGGAGTAAATTAGGTTTGTTGGGGGGGGAGCATTTATTCTCAATGTTTCTCCATGCTCTCCGTGTCTCCGTGGTGAAATGCAACCAATTCCTCCACAGGCTCTAAAATAAACTTGCCGGTTGTAGTGTTTCGTTTATGGCAAACTTCTATTAATATATCTTTATAATGATAAGCCACCGAACCAACAAAATGTATAGTCGTGATATTATAATTAGCATAACGGCAAACGTGTTTGCGGATAAATAGTTCAAAGCATTCCCTCAAAAGGCTCTGAATGAATGGATGCTTGATATGCTTAGCTGCAAACATGCTAAATGTCCCTAAAAATTTATTGAAGTTAGGTTCCAGGTAGACCTTTTTATCAATGGCCGCTCGATCCATGTGATAGGTATTAAAGAAATCAGTACGTAAATCTTCTGGCATTTCACGGTTCAGGTAAGCTGATACGATGCTTTTGCCAATATGTCCCCCGCTGCCTTCGTCGCCTAATATAAATCCTAAGCCCCCGATAATTTCCGTGGTATCGTTCCCATCATAATAACAGGAATTAGAGCCTGTGCCCAATATACACACAATGCCTTTTTCATGTCCGCAACATGCTCGTGCAGCGCCTAATATATCATGGTGCACTTCTATAGCAGCAGACGGGAAACAACCGCCCAATGCTTTTTTTACTTCTTCACACTTAATAGGAACTGAACAACCGGCTCCATAAAAATAGATACTGGTTATATCTCCTGGTTTGCCTGGAAGATGGGGGATAAGGTCTTTTTGCAAAACGGCTTTTATCTGTTCAATGGTTTTGTAATAGGGGTTTAGCCCTTCGGTATGGAAAGGGAGAACAGAGTTTTTGTCTACCAGTCTCCATCCTGTTTTAGATGAGCCGCTGTCTGCAATAAGAATCATATCATATAGTGTGGGTGTAAAAATAGCGAAATAGTTTTTGGGTCGTTATTCAAACCGTATATAAACCGAATTCAACTGAGGTTTTCCTGTACTTATCGATTTTTCAGGAAAAAGGCATTTGTTCAGGCTAATTTTACTTACGAATAAGGAACATAGTATGTCAAATTGCGTTTAATGTATAGATGGGTTCTTATTCTTAACCTTCAAAAACTACACACCATGAAAAAGACAGTGATCCTCTTAGCCGGCTGCTTAATTTGCGGAATAGCATTTGCACAGCAAACCCCCGGTACCAACACTACTGAAAGGGCTTCTCAAAAAGCACAACAAAAGCAGGCAAAAAAATTTCAAAGCGACAAAAGGTATTCTTCTGTTACCAATAGCCATCAATCAAGGGCATTGAGGCGCCAACAAGCCAAGGCCAATACAGGTGGCGGGAAAGGTTAAAAGTCGTAGTTTATGTTGGTATAATATCCTAGCCTGAATTTTAAATTTGGGTACTTTTAGATGGGGAAAGTTTCTGTTTATGAAGCTTTTCCCATTGCTTTTTTGTAGGACTTATTAACATACCATGTTTATTTATAACATACAAATTAACAGATAGTTATAATCATCATTTTTAAGCAATAGTATAGCTAAATAAATAATTACTGAAACAAAATAAAAAGAGGCGGCGTACAATGCCCCACATTTCAAAATTAAAGCGATGAATAAGAAAGTAAAAAAGAAGAAAGTAAAAGTGAAGCACCTACTACTAAACAAAAGGAAAAACTTTAAAAAAATAATATAGTATCTAAAGATCAACACAATCAAAATCCAAAAAACAATGAAAAAATTAGTATGTATTTTAGCCGTAATTTGTTTTTCTCTGTCGGTTTATGCTAAAGGAACCGGAAGAAAGTACACCGCGTCGCTCGACAACAGCAAGGTGGTTAGAGATCAAAAAGCGCAGCGCAGCGCAACCAGCAATTTTGGCAGCGGTAAACGGTATACGGTCGTTACCAGGCGGCACGGGTTCCATCCTTTCGGTGGTGGCAGGAGCGGAGGCTCTTCCCGTCCTGAAAGCGGACTCGGACTGTAAGATAGTCTCTGTAGTTTTTTAAGGTGTGTTAGTTCCGGTGCTTGCGTCCGGAACTTTTTCATTTAGCTAACTCGGCCAAAATGCCTACTTTCGCAGATAGCACACACCTCGCGATGAGCACACAAACCAATCGTTTAATTAATGAAAGCAGCCCTTATTTGCTGCAACATGCCCATAACCCGGTTGATTGGTACCCCTGGGGAAAGGAAGCTTTTGAAAAGGCCAAACAGGAAAAAAAATTAGTCCTCGTAAGCATTGGGTACTCAGCCTGCCACTGGTGCCATGTAATGGAGAAGGAATCTTTTGAGGATGCTGAAGTGGCAGCCTTGATGAATACGAAATACGTGTGTATAAAAGTGGATAGGGAGGAACATCCGGAAGTGGATATGCTTTATATGGATGCCATTAATGTGCTTACCGGGCGCGGCGGCTGGCCTCTTAATTGTTTTACCTTGCCTGATGGAAAACCTGTTTATGGGGGCACCTATTTCCGCAAACAAGATTGGGTGCAACTATTGATGAACCTGGATAATCTTTTTCGCAAAGAACCGGAGAAAGTAAATGAATTATCAGCGGAACTGGAGAAAGGGATTCTCTCCATATCGCTCATTCCCGATGCCCAAAAAGGAAAAATAGAAAAGGATTTTGTATTTCTTGAAACATATACCAATGCGATAGCAGCCTCATTCGATACGGTTTTAGGAGGTTATAATTATTCCCCCAAGTTTCCGATGCCGAATAATTATGAGTTCTTGCTATACTATGCGTATGTCCTGAAAAATATGGATAAGATTGACGGCGCACGACCTGTCGAAAAGCACGTATACCTTACGCTCGACAAAATGGCTATGGGTGGCATATACGACCAGGTTGGGGGCGGCTTTGCACGCTATTCGACTGACTCATTTTGGAAAGCCCCTCATTTTGAAAAAATGCTGTATGATAATGGGCAGTTAATGTCCTTATATGCCCATGCGCATAAGCGTAATCCGAATGAGTTGTATAAGGATGTGGTGCATGGCATTTATAATTTTGTCTCAGGTAAATTGACCTCTCCCATCGGGGCTTTTTACTGTGCATTAGATGCCGATTCGGAAGGTATTGAAGGGGAATATTACGTTTGGAAAAAAGAGGAGTTGAATGAATTGCTCGGTAGTGATTTTTCATTGTTTGCTTCCTATTTCAGCATAAATGAGAGTGATGTTTGGGAGCATGATAAATATATACTGCAACGTAAAAAAAGCGATACTGCATTTTGCGCTGAGCATAAAATAACTCTCGAAGACTTTCTGCTAAAGAAAAAGAACTGGCTTGAAATATTAAATGAAAGGAGAGAAAAACGGGTTCCGCCGGGGCTTGACGATAAAACCCTTGCATCGTGGAATGGCCTGATGTTAAAAGGACTTGCCGATGCATATAAAGCATTTAAAGAACCTTCATTTTTAGAACTAGCTATCACAAATGCGAATTTCATTAAGAATAAACTTATTAAGCCCGACCATAGTTTATGGCATAGTTTCAAAAATGGCAAAGCATATATTGAGGGCTTTTTGGATGACTATGCTTTTGTTGTAAATGCCTTCATAACCCTGTATGAAGTTACGTTTAATGAAGAATGGCTCGAAATGGCATCGAACCTGGCATCGTATGCTATCAAACATTTTTACGATGCCGAAAAGAGCGTATTTTACTATACCCATAATAAACAGGAAAGTATCCTTGTCCGGAAAGCGGAAATATTGGATAATGTGATACCGGCATCTAATTCCGAAATGGCTATCGTGCTGCATAAGCTCGGACATATGTTGAGCAATGATGACTATCTTGAATTATCTGAAGCCATGTTGTTATCAGTAAAAGAGCGGATGATGGATTACCCGCAGGGATATACCAATTGGGCCATGCTGCTGCTGAACCATCATGTGCGGTTTTATGAAGTGGCTGTAACAGGTAACCTCGCAACGATGTTCCGCGCCAAGATAAATAAGAAATATCTTCCAAATATGGTGTTGGTTGGAGCCGAAAAATCATCGAATCTGGAGATGCTGAAAGAGCGATTTGCCGGGGACAGAACGCTTGTATATGTTTGCGAAAACAAAACCTGCCTCCTTCCATTTTCATCTACCGCCGAAGCAATTAAGGCTATAAAGGGATTGTAGAAATGGGGAGTATCAGGAGTCTTTTGTTTATGGTGATAGCTGTTGGTATATTTCAAGATGCTTTTTGCCAGCTCGACCCTTTCCAGGATGACGATGCCATGATAACACCAAGCTTCCAGAAACACGTTATACAAACAAAAAAGATCTCACAAATTACCATCCATTATTTTTCAAAGCCCGACGGTTCGCCAATTGAAGATGGTGGGATTATCAACCAATATTTTTTTGATACGACTGGCAAAATAACGGGGTCGCTATATACTACCAAAGCTGGTAGCGATAAATGGGATACGATAAAATGCCTGTATTGGTATGATAATAAGGGAAACCTCATCATCAAACGCACACAAGCCGGCGATTTTTATGATGCCTGGTATTACAAATGGAACAAAGACCCTATGGTGCAAACAGAATACCATGTGCAGGAAACAAGTGAGGCAAGTCCTGAGGAAGCCTTTAAAATGGCTACCCAAAAAGTTATTGCAGCCGATAGTTTTGCCTATATCATTTATCCAAAACAGACGCAACAATATGCCTATAATGAAGATAGCAAGATATACCGCAAAACGATTGTTCAATATGATGACAACAGGCGCCTGATAAGCCGCAATACACATTATGCCGTAGGCTGGCTTTACTCGGAAGTAGATTTAACATACGATTCTTTGGGCAGGATAAATGGGTATGTTACTACCGGTAACCTCAATGGCAACCTCAACAGGAAAATAAGCATAAAGTACGATTCCCTCGGGAAAATAGCAGCACAGGGCATTTGGGAGGATGGTAAGCAAACCCATCATATAGAATATATGTACGATAATGCGACGGGGCTTATCTCCAATAAATTAGACAGGGATTTAGATAAGGCCACAATAGATATCCTGCGTTTCAGTTATGAAATGTATGGCCAGGATAATTAGAAAGGTTGTTTCTATATTTGTACCTGCTAAAAACCACTTTTTACTATGAAGAAAATAATCATTTTATGGGGATTCCTATTCACTGTTCAAATGGCTTTTGCACAAGATACCTCCCGAAGCGCCAAGGCCATATATTATGGTAAAAGAGCCAGGCAGCAATTTATGAGCGAGAACTTTGACAGCGCCTTGATTTTAAATAGAATGGCGATTAATATGGATAGTACCTTGTCGTGGATTCAGTTTAATATTGCCTTGACATATATTATGGAGGGAAAAGGTGACCCGGTTGAAAATTATACAAAAGCTTTGATAATAAATGAGCACACAGCAAACAGCAAACAAGCGCTGTCGAATGCTATGAATGACCTGGATGATGCCCAACGGAGATATGGCCCTTTAGTAGAATATGATTTGGTAAAACAAGTATTAATTGACAGGTATAACAGGTATCCGTAACCCTTACTTATTCTAACTAGCTTTAAGGGTGTCTATTGCCCACTAGCCGTAAACAATTCGCTCTTATCTACCTTTCTGACAGTAGAGCCATCAAACAAACCCTGGGACACGGCAGTGTAAGGCCCGCTTATAATCTCATCGTTTTCTTTCAAACCGGTTTTAATTTCAATATAGCTGTCATCCTGTATGCCGGTAGTAACCTTTATCATTTTGCATTTCCCATTTTGAAAGACAAACACACATTCGTGGGCACTGTCTTCGGGGGCTACTTGTGTTTTTGTTTTGGTGCTGCCTGAGTTATTATTATTGGTGCTGCCACTATTATTGTTTTTGCCGGTTGTATCGCTGGCAAGCCCTTTGCCTTTGCGCGTTGTTACAGCGCCTATAGGTATGGATAATATATGTTTGCCCGATTTAACCTGTATGTCTGCCGTGCACGACATGCCCGGTTTAAAAGGCGCATCGTTGGTTCCTTGTGGCATAAGGTCGGTATAAGAGGAGGGAAGTATATGGATTTTTACGGTGAAGTTAGTAACCTGGTCAACAGACGAAGTAGCATTAGTTGAAACATTAGCCGAATTGGAAACATTGCTCACAATGCCTTTAAATTTCCGGTTTATAAAAGCGTCTACTTCAATAAGGGCCGTATCGCCTACTTTCACGTTCACAATATCGTTTTCATTCACATTCACATCAGCTTCCATATTGGTAAGATCGGCTACACTCATCATTTCAGTACCTGCCATTTGGGCCGTTCCCACAACTCGTTCGCCTTGTTTAACCAACAGGCCAACAATAACTCCATTAATTGGAGAGAGCACACTTGTCTTTACCAAGTTATCTTCTGCCTGCTTCATGGTAGCCTCTGCGCTTTTGGCATTGTAATTGGCCGCATCAATATTATCCTGTGCCGATTTCAAGTTGGCTTCAGCAGTTTGGAAAGAGGCTTTGGCCGCATCCATATCTGCTTGCGCAATGGCGCCTTGGTCAAAGAGCTTCTTATTCCTGTCATAGCTCGTTTTTTGATTATCGTATTGCCCTTGTGAACTTACCAGTTGTGCCTGTGCATTTGATGTAGCCGCCCTGCTGCTATTGTACGAAGCTTCTGCCTGATCAACCGCTGAGCGATAATTGTCAGGGAAAATCTTGGCCAGTAATTCATCTGTTTTTACACGTTGACCTTCAGCAATAGGAAGCTCAATAATTTGCCCGGGTACATCGGGGCTTATCTTTACAATGGTAGTAGGTTGGATGTTTCCGTCGGCAGAAACAGTTTCCATAATATTGCGATACTGTGCTTTTTCAGTAGTTACCTTTAATATTTTGTCGCCAGAACATGATTTCAGCGAAAGCGCCAGCGCAAACAGCAAACTACCCCCGAGAATGTATAAAAATAGTTTCTTCATAATGTTAAAGTTTCAGTGATTTGCCTTCATAATAGTCCAGCACTTTTAATTTAAAAACATAGGTATACTTGGCTTGCAGCATATCCGATTCGGCTTTTTCAAGATTGGTTTTAGCTGTATTGTAATCTAATGCAGTGGCTATACCGGCATCAAATTTTACACGCACATAGTCATACGCTTCTTTGTTCGATTTGGCCGATTGTTCTGTAGCATAATATTTCTTTAAAGCGCCCACTGCATCGGCGTAAGCCTGCTGTACGTTTTTACGGAGATTCAACTCGGTTGTTTGATAAGTGTAGTAGGCATTTAGTTCATTCAGCTTGGCATTTTTATAGGCAATATTGGAATGGAGCCCATTCAGGATGGGGATATTCAATTGAAGGCCGATGGTCTTGTTAAAGTTGTCATTCAATTGCTGGCGTAGGGGGATTAGCTGGTAACTATATTGTTCATTCGGGATCCACACCGGGATAGACGTAGCATTGGGCGTGGAGGTGTATCCTGCATAAGCCCCGGGAACATAGCCTACAAAATTCTCATTAATAGCATCATCGCCGCTCGAGTAACCTGTGCCAATAGTGGCAGCCAGTACAAGCTTCGGGTACAAGGCCCCTGCGGCAAATTGTCTTCCTTTTTCAGCGCTTTCCCATTTTAATTGAGCGCTTTTTACATCAGGCTGGTTGGTTAATGCTTCCGAATAAATCAGGTCAGGGCTATTAATGGCCGGATTATCCGGAATATTTATTTGCGGGCGCGCTATTTTAAACAGTTGTACTGAATCAACATCAAGCAATTGGGCGAGGCTTAACATGGCAATATCCAACTGGTTTTCCGCATTTACTACATTCACTTCATCATTTGCATCCTGTGCCTGCACATCATACAGGCTTCCTTTTGCCTGACTTCCCGCATCCACCATTTTCTGGGTTTTCTCTACCTGTTGCTGGGTTACTTCGTGCTGGTCTTGCGATTCTTGTAGTAGTTCCTCATCAAGCAACACCTGTAAATAAGCCGATGCTATATTAAGCGCCAGTGTATTTTTGCTCGATTGCAAATCATACTTACTTGCCTCATAAGCGGTTTGATTTTGTTTGATGTTATTGAGGTTCTGAAACCCGCCGAAGATGGTTAAATTAGCGCTCACGTAAAAGTTATCCGAAAGTACCTGGCTATTGGCAAATGTGTTGGTAAATTGGTCAATGGTACGGCCATAATCGTAGGTGTTAGACGCTGCGCCATTAACTGAGGGCAGCAAATTGGCCTTGCTGGCGGTATAATTGTTTTTTTGCGTGGCCTGGTTCAGCTCCGATTGTTTTATCGAAATGTTGTGGCTCCAGGCATAGTTAACACACTGTTGCAGGTTCCATTCCTGGCCTACGGGAGGAGCAATGCTGTCTGACCTCTGTCCCTTTGCGGCAGATGAAAGTAGGAATAGTAAAATGAGCAATAAAGGAAACTGCTTCACGGGGGATTTAAAACGCACAAAAAAATCTTTAAGTATGGCTTACAAATGTAACAATTTATAGTAGCTTTGATATCTGGTTATATTTTTTTAACATTTCATATAATTTTGAAGAGGAGCGGAAACCTAAAATTAAGACACGCTGCAAAAAATTTAATATTAAAAAAACAGATAGGCATTGTTATTTTTATTTATTTTGGAATTCAATTATCTAAGAAAACTTCTACTATGAACAAACGAAAACTCTTTTTCTCTGCCTTTTTATTGCTTGCGGGCATGGGAATCTCAAAAGCGCAATTCGGCGTTATCAAGCCGGATGATATGGACCAAATGCATAACCGGACCCTGGTGGTTGTGGTGGAAAGCCCCTCTGACCAGTTAACCGAAAAGATAAGTAAAAAGCATAAGGCCGACGGCCCCGGCGCATACTCTAAAGCTATTGATGCATATAATAAAAACTTTGCCGATGCCATAAACCAATTCTGGAAAGTGAGCGCCGATATGGATAACATCGAGTTTAAAAGCCTCGACGAAGTAAACGACATATCAGACAAGAAAAACTATGTAGTAATGTTTTGCCGCTCCGTAACCAAGGATGATATTATTGCTCCGTATCCTGCAAAGAACGGCATCATGTGGTGGCCCGACTATAAGGAAGTGGCCCATGATAAAGACTTTACGGGTAAGATTACCGTAATGGGCATAGCGCTTCTCGATAAGTTTGCTAAAGGCGGTCCCATATACCAAATAGCCATGCCTGATTTATACCCTACTAAGGAAGACCTAAAATATGCTGTAAATGTGGCCAGCAGTTATATTATGTATAAGGTAAACCACCGGAACGATAACGCCAAGAAACTGGATGATCAAATGCTGCAGGAAAACCAGGCCGCGTTAAGGGACAGGACATTGCTTTTGCCAAGAGATTATTTAGATAAAAAGCTCACCAAGATACAATTGGATAAGGCCTATCCTTATCCTTATATGGTAGTGGGGATGGACACGATCAAAAGAGCCATTGACTCGGCCGACAGCAAGTATGCAATTGCTATGGCAGTGCCAACTGATTTAGAATCGACAGCTACCGGAGGAGTAGAATATGTGCAATGCGTATTTACACCGGACGATGGAAATTTAGAAGGTTCGTCGGGCGTACCGGGCATAGCTTCCGATCCCAAGTCAGGCGAAATCAATGCTGCTACAGCATCCAAACCTTTGATAACTAAAAAATCATTAATGGATTTCTGCATGTATCTGAATGATTCAGGTGGCAATTCCGATAGCGGAAATAAAAAAGGTAAAAGATAATTTAAGTTTAATATAGATTTGGAAGAAGGCCGTTTTATACGGCCTTTTTCGTTTGGGGTGAATACCCTCCAATTTGGTCTTTTTTGAAGCCCGCAAAAAACAAGGATTAACAACGAGAAATACAATGATTTTACAACAGGACAACAACGATTTCCAAGTTTCAATGTTTTTCAAAATGTTGATTTATAATATGTTACAAAGATACTCATTGTTAAATACAGTAAATTGCAATTTCGGGATGGAGTATAAAATTTCAATTTCATTTTTGGAGCGTACAAAATCATAGCATTTTTCATACCACAAGCCGTCGCATTTTTGCTGAGGCGGGTAATACAAAAATAAAGTATAAAAAGCGGTTTTCAGAAAAGTAAATGACCGAGTCAGTTCATAATGTTGAAAGTTTGTAAAGTATAAAGTAGAAAACCCGGATGCCACTTTATGAACTTGATAAACTTTAAGAACTTTACGAACTGGTAACCGGTAAGAAAGAAAAGAAGCAAAAGAAAGAACACATTTTTATTTATATCTTTATTTACATTTTCATTTTCACTATGGTTAGGCTAGTGCTAACCTAGTGGTTATTTTATTTATTTCTTATAGAATTACCAGAATTTAACAATAAAATCATATAAATAGTTATTTTTCTCGTTTTATTTTACAATATTTGTAGAAGAAAGCACAGAGGAAGTATTTATAACCTCTCTTTAGAGACAAATTATCGAGTGTATGAAGGAAGCAACTCATACCGCCCGTAGCGACGGAAGAATTCAGAAGTATGAAACCAGGCCCGTTTTATTCAATGTGGCCGAAATGCGGAGGAAACTAAGTGTTCGTCCAAAGGATATTTTGTTGGCAGAGATTGATGAAATTGATAGCAGAAATAAGAGGGTCTATATCAAAAATGAATCGCGTGCGTTTACACTTATGAATGTTTCTTTTTCCAAATTACAAGATTACGCGCGGGATACCATAATGGTAAATAAGCATACGCTCATATCTGTTGGTGCTATTCATGACTGTATGTATGATATTATTACCCTGAAAAACCTGTTTGAAGGTTGGAAAGACAAGCAGGTGACATTAAGCAGAAAATTCAATGCTGCTTTTTATGCCCGGATGAAATTTAAAAGATAAAGCAGAAAAACTGCACCTTGTTACATATTTTATGCATCTTATTACACACTTTATGCATCTTGTTACATAATCGATACATTCCCCTTTTTGGCACTATATCTTTGTCATCAAATAAAATTATTAACAATTAAAATTTAAACCTTATGTACGCAGCAGTAAGTTTTGCATTAGGAGACAAAATTCAGGCAACTTTTAGTGGGACGTTTAGTGCAAGTTATTATTGTTCCTATAATAATAATACAAATGGACTTGCCGTAAAATATGGCTCAGTATCAAGCAATACTACCATAGACTTGACACTCCCCCCGGGAGCAGCAAGTCAAACAAATCAAGTACAAGCAATATCTATTGTTAATTCTGCTTCCAGTTCTTCTTTAACAGTGATTATACAGTATTTCGACGGCAGTAATGACTATACACTATTTGAAGTTATGAGTTTAGGTGCAGGGTACACACTCACCTATACTGCTGATGGGGCTGGTTTCCAAGTATATGATACGAATGGAGACAGACAGTAAACGTTTTAAATTATAAAAAATAATAACCTAAAAAAATAATCTTATGTACGCAACAGTCACCCCATCGACGGACTTAATCCGGGTAACAATATCTAATTCAGTTACATTTAGTGTGGATTTTTATTGTGATTATATTACCAGTACCGGAGTACTTAAAGGCCAACATGGCTTTATAACATCCAATACACCCACTGCCTTAATTCAAAGTCCCTCTGTTGGTCAAACAAATCAAATGCAAGCTTTATCTATTTATCTTACAAGTGCCAGTGCCGGATCTGTTACAGTAACCATAGACTATTACGATGGTAGTAATCCATATCCGATATATGTGATTAGCTTGCCTCAAGACTATACGTTGACATATACTGCCGATGGATCTGGATGGCAAGTGTATGATACGAATGGAGACCGATTATAAAAATTGACGTTAATAAAACTATAACATTTAAAAATTTAATATTTATGTATGCAACATTCACTTCAGGTTCAGATACTATTAAGTTAGATCTCAGTGGTTCAATAATTAGTGTAGATTATTATTGCGACTATATCAATAGTGGTACTGGTCTTCAGGTACAATATAATACCGAATCTTCAGTTGGAACCTATCCGTTAGTACCCTCCCCATCTGTCGGAACAACAAATCAAGTACAAGCGATATCGGTTTATAATAAAGCCTCAAATACGATAACTGTAACAGTTGGCTATTATATTAGCACAAATGAATGGATATTAATTAGTATTGACCTAGCTGCAAATTATACCCTGACTTATACTGCCGACGGAGACGGATGGCAGGTTTATAATACAAATGGAGGAAGGGTATAATAATTATAAATCAAACTGAACGGTTGAAAAAAGGAGAGTTTAACTCTCCTTTTTCAATTTATGTACCATGCTCTGCTCCGGCATTCACTCCGTGAACGATCATCTCATATTTTTTCGTACATTTGCTATATCTCTCATTGGGGTCAGATGAAAAACAGGGTTACTTTTATTGTTTTTAGTATATTCTTTTTTGGGGTTATAAAAGATATAAACGCCCAAAGCTCAGTTTCATTTAAGTATGTTTCTGATACCATTCAAACGTGGACCGTACCCTATTGCATAAACAAGGTGACTGTTGAATTATGGGCTGGCGGTGGCGGTGGTGGACAAGGCGGAAATGTAAAGTATAAAAGAAATGCGGGTGGCTCAAGTTCCTATTACGAAGGGGTTCTTTCCGGATTACGACCAGGAACAGTATTGGATTTGTATGTGCCTTCTGGTGGAATGTATCAAGACACTCTATTAGGAAGTGGAGGAGAAGGAGGCTGGCCTGGTGGTGGAAAAGGCGGATGTGAGTGGCATGGGATTGGATCATTTGCGTCTCCCGGTGGTGGTGGTGGTGGCTATGCTGCCATTAAAATCAATGGAACTTATTATGTGGTAACAGGAGCCGGTGGCGGTGGCGGGACAGACCCGCCCGGCCCCTATCGTACAGGTTATGGTGGCAGTGGTGGAGCTATTACTGGTGGAGACGGAGGATATGGGAATTATCCTCCGGGTGGTAGAGGTGGCACTGTTTCAGCCGGAGGGAGACCGGGGTATAGTGGCTTAAAAACTGATACAGGGATGCCCGGCAGGGCTTTTATTGGAGGTAATGGTGGAGGTTGGGTTCCTTATTCTGGAGAACCCGGTGCTATGTGGTCTATACTACTACTATCTGCATTGCCTTGTAGATTA
>JABDCH010000026.1 GCA_013288205.1 Bacteroidota bacterium | reverse complement strand
AAGTAAACGATATCAACTTTGCCGATTTTCCTATTTTATATGTGAACCTTTCAGGCGATTTTGATTTGGCCCGGTTGAAAAAATATGCCGATGATTTGAAAGATAAGATTGAAGGCCAACCTGAAATTACCCGGGTAGATGAAGTAGGTGCGTTAGATAGGGAAATACAGATTAACGTGGATATGTATAAAATGCAGGCAGCTCAATTCACCATGAATGATATTGAAAGGGCTGTTGCATCGGAAAACCTGGTAGTATCGGGTGGTACAGTTACTATGGGAAGCAAACAACGTTCCCTTACGGTATCAGGTCAATTTACCAATATGGACCAGATACGTAACCTCGTATTACGTTCTATGGGTGGCGCAACACTTTACCTGAAAGACATTGCTGCTGTGAAAGATACATTTGCAGATGTGCAGAGTTTTGCGCGCCTCGATGGTAAGAATGTAATATCACTTAACATTATCAAGCGCAGCGGAGCTAATCTTATTGATGCCTCGGATAAGGTGCAAGGCGTAGTAAAAGATATGCAGGATAATGTATTCCCGAAGAATTTACATATTACCATTACCGGCGATCAATCAGACCAAACCAGGCACACCCTTACCGATCTTATCAATACTATTATCATTGGGTTTGTATTGGTTACCATTCTGCTCACCTTTTTCATGGGGCCTACAAATGCTTTGTTTGTGGGGCTTTCGGTGCCTTTATCCATGTGTGTGGCATTTATGCTGCTGCCCGGTATAGGTTATTCTATGAATATGATTGTGCTGTTTGCATTCCTGCTCGGCTTGGGTATAGTGGTGGATGATGCCATTGTGGTGATTGAAAATACGCACCGCATATTCGATAATGGGAAAGTGAGTATTGTAAAAGCTGCAAAGGGTGCAGCGGGAGAGGTTTTTCTTCCGGTATTGGCAGGTACACTCACCACGCTTTCTCCCTTTGTGCCTTTGGCATTCTGGCCCGGCCTGATCGGTAAGTTTATGCACTACATGCCGGTTACGCTCATCATTACACTTATGGCATCCTTGCTGGTAGCCTATATCATCAACCCGGTATTTGCAGTAACTTTCATGAAACCGCATAAAGAAGATGAGCATGAAAAGAATGGCCGCAAATGGACAAAAGGACTTACCATTATTACCATCATTTTTGTTGCAGTAGCGCTTATATTTTATTTAGCCGGAGTAAATGGGATGGGCAATTTTACTATCCTGTTATTACTGCTGCATCTTATTTACCGTTTCCTGCTTGTAAATGTTGTAAAATCCTTCCAAACCAAAACCTGGCCCGCCTTTCAAAACAGGTATGCACGTTTTATGGAACGTTGTGTTAAGCATCCTTTTATTGTTCTTGGTTCCACACTTGTCATTTTCGTATTTTCCATTGTATTATTTGCAGTACGTTCTCCTAACGTAGTGTTTTTTCCTTCAGGAGATCCGAACATGATAAATGTGTTTCTGCGCCTGCCGGTGGGAACGGATATACATTATACCGATTCACTCACCCATCTGATAGAAGATAGGGTGTATAAGGTAATTGGGCATGACAACAAAATTGTACAATCGGTAATAACCAATGTGGCTATTGGCGCTTCTGACCCCGCTGATAACGATAATGGTACCTATCCTAACAAGAGTAAGGTTACCGTAAATTTTGTCGACTATTCCTTGCGTAATGGTGTATCTACCATGAAATATAAGGATACGTTGCAAAAGGCAATGCTCGGAATTCCGGGCGCCGAAATTACGGTTGACCAGGAAAAGAATGGCCCTCCTACGGGTAAGCCTATCAACATTGAAGTGAGAGGAGATGATTACACCAAACTGGTGAATGTTTCCGAAAACCTGTTACACTACCTCGATTCACTGGATATACCGGGTGTGGAAGAACTTAAATCGGATCTGCAAAAAAATAAACCCGAAATAGCTTTTGATATCGACAGGCCTCGTGCTAATTATGAAGGCGTAAGTACCGGGCAGATCGGTACAGAAATACGTACTGCTGTATATGGCTATGAAGCATCCAAATATCGTGACTTGAATGATGAATATCCTATTATGGTGCGTTACCAGAAAAACCAACGGGAAGATGTGAATGCGCTGAAAAACCTGGATATTACGTTCCGCGATATGAATATGCACGGCGACATCCGGCAAATTCCTATTTCCACTTTTGCCAATGTACATTACAGCAAAAGCTATGGTTCCATTACCCGCTTGAATGAAAAACCGATCATTACTATTTCTTCTAATATCTTGGGAAGCTATGTATCACAAACTCAACAGGTGGTAGGGCAAGTGCAAGCGGCCATAAATAATTTCCATGCTCCAAGTGGGGTGGCAATAGAACTTACCGGGGAACAACAGGACCAAAAAGATACTATTGCATTCCTTGGTCGCGCATTGATGATTGCCGTGATGCTTATTTTTATTACGCTTATCACACTATTCAACTCTGTAAGCAAGCCATTTATTATTCTAACAGAAGTAGTTTTCTGCGTTGTGGGAATTATTTTAGGATATGGTATTACCAAGATGGATGTATCAAGTATTATGAGCGGATTAGGCTTTGTGGCTCTGGCCGGACTAGTAGTTCGGAATGGTATATTGTTAGTGGAATTCACCGATATGCTTATTGAACAGGGCTACAATGTTAAAGATGCCGTGATAGAAGCAGGCCGTATACGGATGACACCCGTAATACTTACGGCTACTGCAACTATACTTGGTTTAATTCCTCTGGCTATCGGACTCAATATTGATTTCGGAAGACTCTTCACTGAATTGAACCCGCACATCTTTTTCGGGGGCGATAATGTTGCTTTCTGGGGCCCCTTGTCATGGACTATGATTTTTGGATTAGGGTTCGCGGTGTTTCTTACATTAATTCTGGTTCCGATTCTCTATTATGGAAATAATATAGTAGGCAAAACACTGGGAAGTGGTACGTTATATAAAAATGTATTTTCAATAAAAGGAAGAATTCGTAGAACTGAATACTGGATGTATTTCCTGGGTTTCGTTGTACTTAACCTTATTGTTTCTATGTTTTTACCATTAGTGTTACCGCTTATCTTTATTCTTTCTTATGCGTTTTTAACCATGCAGGCTATTAAAAGATGCCATGATTTTGGTTATACTGGCTGGTGGACAGTGATATTACCTATATGGAATTTTGTGATATTATTCATAGACAGCGATACGACCGCAAATCAATATGGAGAAAGCCCTAAAAAGCAGGTAGAGGTTATTCCAGTTACAGCATAATAGGGTAGACCAACCAACAATAAAAAAACCGCAAAGAGTATATTATTCTTTGCGGTTTTTTGCTGACCTGTGCGGACTTACAATAAATATGTTTAAATAATAATAGAATAAGATGGGTTGTCCCCATGGGACAAAAGATGGAGCCTAACTATATTTTTCTACCAAGCGTTTGTCCATACTGGACAATAGATATCATGCTTGTCCGAATGGATTCCTTTAGGAAATGTCCCGTTAGGGACTATAGCTTGGTATAAAAGCCAAACACCAATTCTTCTGTCCTGTAAGGATAGCCCCTATGGTGTAGAAAGCCACCAGCAGTGGTTGTTCTCAATCGTAACTAAAGCAGGTACTATTTACCTTTTTAGGGTGGAAAGAGATAATTATTCCGGCAAAGGAATACCAATCATCTTTTCCATTTCCTCTTTCCGAACCGGTGAGCAATTGTGCCGGAACCGAGCTTTTATTCGACATGGAAAGCGCTAAAGCCGCATTGGGGCCTTGTTGTGCGGCTAACTGGCCCGGATTGGGATAGGTGCCGCTCACGTCGTCAATATATCCGGTAAAGGTTTTACGCATACCCCATTCTATGGAAACGCAGAATATTTTTAAAACGGTTACCTTAATCCCGATACCAAAAGGTATGCAGGGCTGTATTAAGTGGTAAGGCGCATCAGTATTAAACCGGGTGCCCTGGCCTTCGGTATGCAAGGGTTGCAAATCCACCCATTGGCCATTTATTTCCCCTTGCGGGTTCATCCGGAAAAAACCGAATCCTCCAAAAATATAGGGGCTGAAATTGTACTTAGGGTTGCTGATCTCATATTCAAAGAAATTAAAATCAAATTGACCTGAAATTTCATCAATCGGCGATTTGAAATTCAAGTTGCGCGCCTGCTGATAAGAATTGCCCGATTGGTTATCGAAGGCCTCTACTGTGCCAAAAAGTGCAGACAGGCGGGCCGAAAAGCGATTATTAATATTATAGCGATAGATGGCGCCCAGGGCGGGCTGTGTAAATTTGAAAAACCCATTCGGGTTCAAATCTCCCAGGTAGAAAGAGCCTCCCAAAAAAACACCAACTTCTGATGTTCCTTTTTGGGCATAGGAAGAAACAGTGGCCAAAAGCCATAGGTTCAACACAATAAATAGTCTTTTCATCTGGTTATCAATGATAATAAAATAGTATGGGTAAAGTTTTGTACTTCAAAGATATTGAATTTGTGGCTCTTTTTAGTTGATTTTACGGGATTGGGAGAGAATGTTACGTAAATTGTTTATATTTGCAGCGGATTTTGTGAATTAGAATAAGATTACCCCATATTCAATCAAAGGCGAGGAGGGCTCAGGCGACCTCCTTTGTTGTTTGTATAAACGCCCGAAATAATTAAAAATTGTAAGCCTTAAAATAAAAGTCATGGCAAAGACAACTAAAAGCGTAGCGGAACAAAAAGAAATCACGCACTTGAACATTATCGAGTCGTTCTCTGAATTTAAAGAAATCAAGAGTATTGATAAGGCGACCCTTATGAATGTGATTGAGGATGTATTTAAAGCTATGCTTCGCAAAAGATACGAAACCGACGAAAACTTCGACATTATCGTGAACCCTGATAAGGGCGATGTTGAAATTTGGAGAAACCGTGTGATTGTAGAGGACGATAAAATTGAGAACGTAAATACCCAGATACCTTATTCGGACGCTATTAAGATAGAGCCCGATTTTCAAGTGGGTGAAGATGTTTCGGAACCGGTAAACTTCCTGGACTTTAGCCGCAGGGCCATCCTTTCGGTTAGGCAAAACCTGAGTTCACGTATTTCTCAATTGGAAAAAGAATCGCTCTTCCAAAAATATAAAGATAAAGAAGGTGATATTGTAAGTGGTGAAGTATATCAAATATGGAAAAAGGAAATATTGGTGATGGATGATGAAGGCAACGAGCTTATTCTTCCCCGCACCGAACAAATTCCATCCGATTTCTTTAAGAAAGGAGATACCATACGCGCTGTAATTTTGTCGGTTAACATGAATGGCATGAATCCCGTGATTACTTTATCGCGTAATGCTCCTGCCTTTTTAGAAAGATTATTTGAAATGGAGGTGCCTGAAATATTTGACGGACTTATTACGATTAAGAAGATTGTACGCGAACCGGGCGAAAGAGCTAAGGTTGCTGTAGAATCTTACGATGACCGTATTGACCCGGTTGGCGCTTGTGTGGGTGTTAAAGGCTCTCGTATCCACGGTATCGTAAGGGAATTGAAAAATGAGAATATAGATGTTATCAATTTCACTACCAACCCTACCTTGTTTATTACCCGTGCCCTTAACCCGGCAAAAATAACCAGCATAAAAATTGACGAACCTACCAAGCATGCCGATGTATATTTGAAACCCGACCAGGTATCACTTGCCATTGGTAAAGGCGGTCATAACATCCGTTTGGCTGCAAGGCTTACAGGCTATGAAATAGACGTGTACAGGGATGCTGAAAACTATACCGAAGACGTTCCGTTGGATGAATTCGGCGATGAAATAGAAGGCTGGATACTCGATGAGTTGAAATCCATAGGTTGCGATACAGCAAAGAGCGTATTGGAATTGAGCGTTGAGGAACTTGTTAAGAGAACAGACCTGGAAGAAGAAACGGTAAAAGAAGTTAAGAGTATATTACAAAAAGAATTTGAATCCTAAAAAGGCCAATGGCTAATGGCTGACAGCTATTAGCTAACGGCTATAGAATAATATGGCAGCAGAAGGCATACATAGGCTAAGTAAAGTAGCAAGAGAACTCAACGTGAGCGTGGGTACATTGAGCGATTTCCTGAATTCGAACGGATTTAAGGTAGAATCGAACCCGAATGCCAAGCTCACTGATGACCAGTATGCGCTTGTAAGAAAGGAATATGCAGATGAGAAAAAGACCAAAGACGAAGCGATACTGATTCAAAAAGAAAAAGAAACTCTTTTTGCTGAAGAAGAAGCCCGTAAGTCGGCTATTAAACCCGTGGTTAAGCCAGTGGTTGAAGCGCCCCCGGCTAAACCTGCGCCTGAAGTAGCCCCTGTAAAAGCTGCTGCTGCACCTGTGGCACCTGCACCTGCGCCTACACCCGTCGCTCCTCAACCGGAGTCGGTACAACGGGAAAAGGTGAAGCTGGAAGGCCCTAAAATTACAGGTAAAATAGACTTACCGGAACCTCCTAAGAAAACGACAAAGGCTTCGAAGGAAAAGACTGAAACGAAAGAACTCGAACAACCTAAACCTGCTGATGCCCCTAAACAGGCAGAAAAAGTAGAACCGGTTAAACCAGTGGAACCACCTAAGCCGGTTACTCCCCCACAACCTGAAAGGATTAAGGAAGATTTTGTTCCTACCCGGTTTAGCAAGCTGGAAGGCCCTACTATTATTGGTAAAATAGAATTGCCCCAAAAGCCCGTTGCTTCTTCTAATGCTGATACTGCGCCCAAAGGCGGAGGCGGAAATTCCGCTGCAGCAGGAAAGAAAAGAAAACGGATATTCAAAAAAGAATATAGCCGCGAAGATATTGCGCAGGCATCAAAACCAGGTGGCCCCGCAAGGCCGGGAGCAGTTCCTGCAAGAGGACGTGGACCCCGCCCGGAACTAACCGATGAAGAAATTCAAAACCAGATAAAGGAAACCCTTGCCCGCCTAAGTGGCTCAGGTAAATCGAAAGCTGCCAAGTATCGCCGTATGAAACGCGATATGATCAGCGAAAAAATGGAGCGGGAGGCCGAACAGATGGAGGCCGATAAACAAGTTATAAAGGTTACGGAATTCGTTTCGGCTAATGAGTTGGCCAAGATGATGAACGTGCCTATACAGGATGTTATTTCAACCTGTATGAGTTTGGGATTGTTCGTTTCCATCAACCAACGTTTGGATGCTGAAACAATTTCTATTGTTGCGGAAGAATTCGGTCATAAAGTTGAATTTGTAAGTATAGATGTACAGGAATCTGTAAGGATTGACGATGACAAGGAGGAAAACATGGTGCCTCGTTCCCCTGTTGTAACTGTTATGGGTCATGTTGACCACGGTAAAACATCGCTGCTCGATTATATACGTAAAGCCAATGTTATTGCCGGTGAGGCGGGTGGAATAACCCAGCACATCGGGGCATATAATGTTACGTTGGAAAATGGCAAAAAAATCACTTTCCTCGATACTCCCGGTCACGAAGCGTTTACCGCTATGCGTGCTCGTGGTGCACAAGCTACCGACATAGCTATTATTGTAGTAGCGGCTGACGACGGTGTGATGCCTCAAACTACAGAAGCCATTAACCACGCGCAGGCTGCCGGGGTACCTATGATTTTTGCCATCAACAAAATAGATAAACCGGGCGCTAACTCAAATAAGATAAAAGAAGAACTTGCCAATATGAATATATTGGTGGAAGACTGGGGTGGTAAGTACCAGGTAGAAGAAATATCGGCTAAGCAAGGAACCCATATAAATGAGCTTCTTGAAAAAGTTTTGTTGGAAGCCGAATTGCTTGAACTGAAAGCTGACCCGGATAAAAAAGCGCACGGTATAATAATTGAATCGGCGCTTGACCGCGGAAAAGGATATGTAGCAACCGTGCTGGTAGAAGGTGGTTCGTTGCGCGTAGGAGATATCATTGTAGCCGGATGTTTTAGCGGTAAGCTGAAAGCCATGCACAATGAACGGGGTGCCCCTATTGAGGTGGCTTCACCTGCTATGCCTGCATTAATTTTAGGATTGGACGGCGCTCCACAGGCCGGCGATCAATTCCACGTAGTGGAAAGCGAACAGGAAGCCCGTGAAATAGCTAACAAGCGTTTGCAATTGCAACGGGAACAAGGCTTAAAAACACGCAAGCATATTACGCTCGACGAAATAGGAAGACGTCTCGCCATTGGTGACTTTAAAGAACTGAATGTAATTGTGAAAGGTGACTTTGATGGTTCCATCGAAGCGCTTTCCGATTCATTATTGAAATTATCTAACCCGAAGATACAAGTTAACATTGTACACAAAGGTGTAGGACAAATCACCGAATCTGACGTATTGTTAGCCTCAGCATCCAATGCCATTATTATAGGCTTCCAGGTTCGCCCGTCGCTTAATGCGCGTAAAATAGCCGAACAGGAACAAATTGATATTCGTCTCTACTCTATCATATACGATGCCATTAACGAGGTGAAGACTGCTATGGAAGGCATGTTGAGCCCTGAAATGCATGAAAAGATCACTTGTAACCTCGAAGTGAGGGAAGTGTTCAACGTAACCAAAGTAGGTACGGTGGCCGGGTGTATGGTGCTTACAGGCAAAATTACCCGAAATACAAAAGTTCGTATTATTCACGATGGTATTGTAGTTCACACCGGCGACTTAGATTCTCTCAAACGTTTTAAAGACGATGTGAAAGAAGTAGTATCCGGCTATGAATGCGGTCTTAATATTGCAGGCTTTAACGAAATTAAAGTAGGCGATATTATTGAAGGCTACGAGCAAGTGGAAGTAAAGGCTAAGCTGTAAGCAATAGCTAAGTAATGAATTTAACGGAACGGTTTTTTTCTGTTCAACATACCATCCCTGAAGGGGTTGAACTGGTTGTTGTATCAAAAATGCATCCCGTTGAAGAAATTAAGACTATTTACGATACCGGACACCGCATCTTTGGCGAAAACAAGGTGATGGAGCTTATGGATAAGAAAGATCTGCTTCCATCTGATATTCAATGGTACCTGATAGGCCACCTGCAAACCAACAAAGTAAAGTATGTAGCTCCTTTTGTTCATTTAATACAATCGGTAGATAGCCCCCGGCTGGCAGCAGAAATTGATAAACAGGCTAAAAAGTGCAATAGGGTAATCGATTGCCTGCTGGAAGTATATATTGCCTCTGAAGAGACCAAATTCGGGTTTAGCATGGATGAGGCCGAAGATTTCCTTAATAACCAGCTTCCGGGCTTGCCTAACATACGCATAACCGGGCTGATGGGCATGGCAACCAATACCGGCAATAAAGAGCAGGTGAAGCGGGAATTCAAGTCCCTGGCCGAGTTTTACAAAAAACACGAAAAAACGTTTGATTTTAAGTACCTCTCTATGGGCATGACAAGCGACTATCAACAGGCGATAGAGGAGGGGAGCAATATGGTACGGATTGGCAGCGCGATATTTAATGAGTAGGCTTTGACTTGCCAATTATAATAATTTTTATCTTTGCGCTCCTTTTTCAAGGAACATCTTGATTGTCCGATGGTGTAACTGGCAACACGTCTCCCTTTGGAGGAGAAGAGTCCTGGTTCGAGCCCAGGTCGGACAACAGTAAAAAGCCCCTAATTGGGGCTTTTTTAGTTCAAAAATTATAACTGGCTCCTAAATTTAATTGGATAATTCCTAAACTCATTTGCATTGGAGAATGAGATACTTCATTAGGGCCTGTATTATAGTAAGTTGTAGTAGTGCCGTTTGGAAAGTTTATATCAGAATGTAAATACCCGACAGAAAAACTGAAATAAAATGAATCAAATTTTGAAAATAGTCCGGTTCCAATATAATAACCAAACCCATTACCATAACCTGGCTGCTCACCTCCACCGGTAGGATAATAGAGAATTCCAACATAAGGTCCACCATACGAAAAGCTATTAGAATTTGTAGCAATGGAAGCAGTGACTTCCCCTGCTAACCCCAAAAAATATACATTAAAATCTGATTGTATTGGTTTTACTGATAGATAGAGTCCTCCTAGATATTGATATGCCTCATTATTATTTGCACTGGGTGAAGCTGAATTTAATATCCATTCCAAACCTTGCTGCAAATCCGAAATTTACCCTGGTTAAATATATACCTGTTATATCCAAATGAGGCCCCATTTGTCCATATCCGTACACCTCAGAACTAGGAGAGTGATTGAAATAATTTTCCGGAGGAGAGCCATATTCGCTTTCGGGGATGCTTACCCCTATATTTAAAACAAGTAAAAATTTCTGTTTGTTTCTACTTGATTCATCGATAGATACTGCCGTATCGGGTTTGCTGGAATGGTTATAAGATTCCTGTGCACTGCATAAAGTGGTAATGAAACAAAGTAAAAAAAGAAAATATCGCATTTCTTTGGTTTTGATTATTTAACGATAATTATATGAATTTATTTTATTTGTTTACATATTGGGAAACAGATTGAAATCAAAAATAAAAGTTTAATTACACTTGCATTTGATATTCTTTCTTGATTAATTCGATAAGGTTTTGTGCGGCAATACTTCTTTCATTTCCAATTTTTTCACCCAGGATCAGTGAGCCGTATAAGAATTGTGCATTCGTAATTAATTGATTTAATACAACCGGGTCTTCGGTAAGTAAGGCACTCGCATCCGCGGGTATTTCTTTTTTTTCTTTTAGTATGTTGAGGAGCAATTCGCCATCAAATATTTTCCCCATCTCATTGCCATAATCTGTGGCCCACACTAAACTGGTTTCGTTATATTTATTGAGTTCGCTTACCGAATAATAATAATATGAAATACTGTTTGCTACCTGTTGCTTGCTTATAAGCCGCAAGGTTCCTGAACTTTTCATTTGCTCATAGGTACGTTCCGTCAGAAATAGCTGCTTGAATTGCGGCAATATCATTCTTGCCGTATAGGCAAGTTTAGTAATATGTTGTTTTCTTTCCGGGCTTTTTATAAGTTGCACAAGTGTGTCAATTAATTCAGATACAACCAGGTTGTTTTTCGCATAATTATTGCAAAGAACAATATCCGCCATTAAGTCCTCCAGCATATTTTGCATAAAGACCCTCTCTTGCTTTTTTTCAGCCTGACGTTCTCTTAGATTATCTGCTAAAAACCCCATGTATAGGGCAAGGAACATCATAAAAAATTCAAAGAAATAATGTACAACTGTTTCCATTAGCTTTGTTCTGATTGATCTTTATTCCATTACAAAACTAATTGATTTTTTATTTTACTATGTGATATATGTAAGGTTCTTCTGTAAATGTGTAATGCGGTAGAGAGCGGGCCACGCTACTTTTGTATCCTAATAATTATAACCAAAATGAAAAACGTAAGAACTCTACTCGTCGCAACTTTATTTCTTAGTATCTTCTCCATCTCTTGTAAGAAAGCAGCGGATGCCAATTTCAGCTACACCCAAAATGGAACCGGAACGGTTTATTTTACCAACACGTCCTCCAATTCTTCTTCGTATACCTGGAACTTTGGTGATGGAACAACCTCCACTCTTACCTCTCCATCACACACATACACCAATTTAGGGTCATATAGTGTTTCGCTTTCAGCAGATGGTTCAGGAGGCAATGGAACAAATACCCAAAATATAAACGTACAGTAAGGCTGTGGTGTTTATAGGTTAGGTTTCTTGTACCCTAAAAGGAAAGCTTACTAGGTATGTAATGCTAACCCAACCTGATCAAAACACCTTTGTACTATCAAACTTGTTAAAATAAATACCTAAAGAAACAAAATGAAAAACACAACAACCCTCGTTCTTTCTGAAAAAGAATCTACTACTTATACAGATGGGGCAGACAGAAAACCAACGTATCAATTAGGTAGTGGGCAAGATTATTTTTTTATTAAGAAGAATTCCATGTTTACTAAAGTCCCTCTTAATGATATTTTATGGGTAGCTGCGTTGGGAGATTATGTAACGATACATACAAAAGATCAACGTTTTATTTTGCACATCACGTTTAAATCTATCGAAGACAAATTACCTCCCAGCAAATTTGTGCGCGTACACCGTTCCTATATTGTTCAACTCGATACCATAAGAGTAGTAGATGATGCTACTATTTTTATACATAATGCCTCTATGCCTATTCCTATAGGCCCTTTATATAAGAAGAATTTTATCGGGAGGTTAAACCCATTAGGGTAAATACACTTTGATTCTCAACAACATTTAAGTCATTGATAAAAGCCGCGCAAATTACTTTGCCGATTTATTAATAATTATTTCGTGCACCCGGTGTAATGGAAGTGACATTCCTTTTTTCAGCATCAAATAGCGGTCTGTTAAACCCCATATGGTAGTCTCCACCATCTTTCTCCCTTCCACATCCTCAAATATAATTTTCACCCTTTCATTCGATAAACTTCCAAGCTTTCTTGCCCGTTGAGCAATATGCTTCCTGTCATTTATCTGTTCCAGGTTTTTTAATACTTCTTTTATAGGAAAGTTCACTTTATGAAGCAGCTCTTGCTCAGTAATGGTGGTAATATTCATGCTTTATAAATTTTATTCAATATACGCATAAATCAGACGCGGTTGCGGCTATTTAAAAATAATAGTTTGAATCTATTGTACATGTTTCTTATTAGTGACAGAATTGATAAAATTTTCTCATCATTCCCCGCAGTCATTGACTTCTCAATGGCCGTTTACATACCAAATGCTATACATTTGCCACACATATGTAAATTATAGCTAATATGTAAATTTATGCGTCAGAACTGCGACATGCCCGTAAATATTTAACTACCAGCTTGTATTAAAGAATATAATTTTATGTTGGCTATATTAATTTTTAAAAAAGTGTGACATACTGCGACATGAAAATGGTCAATAATCCGGCCCAATGTTCGCAAGAAAATTTTGAAATGATAAGTCCATATTTCCTAACTTTACGAAAATAAAACTGCCATGCCACATTTCACATATCTCATCATTGGAGGCGGAATGACTGCCGATTCTGCTGTTAAAGGAATCCGGGAAAAGGATAAAAGCGGAACTATAGCGATTATTAGTAATGAGCTACATCCTCCTTATGACAGGCCACCTTTGTCTAAGGCCCTTTGGAAAGGCGATAAAGAAGAAACTATTTGGAGAAAAACAGAAGAGCATAATGTGGAGCTTTTTCTTTCGGCCACAGCAAAGGCGATTGATGTAAAAAACAAAGTAGTAACAGATGATATAGGAGGAAAGTATTCTTATGAAAAGTTGCTGCTTGCAACCGGGGGGAAAGTAAGCCGGTTGCCATTTAATGCGGAAGGCATTAACTATTACCGCACATATGATGATTACAAAAATTTACGCAAACAAATTGCAACTGGTAAAAACTTTGTAGTTATTGGAGGTGGATTTATTGGTTCGGAAGTGGCTGCTGCACTTGCTATGAATGGTAAGTCAGTTACCATGATTTTTCCGGAGGATGCTATTGGCGCAAGGGTATACCCGGCAGACCTTGCACAGTTTATAAATAAATACTTTATAGAGAAAGGAGTTACTTTATTAAATAAAGATGGAGTAAAAAATATAGAGAAACAGGGTAATGTATATAGCCTGACGACCACCAGCGGTAAGACTATTGTTGCCGACGGAGTAATTGCGGGTATTGGCATAAAACCAAATGTTGAACTTGCTCAATCTGCCGGATTACAGACAGATAATGGGATAGTAGTAAATGAATATTTGCAAACTTCGGAACCGGATATTTATGCAGCAGGTGACATTGCCAATTATCCCGATGCTTCATTAGATAAGCATAGACGAGTGGAACATGAAGATAGTGCCAACACCATGGGAAAAATGGCAGGTGAAAATATGGCAGGCGCTAAGGAAAAGTATACCCATCTTCCCTTTTTCTATTCTGATCTTTTTGAATTGGGCTATGAAGCAGTAGGCGACCTTGACTCGAAACTTGAAACAGTGGAGCAGTGGAAGGAACCTTTTAAAGAAGGGGTAATCTATTATCTTAATAATAGCTGTTTGGTAGGCGTATTGCTTTGGAACACATGGGGGCAGGTAGATAATGCCCGGGCATTAATTGCCGCCAAAGCTTCATATACAAAGGATAGTGTACTGAATATCCTGCCGAAACCTTAATTTTGCAGCCCTTAATATTTTAAATAATGAAAGTAGCTGTAGTAGGAGCCACCGGTTTGGTAGGCAGAACTATGTTAAAAGTGCTGGAAGAACGCAATTTTCCGGTAGATGAGATTATCCCGGTAGCCTCTGAGAAATCGGTGGGAATGGAAGTATCTTACAAAGGAAAGAACTATAAGGTGGTTTCTATGTCTGATGCTGTAAAGATGAGGCCCGATATTGCTTTGTTTTCAGCAGGAGGAAGCGTATCGCTGGAATGGGCTCCCAAATTTGCCGAAGCAGGCACTACCGTGATCGATAACTCTTCGGCCTGGAGGATGGATACAACTAAAAAGCTGGTAGTTCCGGAAGTGAATGCCCATGTACTAACTCCTACGGATAAAATAATTGCCAACCCTAACTGCTCTACCATTCAAATGGTGGTAGCGCTAAATCCATTACACAAAAAATATGGAATAAAACGCGTGGTGGTATCTACCTATCAGTCTGTATCAGGCACAGGGCACAAAGGCGTTTCGCAAATGATGGACGAAAGAAGCGGCAAAAGTGGGGTAAAGGCTTATCCGCATGATATTGACATGAATGTGATACCGCATATAGATGTGTTCCTGGAGAACGATTACACCAAAGAAGAAATGAAAATGGTGAACGAAACCAAGAAGATAATGGGAGATGAGCATATAGGGGTCACAGCTACTACCGTTCGTGTGCCGGTGAAAGGCGGGCATTCAGAAGCGGTGAATGTGGAGTTTGGAAAAGACTTTAAAATAGAGGATATAAAAAACATTCTGCAACAAAGCGAGGGAATTATATTGGTAGACGAACCCACTAAAAACAGCTATCCTATGCCGAAACATGCAGAAGGGAAAGATGAGGTTTTTGTAGGGCGCATCCGCAGGGATGAATCGCAACCCAATACCTTAAATATGTGGATAGTGGCAGACAACCTTCGAAAAGGCGCTGCCACTAATGCAGTTCAAATTGCTGAATATCTTGTAAAAAATAACCTGGTAGGAGATAAACTCCGCAAGGTTACTTTGTAGGGGATGAGCTAGTTGATGTGTTGGGAGCAGTGTTTCCTGTTTCTGCCGGAGGACCTACTTTTCCCGGAGCTGAATCATCCGTAGGAATAGCAGGAGCCTTTACACCTTTCTGGCTAGGCGTACCCACTACATTTCCGTTAGCATATTTGGTAGTAGTAAGCTGAAGGAAGTCTTCGGTATATTCTTTCCATTCGCCTGTTTTCTTTCCGTCTGCATACATTCCCTGGGCTTGTACCCTGCCATCTTCGGCATATTCTTTCCATTCGCCAGTTTCCTTGCCCTCATTATATTGTCCCATTTTTTTCACCTTGCCGCTTTCATAAAATTCGGTGTAGGTTCCGTTGTAGTTGTCATTTTTATGGGTGCCCTTAGAAAGGATATTTCCATTTTCATAATAGTTTTCAAAAGGACCATTTAAGATTCCTTTAATATAATGATACTTTGAGGCCATTTTGCCGTCATTGTAATACCATTTATAATCGCCGTCTTTTTTACCCATTTTATAAGTGCCTTCCTGGGCAACCATTCCCGAATTAGAGTAGGTCATGTAGATTCCATCCAACACGCCCATTTTATAAGTTTCTTCCCCGTTAATTCTTCCACCCGGCGAAAATTGTATTTCCAGGCCGTTCAGGGTATCGTTAACATAACCCTTCTCGCTGTGGTAATAGCCGTTTTCATCTACATTATAATCGGCGCCATTCTTGAATCCGTTTTTGTAGGTTACCAATTCATCTAAAATTCCATTGGTGTGGTGACTAACCCAAATACCTTCTTTTTTGCCATTTACATATTGTCCCATCCACTTGGTCGGTCCCAGGTTTTCAACCCAAAGGCCTTGTTTAAGCCCCTTGGCATCCATTTTATTGGTATCTGATGGAAGTGACGATGCCTTTGCACTAAATATAAATGCTGCTGAAAAAATTAAAATTCCAAAAGTTATTTTGTTCTTCATTTTGTATGTTAGTTAGTATTGAATTGCAAATATTGTTAAGATATGGAGCAGCCCGGAAAAGGAGGCTGTTAAAAAATGTTAATCATCTTTTCCGGCCACTAAAATAACGATTTCTCCTTTAATGGTCGCTTTTGAAAAATGGGCTATGAGTTCAGCCAGGGTACCACGTACATTTTCTTCGTGTATTTTAGTTAGTTCCCTTGAAACTGCCGCTTTTCTTTCCGGCCCGAATATAGAGGAGAAGAGTTCCAATGTTTTCAGCAGACGGAAGGGCGATTCATAAAAAATCATGGTTTTAGTTGAATCCTTCAGCGACTCCATAATTTTGTTTCTTCCTTTTTTCTGGGGTAGAAATCCCTCAAAATAAAATGTATCGCAGGGTAGGCCTGAATTTACCAGCGCCGGCACGAAGGCCGTTGCACCGGGTAAGCATTCTGTTTTAATGCCTTGTGCCACACACTCTCTCACCAGCAAAAAACCGGGGTCGGAAATTCCGGGTGTTCCGGCATCGCTTACTATGGCTATATTTTCGCCTCTTGCAACGCGTTCGGCTATGCGAGGTGTAAGGCTGTGTTCATTATGTTGATGATAGGCAATTACCGGTGTGGTTATTTCATAATGCCTCAACAGTATGCTTGTTTTGCGGGTGTCTTCCGCCAGGATAAGGTTTGCCTCGCGCAGTATGCGCAATGCCCTCAGGGTAATATCTTCTAAATTGCCTATGGGTGTAGGGACGAGGTAAAGCATAGCGCAAAGCTAAAACTTTCGCTGGTTTATATCGCTTGTGAACTGCCGTAATAGTTTGAACACTTCATCAAATTTAGTAAGTGGAAGTGTTTCCCGGCGGTCATAAATATCGTGATAAGCTTTGATGCCTCCCATGGTATAAATGAAAATGGAGGGCACATGGTTTTTATAAAAAAAGTAATGGTCGCTATTGGCAGTTTCACCGCGTGGTTTGATTAGTGGGAGTAAATGGTCTTCGTTGTTTATATCCACTAAATCATCAAAAGCTGATTTATAGATGGTGCCATTCACAACCGTAATACCCTCGTCGCCTGTTCCCATAATGTCCATATTCACCAGGAAACGAATATGGGATAAAGGGAATAGCGGATTTTCAGTGTAATATTTCGAACCGAGCAGGGCGATTTCTTCCCCACTGAAAGCCATAAAAGCAATGGAATAGCGCAAGCTGTCTTTATGCTGCGAATAATATTTGGCAAGGTTCAATAACATGGCCACTCCACTGGCATTGTCGTTGGCCCCTGGGAAATAGATACTACCCATTTTTCCTAAGTGATCATAATGCGCCGTAAATACAATAAATGAATCGGGCTGTATATTTCCTTTTATGTACCCGATAATATTTTGGGTCGGAAAACTTTTAATCAGTTTGTTGCGCACATCAATACTGATAGATTTGGCATAGCGGAAAGGGCTTTTCCGAAGGACATTAATCAGCGCATAGTTGCCCACGGTTTGCGAAGTTTCTTCGGTAAGTTTATCACACAGCACAATTATTCCCCTTGCTTTAAAAGGGTTTGACCCACCTTCTGCAGGCGATACTTCTATACTTTGCCAAAGCTCTTTTTCTTTTTTATCAGTCGCACCCGAATCATCCATCAAGAGAAATGTTTGACTATAGTCATGTGCAAAGAAGCCTTTCAGTTTGGTACTATCAGTAAGAATAGTGCGGTCTAATTTCACAACCGGGTAATTTCCCTTCGTAGTGGGTGTGCTGGGAATAATAATGTAGTCTGCTCCGGGTTCAGTCACATCTCCATTTACGCTTACAATGTAAGCAGTAGGGTAGGTGTTTACAGGGTATGAAAACTTTTGCCTGTAAGAAGTATCAAAGGGTAGCAAGCCTAGGTTTTTAAATTGAGCTGTTAAATAATCGGCTGCTCTTTTGTTTCCATTATCTATATAGCCCCGGCCACCCATATAGGGCGATGCAAGGGTATCTACTATACAACGAGCATAGGCTTTCCCTGCGGGGATGTTTTCGTTTTGGGCAAAACAACTGAAGGGGAATAGCAGTGTTGCTACTATGCAAAAATGAAAATGTATCGAAATTTTTCGCACGTTATGTGATGGATATTTACACAAATATACAGATTTTGCTACGAAATGTAAAAGAGTACAGTAACAAGCTTACCCGTTCTTTCTCTTTGAGAAGTATTTTCCTAAAATAAAAAATGGACTTTTTTTGAAAGTCCATTTTTGAAGTGGAGAATATCGGAGTCGAACCGATGACCTCTTGCATGCCATGCAAGCGCTCTAGCCAGCTGAGCTAATCCCCCAGGTATTACCCTTTAAAGGGTCGCAAAAATAGCAATTTAATAATACATAGGGTTAATGAGAGGATTCATTGATTTATGCTTTACCAATCAGGCGTTCTATATATAGCCTGCTTTTTTTCCTTTTTATTTCATTTTCTCTTTGTATCGCCTCTTTTCTTGTTTGAAATGATTCAGAATAAACAAGTTGCCAATCATTGGCTATTTTGGTGTATGGAGAAATCCCTGAATGATGTGACCTTAGACGATTCTCAATATTATCAGTTTGTCCAACATAATATTTGTTTATCGTGGCAGAATAAAGGATATACGTAAAAAACATTATGTTTTTTTAAGAAGAATCTTGCGGATCTTTTGCATGCCATACAAGCGTCCCGAAAGCTTTCGGGACCAGCTGAGCTAATCCCCCAAATGGGGCGCAAAGATATAAAATTATATAAAGGTGAGTTGGATGGTCGCTTTTCCTATTGCGACATCTCTACCGCGAACTTTATTAGTTCGGTGGTGTTTTTTACACCGATTTTCCGTAGTAGGTTTTGTTTGTGGGTTTCCACTGTTCGTTTACTGATACTAAGCATTTCAGCAATTTCATCATTCGATTTGGCTTCGCCAACCAGTTTTAATACCTCCACTTCGCGGGTAGAAAGGTCGTTGTATATTTTGCCCCGGCTATTATGCAGCCTTATGCGCGAATCGGGCCCAATATTATTGAAATTTAATAGCTTAATGGCTATGTCATTCGAGAAATAATTGCTGCCATTCAAAATGGTATCAATAGCTTTAATCAGTTCTTCGGGACTAACATTTTTAAGTACAAAACCTTTCACGCCTGTCTTTATCATGCGGTCAATGTACATGTATTCGTTATAGTTAGACAGGGCTAAAATTTTGGCATCCGGGTTTTTCTCCAATATCAGGCGGGCTGCATCGGCTCCATCAATGCCCGGCAACTGGTAATCCATAATAATAAGGTCGAACTGGCTTTGGCCGGCAACTTCAACGCCTTCCTCACCGTCGCTGGCTTCATTGATAAAAAATTTGAATTTCGATTCCTGGAACTCCAGCATGGAGCGTATGCCTTCACGCACCATTTTATGGTCATCAACAATTAAGATTCTGACATTACGCGTCATTTGGGCATATAATCTTTGTAAGGAATCATAATTTCATACATCGTACCCGTTCCAACTATGCTTGATATTTTAACTAGGCCCGAATAAGATTCAATACGCGATTTTACATTTTTAAGTCCATTGCCTTTAAATTCCTCCATCTTTTTCATGTCAAAACCCTGGCCGGTATCTTTCAACACAATAAAGAGTTTTCCTTCTCCCGGATCTGAAACCATTTTTATGTTCACCCTATCAGCGCCGCCGTGTTTCAGGGCATTGTTGATGAATTCCTGTACTATGCGGAACAAGGTTACCTCCAGATTTTTATCCAATTCAGGGAAATCGGGAGATATGTCGGTTCTAAAGTCTATAATATTGCTATGCTTTATTTTATTGCAGAGCTCGTGTATGGCATGTTTAAGGCCAAACTTCTGAAGGGTTCCTGGCATGATGTTGAAACAGATATTAGATAACTCATCTATCACTTCGTTCAGTGCATTTTCCGATTTATTTAGCAACTCATCATATTTTTCCGTAGAAACTTTTCCTTTCATATTCCTAAGGGTTCCAAGGAAGAACTTGATGGCCGATAATTGCTGGCCAAGGCTATCGTGAAGGTCTTTCACAATCCGGTTACGTTCTTTTTCCTGGGTATCTACAATGGTTCTCACAAAAAGATTTTCAATTTCTTTTTGTTTGGTCATGTTTTTAATGGTTCCCTGGTAGCCTCTCGTTTTGCCGAACTCGTCAATAATCCGGTTAGCGGATATAAGGCAATCAATGGTGGCGTTTTCTTTATCTTTTATTTTAACCTTGCAGTCGGGTACTATACCTTTATCATTCATTTCTTGCATAAATGAATCTTTATCTGCATCAGCATACAGGTAATCGAAGAACGAATCTTTATTAAGCACACTGTCGGTGCATTTGAAAAGCTCGAACCCGGCCTTGTTTAGTTCGATGAATTTTCCGGCTGCATCGGTAATAAAAAAGCAATCGGATGAATCTTCAAAAACCTTCCGGAATTTCTTTTCGTTTTCTTTGGAAGAGTTTTCAAATTCTTTTATTTTCGAAAGGTCACGTGCAATGATCAGATACCCTATTCTGACTCCTTTTTGGTTATACAAGTAACTGCATGAAAGGTTTACCGGAAGGGCTCCCATTTCCAACGACTGAAATGCAATTTCAAGGTTGATGAGTGCTCCATTTTTCCCCAACATGCTTCGGATGTATTCAAAAAGCCTGCTTCCATCGCCTGTGATAAAATTGATAGATGTTTCGCGTAGCTGGTTTTCAGAATAACGAAGCCTTTCGGTTACCGCTTTATTGATGCTGGTTATTTCACCCTTGTTATCCAATACGAATAACATATCGGATACAGAGTTGAAAATGTTATTAAAATAATCGCGTGAAATTACGGAGGTCTTCAACTCCTCACCCAACATGTTTATATTGGTAATGAAGGCATCTATCTCGTCGTACTTTTCCGAGGGTTGAATGCTGTAATCAAAATCCCCAAGGGAGTACCGGATTAATAAATTATTAATGTCCTCAAACCGTGCATCCATGCTTTGCCTTTATTCTGAATCAGCAAATATAAACAAAACTCAAGACTTTGGCCTATATTGCTCTAACCAACGCAAGGCTTCCTCCTTGCTGGTGAACAATTTAGATGGGATGGATGTTTGGGTAATTCTCAGGAACATATTGCCGAAAAACTCAGTATATACCGAATTGGTTACTAACGCTGCTGCGACTACCCCTTTAACTCCTTCTTTTGCAAAATAATCTCTCGAAACCTTATCCATCGCCCGGAGCCCTTCGCCGGTAACGAACAGTGGATAAGCTGTTCCTTCGGTATATTCTAATCTTCGCTTCACTATTTCCTTAGCAGTGTCTATGGTTATAGTAGCGCCCCGGAGATAATCGAAATACAGAACATTATCCTTGAGTTCCATACTTACATAGGGGTCAATAACAAGAGGGGTTTTGTTCACGTATTAATGGAATAATTTTGTTTAGTATAATTGAATAGTTGTGTATACCAACCACGCTTGTACGCAAATGGTATAGCAAAGTTACAGAAAAGATGAAAAAATCTAAAAATCACTCCGATTTTAGAGCCAATAGACCTATTTTATATTGATAATCAATATGAAATATACTTTGTTAAAAAGCAGTCTGCAACCTTTATTAAGGGAATAAAGAGAGTTAGCTTATTCCTTCTCAGTATATAACTTAAAGCCCTTGCCGTGTATATTAATGATTTGCACTTTAGGGTCATCTTTCAGATACTTACGTAGTTTAGTAATGTAAACATCCATACTACGGCTATTAAAGTAGCTGTCGTTTTGCCAAATGGCTTTCAGGGCAAAGTTGCGGTCGAGGATATTGTTGGAGTGGAGGCAAAGCAGTTTTAATAATTCAGCTTCCTTAGTAGTGAGCTTTTCGTGTTTGCCTTTATATTCCAGCGAGAGGTTTTTATAGTTAAAATGATAAAGCCCGATTTGAAACTCTTCCTTTTCTTCTCCATGTGGTTTCATGCGGCGCAAAACCGCCTGTATGCGTACCAGCAGCTCTTCGGTGTTGAATGGCTTGGTAATATAGTCGTCAGCACCTTTGTTAAATCCTTCAATAATATCTTCCTTCATCGATTTGGCTGTGAGGAAAATAATAGGTGTGTTTTTATTAACCATCCTGATTTCCCTTGCAACCGTAAACCCGTCTTTTTCAGGCATCATAATATCGAGGATACAAAGATTAAAGGCCCGTTTCGAAAAAGCATCGAATGCTTTTTTACCGTTATCGCACAGTTGCACGTCAAAGCCTTTGGCCGTAAGGAAATCCTTTAACAACAAGCCCAGGCTCTCATCATCTTCTGCAAGTAATATGTGCGTTTTTTCTTCCGGTGGTGTTATCATGTTCTATTGGAGATTGTTAATAAATGGCAAATATACGATGAAGGTACTTCCGTTGCCCGGTTCGCTTTGCACTTCTATGTGCCCGCCATGTTTTTCAACCACGGCTTTCACATAGCTCAGTCCCAGTCCAAAGCCCTTCACATTATGAATGTTTCCTGTAGGAACCCGGTAAAATGTTTCAAATATCTTTTTCTGATCCTCTTTGCGTATGCCTATACCGTTATCCTGTACCGAAATAGAAATACCGGTTGGCGAACTATCGGTGGATACTCTTATCCTGGGGTTTTCTTTCGAATACTTCAAAGCGTTGTCAATGAGGTTGTATATAATATTTCCCATGTGCATGCGATCGGCAAAAAGAGAATAACGCTGGGCTTTCAATTCTGTTGTGATAAGCCCACCTTTATTTTGTATCTGTAAGTTCAAACTTTGAATTACATCGCTGATAATCTGGTGTATATCGCATTCCTGTATTTTAAATTTCATTTTGCCTTTATCTAAAACGGCTGCTTGTAACACATTCTCTACCAGTCCGGCCAGGCGTTTATTTTCAGACTTTATGATGCCTAGATACTTCTCTACAGACTCAGACGATTTTTCAATGGTTTTATCACTCAACACCTCGCCGGCAAGGCTAATGGTAGAAATGGGCGTTTTAAATTCATGGGTCATGTTATTGATAAAGTCACTTTTTATTTCCGACAGCTTTTTTTGTTTGATGATGGTGGATATGGTAAAGTAAAAGGCCGCAATGATGAGGATAATAAGCGCTATGGAACTCAGCAGGGTTACCTGTATGCCATTCAGGTTGAAATTGGTTTTAGATGGAAAAACAAGCGATAAGAAACGGGGTTGTATATACATGCTGTTGGGGAAGATATTCACCTTGTAGGGTGATTCTAAAAAGCGCAGATTAATACCGCCTTGCGAAGCAATCATAACCGTATCGGCAGTGGGGTTTAAGATAGCAAACTGGTAAGGCAGGTGAATGTTCTTGTCATTCAATGCTTTTCGTACAATCGAATCTACCTGCGAAGTATCCAGGTGAGGGCTTAGATCATGATACACGTTGATGCTCACCAGCTCATCGAAAATATCATTCATCACATCGCCGCGGTGCAGAAGGAACTGCATCTTTTTATCCAGCGAATCACTGTTTTTTCCTTCAAACTTGATACCTGTGCCAAAATCGCTTTTTGGCAGAGAGTCATGCGTTAAATAGCTGCTGCTGTCTTTGCCCGTGATTACCCCATTCGATTCAGTGGTAAGCACTTCAATGGTTTTTACATTATAATTATTGGGCCGGTTAATTATAAAACCATTGCGGTCCCGCAACGTATCTTTCACTATCCGGCTACCGGGAGATATGCTGTCGGGTGAGGCGAGCCAACGCACAGCCTGTTTCCTAAAGTTAAATTTTTGGGCAAGCCTGGCATTGGTGCTTGCTTTTTCTATCCGGTAAACCACATCATTCATTGCTTCGGTAACATCCTGGTCAAAGTTCCTCTCTGTCACCCGTATAGTGTTGCTGATCCAATATATTTGAACCCCAATTAAGGCAGATAAAATCAGGCCAACAAAAAAGCTCAGGAACAATAAATTACGCCGGTTCATATTTGCAAAGATAAATAACCTGTGCCCATTCGTTTAAATAGAATGAAAAAATATTACCTTTGCGCCCCTTAAAAAAGGAAAATGACTGTGCCAGTAAAATTTTTCACCGGAAGTTCAAGCACCGAGCTTGCCCAAAATATAGCCGAAAGCTATGGGCAACCGCTTGGCAAGATGACTATTCTGCGCTTTAGCGACGGTGAGTTTGAACCTTATTATGAAGAAAGCATACGGGGCAGTAACGTATTTCTTATCCAGTCCACAAATCCACCTATAGAATACTTTTTTGAGCTTTTGCTCATGGCCGATGCTGCTAAAAGGGCTTCTGCCAAGCAAGTGGTGGCTCTGATGCCTTATTTCGGGTTTGCAAGGCAAGACCGCAAAGACAGGCCGCGTACCGCTATCGGCGCTAAGCTGATGGCCGATTTGTTGATGACGGCAGGGGTTACCCGCATCATCACTATGGATTTACATGCTGACCAAATACAAGGCTTCTTCAATATACCGGTCGATCATTTGTATGCTTCGTATATTTTTATCCCATATATAAAAGGACTTAATCTTCCTAACCTCACCATTGCATCACCCGATGTTGGTGGCTCAAAAAGAGCCAGCGCTTATGCCAACTTTTTGAAAACGGATATGGTGATTGGTTATAAGCAACGTTCCAAGGCAAACGTAGTGGATAAAATGACGGTTATAGGGGAAGTAGAGGGCCGTGATATTATATTGCTCGACGACATTGTAGACACAGCCGGAACACTTACCAAAGCAGCAGATATGATAATGGATCATGGCGCAACCAGCGTCCGGGCACTTTGTACACATGCCGTTCTGTCGGGTAAGGCTTATGAAAATATCGAAAAGTCGAAGCTTACAGAATTGGTGGTTACTGATACTATTGCGCTGAAACACCAAAGCCCTAAAATTAAGGTATTGACTACAGCACCCCTGTTTGCCGACGTAATTAATAAGGTTATCAATTTCGAATCCATAAGCTCTAATTTCGTTTTTTAAAATCAAGTAAATAAATTTCAATTTCCATGAAAACACTATCCATAAGCGGTACAACCAGAGAAAATGTGGGCACTAAAGATGCCATTAAGATGCGCAAAGCAGGCAATGTGCCATGCATACTGTACGGCGGTTCAGAACAACTGAACTTTATGGTTGAAGAAAAACAATTCTCAAAACTCTTGTATACCCCTGATGCATACCTTGTATCATTGGATATTAATGGCAAGCAAGCCAAGGCTATTGTACAAGACGCTCAATATGACAGAGTAACCGATAAAATCTTGCATGTAGATTTTATGGAAGCTGTTCCCGGAAAATACCTTACGGTTAAAATACCTGTTGTTACACACGGTTCGCCGGTAGGTGTTAAAAAGGGCGGTAAGCTCCAAACCAAAATACGTCGTTTAACGGTAAAAGGGTTAGTGGATGATCTTCCTGATCACATTACCTTGGAAGTTACCAACCTTGAATTAGGACAATCTGTCCTGATCAAGGAACTTAACTACGACAAGCTGAAGTTTTTAGATCCTCAAAATGCTGCTGTAGTAACTGTACGTACCACACGCGAAGCGGAAGCTGCTGCTCCTGCTCCCGGTGCTTCTGCCGCCGCTACTCCTGCTGCTGGCGCTGCTGCTCCTGCTGCCGCTGCTGCTGCTCCTCCTGCCGCTGCTAAAAAAGAAGAGAAACCAGCTGCTAAAAAGTAAGTAATATGATTTGATAATTTGATGATTTGGTAATTTGATAATGCTGTGTCAAACTCTTCAATCATTAAATCATCAAATTACCAAATCATCAAATGAATGAACTCATTCCTGATCACAGGGCTTGGTAACATTGGTGATGAGTATAGTGGTACCCGTCACAATATTGGATTTGATGTAGTAGATGCCTGTGCTTTAAAATGGGGTGTTAAATTTGACAATAACCGCCGCTACGGAGCTGTAGCCGAACATTCATTAAAAGGAAGAAAGATAGTTTTATTAAAACCTTCTACCTATGTAAACCTGAGCGGGAAAGCAGTCCGCTATTGGTTGCAGGAAGCCAATATTCCCATATTCCATCTTCTGGCAGTGCTCGACGATCTGGCATTGCCATTCGGTGCGCTCCGCATAAAAACATTTGGAAGCGATGGAGGGCACAACGGGCTTAAAAGCATACAAGAAATATTACAATCAACCAACTACTCCCGCCTGCGCTTTGGCATTGAGAGTAATTTTCCAAAAGGCGGACAAGTGCAGTATGTGCTGGGCAAATGGACCGAAGCGGAACAAAAAACATTGCCCGAACACATAACCAAAGCTGTGGAGGCTATTGAATCTTTTTGCCTTATCGGGGCGGAACGAACCATGAATATGTACAATACCCGGAAAGGGTAGGAGCCCTGCGTTTATTATGTATGAGGTGCAACAGCACTGGCCGTGTCGGCATTTCGTTTAAACACAATTATAAATGATTGCGGGTCTATATGGCGCTGCTTGATATCGTCGCCCCAGAAAGCGTGCCATCCCATGTTGCTGAAAAAATCTATAAAGCCAACAGGTGTATAATAAGTATGTGTATAAGAATTACCCCACTGAAATATTTTTTGGGGAACACCCGGTTGCGCTACCCATGAATAGCTGATATTGCAGAATATAATATACGCAGGCTTATTTTTTTTCAATTTCATCTATCATTTGTTGCTGCATCACCATATTGTTGCGTTGCTTGTCTACCAGTGGATAGGTATATAGATAGCCCGTAGCAGCCTTCCGGTTGGCATAAAAATAAATTTCGGGCTCTGAGCCCATTACAGCTATCTCATCGGTATCGGAAGTATGGTCTTTAATGTATTTTGATATTTCGGGAACTTCGCTGAAAGGATTACCCCAATAGGCCATATCGCACACCTGTGATACCGGCAGGCTAAAATAATATTTACGGCTATCGTACATGACATAGAAAACTAATACGAGGAGGGTTACAAGCAATGTTTGCTGCAGTTTTAATACAGGCAGGCGTTTCCTCAGTTCTTTTACAAGGAACTCAATCAATAGGGCTGTTAGAAGACCAACAACGGGCATGATTACAATATAGTAGTGTGGGCGAAAATAAAACCCCGAGCTTACCACGCAGGCAGATGCAAGAATAAAGCCTACGACAAATACTTTCTGGATGCGGCTATATGAATCAAGGAATAAAGCAACAATCCCGGCCAGTGATAGTATCCATAAATAGTTGTAAACGGCCCAAGCCGGTGTAAAGGATGCCTTCACGTAAATTTCGATAATATCCAGTCCCTTTACTGCTTCATATTCCGAGGCATATTGAACGGTCCAGAGCCAGAAGTCGTGGAACTGTCCCGTAGCTACAATAACCAGGAAAATAAATAGGTATGGGATAATTACTCCGATCCCGAACCGGAACAATCTTTTAATAGTTTCCTGCCATGATTCTTGTTTTTCAATTTTCATATAAAAAAACAGGAAGAGGCCAAAAAATAAGATGAGAAAAAAGGCTTGCTGTTTCATCAGGAATGCCATTCCCATCATCAGGCCGATAAAGAAAAGCGTTAACGGCTTACCCGATTTCATATACCCTGCCAGCAATAGCAAGGCAATGGAGGTATAAAAACAAATGCAATGGGTGGCATGTGCGGCAAACCCGATAAACGGAAGCCCGATAGCCATAAATCCATAAATAGTGGCAGTTGCCATGCCTATAAAGGGGGTAAATAGTTTTTTAAAAGCAGCAAACAAAAAATACATGGTAGCCGCATTCATAAACATAAAACCCGTATGTATTCCGGTATTGCTGTGCCCAAAAATGAGTATAAACAGGGCATACATAAAGGATGTACCTGGTAGTTTCATAGAGTACCCATTTTTAAAGGGCGCAACTCCATGCAACAATAAATTGCCCATGTAAGCATATTCTCCTTCATCTCTTTCTAATGCAATGGTAAGATACCGGTAACGGATGTAACTTACAATGGCAATCATGATGAAAAGAACCACTAGCGTATAATCGCGTTCCGGCTTTGGGGGAGGAACAACAGCCTTTTTGGGGGGAGGCTTGTTTTACTACTGATTTCTTTTTGCTCACAGATGAAATAATTTAATGCAAGGGAAAACTATCCGTGTCAAAAATAATAAATTAAATGGATGATATTTATGTATGCTTTGCTGAACTGTGCTCCTTTCTATGCGAGTAAACGGCATACTATTGCTGTGCATTTATTTTTTGTAATAATGCATCGGAAAGGTTGATGCCGCGGGCTTTTATATCATTTACGGATACTCCTTTACTAAGAAGGATACGGGTGTATTTTATCAGGATTGTTTCGTCGTTCATACTTTGTGCACAAGCAAGTAAATTGTAATAAGCTTGCATAAAATCAGGGTTTATTTGTATCACCTTTTCAAAATACTGTGCTGCCTTGCCCTGAAGGTGGTCAAAGTTCAGGTAGCATACACCTATGTTATTCATTGCATCGCTGTTTTTTGGGTTTATGGCCAGCGTACTGTCCCATGAGGTAATTGCATTTGCAAATTCTTTCCTATTATAATACAACAGGCCCAGGTTAAAAAAGGCTTCTTCTTTTTGCAGGCTAAGCCCTATTTCCATCTTGAATTCTTTTTCAGCATCTGCCGGCATACTGTCCTTTGCGTATATCATGCCCAGGTAACTATGCAAATGAGGAATCTTTCCGTTTGTTTTTTCTTCTATCGTTAGAAGAATATTTTTAGCCTCGCCTGTTTTTCCATTTTGGTATAAATCATGGGCTTCACTCAGCATAGCATCCAGCGTTGCACTGTTCCGGAATGAATTCGGGTCATTCATCACTTTATCAATATCAAATTTTTTAGCGATATAAAGGATATAATATTCATCAGGTACTATGCTTCCGTAGAAAGAGGCGACAACCCTGAACTGGATATTGTCAATAACCTTTTCGTGGCCTATTCCAAAGTAATCGCCTGTGGAAATGAAGAGTACGGAATCCTTCTGCCGCGAAATAAAATTCAGTAAGCGGTTAAGGACTATATTCATATCGAAAGTATATTTATTATCCGTAGAAACGGTGTAACGGGCTGAAGTGTCTCTGTCAGGATAATAGATAGTTTGCTGGGTGAATGCGGAAGTGGGCGAAACAGCATAATCAATGAACCCGGCCTCGGGCATTTTATCTAAATGAGAATCGCGGATGTATTTTCCCGTCCGTTCAATGTTAGAGAATAGTTCGGTATAGTCTTTATAATAAGCTATAAGGCCAGCCAACATGTTAACTGCAAATAGGCCCGTGAGCAGGTAGGTGAAATTCTTTTCTACTTTCAGTGTATTCCGTAACCTGTTTAATGGCGGAATGGTGAACGCACTTTTTTTAGCAATAGGTGCAAGCCACGAAGAGGCAATAAGTGTAACAAAGATGAACCCATAATGGTTTGCCGCAAACTGGGAAAATATTACGTTGTTGGTGTAATTGAAAAGCAATAAACCAATAGTTGCAGCAAGGTAAAAAAGTGTAACACCTATTTTGGGCAGATAATATAGTGTACAGAACAAAAATATGCCAACCGATAACAGGAAAAGCACAGTAAATGTGAATGAACTTGTAGTGCTTGTATAAAAGAAATTAGAATTCCAGAAGTTGAGGGTTGAAAGTTGAGGTATGGGAATAAGACTCATCCAAAAAGTTCGCAGCGACCTGGCCATGCGTTCTTGATCAAATCCAAAAAACCAATTGCCGCTATAGTGGTTTCCTGCCGGAGGCGATATCCATTTCATGGCAATATAAATACCTATTAATGTAATAACAGCTCCCACCACAACCTGCATGGGCTTATATTTTTTTCGTAGCGTAACGTCTTGTGCAAAAAGGTAATCGGCTACCATCATACCTAATAATCCCAGGGCCATTATAACAGCATGCCCTGTGGTATTTGCCAGGCAGAACAGGATCAGAGAAAGCCCTATATAACGATTTTTCCATTTTACCTGCTGGTATAATGTGCAGAATAAAAACACAAAAAATACAGTGAGCGCGTATCCCCGTGCTATAAGCGAATATTCAAAAAATAAAAAATAGCTGAACGATACGAGTACCTTTTGTAGTTTGGTGAAGGGGGCATAGCGGGCAATCAAATACACTGTTCCCGCAGCAAGCAACAGGTGGAATACCTGGGCAATTACCGGGTTATCTGTAAAACGGCTGAGTATAAAATCGACGAAATAACACCCGAACGGGGTGCATTCGTTGGCCATATTGCGTAAGAACTCACCGTAGTTATGTGCCGATGCGCCTACCAGCCACACCTGCAACTCATCACGCCACATTTCATGGTGAAATACACCTATCAATCCTATAAAAAGAAAAGCGCCTACCAGGGAATACACAAACACCGGCTCCGCTGCTTTGGGCAGTGGAGTTTCTATCGCATGAGCTTTTTTTGCGACTGGTTTTTGT
>JABDCH010000025.1 GCA_013288205.1 Bacteroidota bacterium | reverse complement strand
ACCTGATATTCACTATCCTATTAGTCACGTCCTCTTTTAAGGTACGGCTTATGGGTATGCTTTTGCCTTGAATTACTATTCCGTCCGCATCTATACTTTCAATTTTCGGAATAGAAACAATAAATGATTTGTGTACTTTCAAAAACATATCGGGAGGAAGGTAATTTTCTACAGCTTTTAATGTGAGATAGGAGATAAGCTTTTCTGTCTTGGTATGGAAGATCACATAGTTTTCCATAGCTTCTATATAAAGCAATTCATCATATACTATCTTTTCAAAACGGTCTTCACAACGGATAAAAAAATATTCTTCTGTTTTTGGTAAAGCCTTATTCCCGGATTGTTTCAGGGTGTAAAAATCTTTTGCTTTATTGCATGCTTTTAAGAAACGTTCAAAGGAAATAGGTTTAACCAGATAGTCTATCACATTCAACTCGTAACTCTGCAAAGCATATTCAGAATAGGCCGTTGTAAAAATTATCATCGGAGGATTGGGAAGTGTTTTTAGAAATTCAATTCCGGTGAGTTTTGGCATTTGAATATCTAAAAATATAAGGTCTATATTTTCCTGGTTGAGTAGAGCAATTGCAGCCTGGGCGCTTTCTCCCTGTCCTTTTAATTCAAGAAATCCTATTTCGGAAACATATTCCGTCAATCCCTTTCGGGCCAATGGCTCATCATCTATTATGATGCAATTAATTTTCACTCGTTTTAATTTTTAGTGATACACTAAACCGGTCAATCTCCTCGATCACTTTCATTTCGAATCTTTCGGGGTATAATAATTCTAACCTTCGTTCCAAGTTTTTAAGTCCAATACCTCCACCATTCTTTTGCATGTTTTGTTCCGATGTATTGCTTATCTCACAAATAAACTCAGGGCTATTATATGACAAAGATATTTTTATTTCATTGGGTTTATCGGTAAAATGCGAAACATGTTTAAATGAATTCTCTACCAAGGGTATTATCAACATAGGCGCTATTTCAAAATTCTTTACATTTTCTTCCACCTGAAAATTTACATTGTAATTTTTATTCAGTCGCAGTCGTTGCAGTTCTATGTAGCTCTTCAAATAACTTAATTCTCTGTCAATGGTTATTTTGTCAACGCTGCCCTCATAAAGTTGGTAACGGAGCATTTCCGATAGTTTTAAAAGTGTTTCACGGGCATCGGTATTTGTTTTGTCTATCTGGAAATAAAGGGCATTAAGTGAATTGAAAAGAAAATGCGGATTGTGTTGCGCCTTCAAGAAATCGAGTTCGTTTTTTATCCGCTCTTTATCCAGGGCTTCTGTGTGGCGTTGGCTTTTTACTTTATCAATTATCATTTTTCCGGCAACAAGTATGCTGGTCCATATAAATATATTGAGCAGAGAGACCGGGTAGAGTTGAGCTATGTTAGGAGGAGGTAAATGATAAAGGTATATCGTTATAAAGTAGGATACGATCGTTCTCAGAAGCGTAGCTATGAGTGTAGACAAGCAAAACAGGAGAGCAAAAGAAACATATCGTGCCTTGTTCAGGAAACGAGGGATAAGATAATTAATGGTAATATAATAATTGAGAATAATAAATAGGAGGTAGCAAAACTGAATACCCAGGGTGCGAGTTATGGTGATGGTTCTGTTTTGAAAAATAAATACCCACAGGATATATATACTAATCCAAAATGCTATTTCCAGCGGGACTTTATAACTGCTCCTTGTTTGCACCATTTTATTTCAGATTTTAAAATTAAGAATAATTAAATCTGCTTGTAAAACATTTACGCCAATGGTGTATATTGCTTGATGAAATGCCATTTGTCAAGTTACAGATACCGTTTGTGTAAAAATTCGGTGGGATAGCAAATAGCAATATATGTTTGCCGTAAATCAAAATTAAAATATCATGAAAAAAACATTGAACTGGCTGTTTAACCCTCCTGTAGAGGGTGCTAAAGAAATTATTATTATCCGCCTGATGACGGGAAGCGTATTTTTCTGGGAGGGAATATTAAAATTTGTATATCCTAACCAGGGCGTAGGACGTTTTACCAAATTGGGATTTCCGATGCCCGAAACCATGGCGCATTTTGTTGCGGTATGTGAAATTGTGGGCGGTCTTTTTCTTTTATTTGGATTCCTTACGCGGGTTATATCTTTCTATTTTATCTTGCAAATGATAGTAGCTATTTTATCTACTAAAATCAGTTTGTATCTGGGTACATCTCCTTTGCCACTGCCACCTGCACCGCCGACGGTAGGCTTTTGGGCTGTGCTCCATGAAACCCGTGCCGATTGGGCACAATTGCTGACCTCAGTATTTCTTCTTTTAGTTGGCCCCGGCATTATTTCGCTCGATTATCGGAGGAAAAACGCAAGCGTTTGATTAAATAAAATCATTATTATATTTGTAGAAAGTAAAATTCAAAATCTATAAATCAATAACGCCATGGCAATACTAAACCCCTATTTAACCTTTAATGGTAATTGCGAAGAAGCATTTAATTTTTATAAATCTGTATTTGGAGGCGAATTCCGCCAGATAAGCAAATTCGGAGATATGCCTCCCATGCCCGGTCATGAAATGCCCGAAGAAGAAAAGAGCCGTATACTTCATGTTTCTTTACCAATTAGCAAAGAGACTATTTTAATGGGCAGCGACTCCAACCTCCAAATGGGTGAAGTGAAAATGGGCGATCACATGTCCTTATCCATTGGTGCTGACAGTAAAGAAGAGGCCGACCGTGTTTTTAATGGCCTTGCTGCCGGCGGTAAAATAACCATGCCCATAGCCGATATGTTTTGGGGCGCTTACTTTGGTATGCTGGATGATAAGTTTGGCTTTAGCTGGATGGTGAATTACGACTATCCTAAGAAGTAAAAACCAGTATTTGAAATGATCAAAGGGTTTCTGTAATTATCCAAAAGCCCTTTATTTTTACTTCAACAAGGTTACGTTGCCGATGTAATTATGCAGAATGCCCTGCGAATCCGTGATGGTTATTTTATATACGTAGGTATCTTCTATAGTTGCGGCACCATGAACGGTTCCATCCCAGCCACGATTTATATCAGTGGTATGATAAAGCTGTAATCCCCATCGATCAAAAATATACATCTCAAAATTCTTCACATATTCTCCCACCGGTTTGAATGTTTCATTTATTCCGTCACCATTGGGTGAGAATGCAGAAGGAATGTACAACGTAAAAGCAGGCCCTACTATTAAGCAATTAGTTACCGTATCAGAACAGCCATGGTTATTCATTACTATCAGGTCGGCACAATATGTTCCTGTATCTTGGTAAGTATGTGCGGGGTTCGCCAGGTTGCTTGTTGAGTCGCTGTTGTCTCCAAAATACCACCAATGATAGGCTATTCCATAGGCATCCTGACTTTCGTCTGTAAATTGCACAGTAGGGGTTAACATAGTTACTGGTTGGGGGGAATAGGTAAACGCTGCCCTGGGATCACTATATACCGTTATCATACCCACTTTTGTAAGGGATAAGCTGCAACCGCTGTCTGACACTGCTGTCAGGGTAACATTGTATGTTCCGCTTGATGTGTAACAATATTGGGGATTTGCAGAATGAAGCGTATCTCCATTTCCGGTTGTCCAGATATATTGCTTTATGCTTCCACTCGTTATCGTTGTTTCATTTCTAAATTGCATACAGAAAGGATTACATCCCTGGTAAAAGTTGGCAGCCATATTCACGATTGGTGTCGGGTCTGTATACACATTTGCAAAGGCAGTTGTAGTAGCCCCGCATCCGTCTATTACGGTTACAGTATAAGTAGAACTCAACCCGGGAGTGACGGTAACACAGCTATTGGTATTATTTTGTGGAGTCCACAAATAATTAACTCCTTCAATTGCACCTGTTGCCTGGGCGCAAATGATAGTGGAATCTCCTGCACAAACAGAGTTTTTCCCGCTAATGGAAACTGAAAATTGTGGGCCATATTGGAGCACAATATTTGCACTTGCCGTACATCCGTTTATATCGGTTACAACAACGGAATAATCATTGGTTGAAATAGGAGTAATCGTAGCTGTGCCTGTCGTGCCCCCTGAACTCCAGGTATACTTGTAAGGAGCTGTTCCGTCGCTAACATTGGCGTAAATATTACCTGTACTGTCTTTACATATAATTTTAGGTTCACTTATCGTAACAGTTAGTACAGGAGGCTCTGTTAATGTAATGTTTGCATTTGCTTTGCAGCCGTGTGCATCAGTAATGGTTGCCGTATACGTCAATGCAAAAAGACCTGTGGCAGTGGCATTCGTGTTTCCTCCAGGATTCCATAAATAAGCATAAGGAGCTGTTCCGCCTGTGCCTGTAACCGTAGCCGCTCCATTGCTTCCGTTATTACAGCTCACATTGATAACAGAACCAATGGATGCTGCAAGCTGCATAGGTTGGGTAATGGTTATGGTAGCGCTTGAAGAACAATGGTTGTTATCAGTAACAGTAACGGTATATATTCCTGCCGACAAATTACTGGCTGTGGCAGTGGTTTGTGCCGTTGGGCTCCATGAATATATATAAGGAACAGAGCCTCCTGCTGCGTTAACTGTGGCACTGCCCACTCCGCCATTGCAGGGTACATTATTTATACTGGTGGGTGTAATGGCTATTGCAACAGGTTGGGTAATGGTAGTAGTATTGGTAGTGGTGCAGCCATTTAGGTCGCTTAAAGTAACCTTATAAGTCCCCGCGCTTAGCCCTGTTGCAGTAGCCGTAGTTTGTGCCGATGGGCTCCACAAATAGGTATAAGGAATTGTTCCGCCTCTGGGTGTAACGGTTGCACTGCTTGTTCCTCCATGGCATTGTATACTTACATTGCTCATGGTAGCTGTTAATACAGCCGGTTGGGTGATGGTTACCGTATTGGTAGCGACACATCCGTTAATATCTTTTAAGGTAATTGTATAAGTTGCGGGAGTGAGCCCGGTTGCCGTTGTAGTAGTTTGGCCCGATGGGTTCCATGTATAGGTATAAGGGGAAGTACCTCCTGCGGCAATAACGGATGCATTGCCAGTTCCTCCATTACATGATACGTTCACCTGGCTTACAGTAGCTGTTAATAAAGCAGGCTGGGTAATAGTTACACCATTTGTAACAGAACATCCATTCGCATCGCTAACTGTAATAGTGTAAGCTCCTGCTGTGAGCCCGGTGGCAGTGGCAGTTGTTTGTGATGAGGGATTCCATAAATAAGTATAAGGTGGCGGGCCTACCGAAGCCGTAACTGTGGCGCTTCCCATTTGGCCGTTACAAGGTGGATATGCATTTACAACGGTTGTTGTCTGGATGGCCGCCGGTTGCGTAATGGTTACACTGGCTGTGGCAGTACATCCATTATTATCTTTTATAGAAACGGTATATGTTCCTGCCGATAATCCCGTAGCATTGGCGTTGGTTTGTCCGCTCGGAGCCCATTTATATGTGTAGGGTGATGTTCCTCCCGTACCACTGGCTTGGGCAGTTCCGGCTCCTCCATTACACGATGGGTTCACCGGTGTTCCTATACTTGCTGTAAGCACTGCGGGTTGGGTAATATTTACACCCGCGCTTCCAGTACAACCATTTATATCTTTTATAGTAACGGTGTAGCTTCCTACACTAAGCCCCCTGACAGAAGCTGTAGTGTTGCCTCCGGGATTCCATTTATAAGAGTAAGATGGTGTCCCTCCTGAAGCTATAATACTGTCGCTGGCAGTTCCTCCATTGCATAATATATTTTTGAGCGATTGTATCGTTGTAATCTCATCAGGCTGGGTGATGGTAATGGTGGCTGTGGCGCTACAATCGATGGTATCACTAATAATGACGGTATACGTTCCTGCCGATAAGCCGGTGACAGTGTCAGTAGTTTGCCCACCGGGAGACCATGAATAGGTGTAGGGGGCATGACCCTTGCCGGGAGTTGCGTAAGCACTCGCCGTACTATCGCCAAAACATAATATATTTCCTATTTGGCTGGCAGTAGCAGTTAAGGCGCAGCAACTCAGGTTAGGTTGCACAGCTATAAGGGCAATGGTCATCCATACATTGCTTGCTCCGGCATCAGTAGAAGTAATGGTATACGTTCCGGAAGTGGCATAAGTAGAATCGGCCTGGGCCCCATCTACACCATCGCCTAAGCTGTAATTATAGTCAAGCGGGGTTAACTGACCGTTCCATGCTACTTTTCCGGTAGCGCCATTATCATTGTTGTCAATTGTTCCATAAATCCATGAGCCATTTTCGGTGGTTGTAATGGAAGCTTTTATCGTAGTAGGTCCATGGTTACTGTCAGAACCACCTACTACAATATTTCCCAAATCCAAGCCGGTTGGACATAAAGGTTGATAAACAGACGAAGCAAAATTAAGATAGTAGGTTACGTTTAAAGTCTTTTCTGTACAGGCGCAAGTATAAGTACCCACGGTTGGCGCAACGTATGCCCAAATGGAGCATACCCATGTAAAACTAAAATTCAGCCACTCGCCCCTGGTAATGTAAGTTGCATTATTGCCATTTACCGTTACAGTTCCGGGGGAAGTAGAGAGTGTGTTTCCTCCTGTTCCATATCCGCCGGCAGAAATGATAATGAGTTCATTGGGATAGTTTGTAGTTATAGTCCAACTTGTCAAACCTTTAGATGCGCTATGGGAATCGAGCAAAACCTGTTGGGCACTGAGGTTACCGCTGATGAAGCTTGCTTGTTTTACCGAAAAATTGAGAAACACACCTAGAAAGAGAAATGTCGCTTTTACCCAGAAGGTTGATTTCAGCGTCATTATTTTCATGGATCAAGATTTTAAAAAATTAGTCAATTTAATCATAGGTGTATAATATGAATTAAATAGAGGCAAAGTAGTAAGACTATGACCTTGAGTACAAAATGCAAGGCAAAAGTCCCAAAAAAATACAATGGGGGAAAGTAATCTCTTTTCCATTCTAATTACAACAAAATGAACATTCCAAATATAAGCTTTTTTTTAAAATTCATCCATATAAAATTGCAGTGATTAGTTTATAGAGAGAAAGCAAGTGTTTGCTATATAAGCACAGTTACTAATTGCTAAAATCATAGCTGTCAAACTATTGAACATTTATAGTTTGCGTACTTGTTCCATTTCCTCCCGAGCCATCTGCTGTAAGTATTACAGTATAAACGCCTAAAGAACTATATGTATGTGTTGGAGAAGTCTCGGTGGAACTTGAGCCATCCCCAAAATTCCAGTTATAGGAGGATGCGTGAGAAGATGTGTTAGTAAAGTAAACCGTTCCTAAGCCGTTTTGGGAGTAACTAAAATTAGCCTCTGCTGCCTTTTCGCAAGATACAAAGAACACACTAAGAAATAAAATTGCCGCGGGAAAGACTCTTAAGTTTTTCATAGGGGTTTGATTTAGATTATTGGATTCTATACAAAGAAACGCTTGGATTCAACCACTTGAATTCAATTTTCGTTAAATCCCTTAGTAAAGTGGTTAAACGGTAATTTTGAGTGGTTTAATGAAAAAGGCAGTCTTAGATTGAAACGGAGAAGACATCTTACACATAAAAACACTTATAAGAATTAACCTATAAGTGTTTCATTTATTCAGTCGGGGCGGCCGGATTTGAACCGACGGCCTCCTGCTCCCAAAGCATAATTTTGGGGTATTAGGTAATTACCGTAAATATACCTTAAAAGCCCGTAAATGCAGGTATTTACAGGGTAATTGTTAATAACTATTATTTCTTAGTTATAGGGTTATTATTGCCAAATGTTTGTACTTTTGTTTGCACTTTTGAAAGCCTAACTAAAAATACAACATTTATGAAAGTAACGACTGCAATCATTTTAGAAACCCGTAAACCCGGTCCAAATGATACATACCCTGTTAAGCTGAGGGTAACATCTAATAGAAATTGTAAATACTACATTTTACGTAACAAAGCTAATGACAGTATATACTTAACTAAAACTGATTTTGAGAAAGTAATGGGTGAACGCCCCCGTGAAGATTTTAAAAAACTAAGTCATGTTTTAAAAGCCCATGAAGAAAAAGCTATTAATGATATTGAATCTTTGCCTGTATTTACATTTGAGAAATTTGAACGTAAATATTTTGATAAGAGCGAAACCAGTATTGATATTATTTCAGCCCTGCAAAAGAAAGCCAATTTTTTAAAAAGTGAGGGTAGAATATCAACTGCAATGTCTTATGAATGTTCTATTAAATCATTAAAGAAGTTCACAGAAAAAGATAAATTAGAGTTTGAAAGGGCTGATGTCCATTTTTTCAATCAGTATGAAAAATGGATGCTTAAAAAAAATAACAGTAATACCACTATCAGTATGTACGTGCGAAATGTACGTACTATTTTTAATGAGGCCGAAAGAACTGGAATTATTAAACAGGGGTTATACCCTTTTGGTCTAAAGAAGAAATACAGGCTTTGTTAAAACCTTCGGCAAATGAAATATTGAGTTATCATACAATTTCAAAAGATATATCGCACCGTAACGTAGATACCAATTACCCCGAAATTCAAAAAGAGGTGCTTTACCCTGAGATTGGTAGTAACAGGGTTCAAAATACATTATTCTGAAAAAAAGTGTAAAAAAGTGCGTGAAAGTGCGTATTCGGGGTTAAGGCAATATTTTAACCTAAAATTAGCTATTTTGAGGTTTTAATCATATATTCACATTCTATAAGCCCAATGGCATTGTAAGGCTATAATGGCAAAGGGTTTGAAATATCTTTGCGTTTGTTTGTACTTTTGTTTGTACCCAATGAAAAAAGACTTATGAGAATAAACCCATAAGTCTTTGATTATCATTTGTCGGGGCGGCCGGATTTGAACCGACGGCCTCCTGCTCCCAAAGCAGGCGCGATACCAGGCTACGCTACGCCCCGAATCCTGTCCTTTTTCAGTTATTTGCTTTCAAAAGGGGCGCAAATTTAACTATTTACTGATTCCCCGGCATAAGAATCTGAAATTGATGAAAAGAATATCTCTGGCAGGTATCCTTTTACCTTGTTTTTAATATGCCCAAACAGCCTATATTTGCCCATAATTTGAAAAGTGCAATTGTATGAAGTTCTCTGATGATGCTCTTGATGTAATTAGCCGGATAAAGAAACGTTATCCTGAAGGCAAGCAAAAGTCTGCCATATTGCCTGTGCTGCATATCGCGCAGGCTGAATTTGGTGGTTGGCTCAGTCCTGAAACGATGGATTATGTGGCTACCATTTTAAATATATTGCCCGTTGAGGTTTATGAAGTGGCTTCTTTTTACAGCATGTTCAACCTTACACCGGTGGGCAAGTGCGTAATTGAAGTTTGCCGCACAGGGCCATGCTGGTTACTCGGCGCAGAAGACCTTGTAAATTACCTTCAGGATAAGTTAGGCATAAAAGTAGGGGAAACAACCCCTGATGGCATGTTCACCCTGAAAACAGTGGAATGTCTTGCTGCTTGCGGCACAGCACCCATCATACAATTAGGCGAGACCTATCATGAAAATATGAATATTGAAAAAGCAGATAAGTTATTGGCCGATTGCCGTGCGAACATAAAAGAACCTATATCTCACTGGAGTAAGAAACATATTAAAAAGGAACAGGCATGAGTAAGAAAGTATTGCTGAATAATATATCCGTTCCCGGAATACAAGGATACGATGTATATCGCGCCAATGGCGGGTATGCAAGCGTAGAAAAAGCCCTGAAAATGACACCCGATGCCATTATAGAAGAGGTGAAAAAATCAGGATTACGCGGTAGGGGAGGAGCAGGGTTTCCGACAGGCATGAAATGGAGTTTTATTGATAAGAAAACATCCAATCCGCACTACCTTGTTTGTAATGCCGATGAAAGCGAACCGGGAACCTTTAAGGACCGTTACCTGATGGAGAAACTTCCCCATCTTTTGATTGAGGGGATGATTGTTTCCAGTTTTGCGTTAGATGCACATACCTCATACATATATATCCGTGGCGAATTGTTATATGTTTATCATATCCTGGAAAAAGCCATAGCAGAGGCCTATAAAGCCGGATGGTTAGGTAAGAATATTATGGGTACTGGCTATGATTTAGATCTGTATGTTCATCCCGGGGCAGGTGCTTATATCTGTGGAGAAGAAACGGGGCTTATCGAATCATTGGAAGGCAAGAGGGGAAATCCTCGTATGAAACCACCATTCCCTGCTATACAAGGTTTGTGGATGTGCCCTACGGTAGTAAATAATGTTGAGACACTGGCTGCTGTAGTTCCTGTTATGAATATGGGCGGTGAAGAATATGCCAAAATTGGTGTTGGGAAGAGCACAGGCACTAAACTTATTTCTGCTTGCGGACATATTAATAAACCCGGAGTATACGAAATTGAACTCGGACTCCCGGTAGAAGAATTTCTGAATTCTGATGAATATTGCGGTGGCGTAAAGAATGGTAGAAAGCTAAAAGCTGTAGTAGCAGGTGGCTCATCTGTTCCTATACTACCTGCTGAATTATTTTTGAAAACAGCTAAAGGCGAACCACGTTTGATGAGTTACGAATCGCTTGCCGATGGTGGCTTTGCAACGGGTACTATGCTCGGCTCAGGAGGATTTATTGTGATGGATGAAACTGCCAGCGTAGTAAAAAACCTATGGAATTTTACCCGCTTCTATCATCATGAATCATGCGGACAATGCAGCCCTTGCAGAGAAGGCACCGGATGGATGGAGAAAGTGCTTCATAAAATATTGGATGGACATGGTAAAATGTCCGATATCGATTTGCTGTGGGATGTTCAAAGTAAAATAGAAGGACGTACCATTTGTCCCTTGGGCGATGCTGCTGCATGGCCGGTGGCAAGCGCTATACGCCATTTCCGAAAAGACTTTGAAGAATACATTCAAAATCCTCAAAGCATAAAAGAAGTAAGTTATTTAGCCGATTTGGTAGAGGCGTAAGTTTTTACCCCTCCACTGCATCCGGATTAATGCCCTGCTCACTTAATATTGTACGTACTTTCCAGCCATAAAAAGCGAGATAGGCAAAACAAAATACCGGTACTATATAGGCTATGTGGGCATTGTAGTTATCTACAATCCATCCCTGTAATGGAGGTATTACGGCCCCTCCCAGTATCATCATGATAAGCAGCGATGAGCCTTGTGTGGTAAATTTTCCAAGACCGGCAATGGCAAGCGTAAATATGCAGGGCCACATAACCGAATAAAATAGTCCTCCACTTATAAAGGAGAATAAGGCGAGTGTGCCGGATGTGCATAATCCAAGCACCATCATGGCTGCTGCGGTACAACTAAACAACGTGAGCGTAAGGGCAGGTTTTTCTCTCCCGATAAAGAAAATGATGATAGCTAAAACGATAAACGGGATATAATAAACGTATTCTGAAATGTCACTATGGCGGAGGTAGTTCACTCCACAGATAACTCCAAATCCAATAAAGGGTACTACCACATTCATAATATTTCTCCATGCCTTTGAAAAATTAAAAACAGTAAGCGAGCCTCTCCATCTTCCTATCATTAAGCTGCCCCAAAACAGGGAAACATAAGGCGATATTCTGTCGGTGCTGATACCTTTTATTTCCGGCATTTGCAATAGCTTGCCCAAATTGCTCGCTGTTGTTACTTCTACCCCTACATAAAAGAATATGGCGAACATTCCGAAAACTAATTGTGGATATTTCAGTGCGCCCAAACTTCTTTCGGTATGCTCATGCATGGTAATGGGAGGCAGTTTTGAAAAGCCCAATACTAAAGCGGAAATTAATAACATACTACAAAGTATAATGGAAGGCATCTTAACGGCACTAATATCTGCATGAGAGGTAGTACCCGTAATTTGCCCAAACAAAGCAAGGCTAAGTAATACAGGGCCAATGGTAGTTCCAAAAGAGTTGACACCTGCTGCAAGGTTTAATCGGTGTGAGCCTGTTGAGGGGTCTCCCAACACAATCATATAAGGATTAGCTACAATTTGTTGCAGGGTAAATCCTAATCCGACAGTAAACAGGCAAACCAATAAAAATGGGTAAGAATTGGAATTGGCTGCAGGAATAAAGCCGATGGCACCCACGGCAGAAATGAGCAATCCGATTATCAACCCATTTTTATACCCGATTTTTTGTAGCGGGTCTCCAACAAAATAAGTAAGCAGGAAATAAATAAGCGAGCCGACAAAATAAGAGATGTAAAATGCGCTCTCCACCAACTGCGCCTGGGTTTGCGTAAGATGAAAGATGTCTTTAAATAATGGAGTGAGTATACTATTCGATGCCGCTACAAAGCCCCAAAAGAAAAAAACGCTAATGAGTGTAATGAGGGATGAAATGCGGGTGTTATTCATTCAGAATAAGTAAGTATGTGGCTAAAGTACATAAATAACTATTCGTACAAATACAAAATGTATTTGACAATTGGAATCTCATCATCAAATTAGCAAATCATCAAATTTGTTATTTCCCCCTCGTCTGCGCGTCTATCACAGCTATAGTTACCATGTTTACAATTTCACGCACTGAACAGCCCAGCTGCAAAATATGTGCCGGTTTTTTTCATGCCTAATAATACAGGCCCGATGGCTTCTACCTCGGCTAATTCCTGCATCATTTTGTAAGCAATATTACCCGAAACCAAATTGGGGAATATAAGTGTATTTACATTTTTATTTATCAATTCTGAAAAAGGGAACTGCTCCTTCAGCAAATCGTTATTGAGTGCAAAATTGGCTTGAATATCGCCATCCACAATCATTCCGGGGTACTGCTCATGAAGTATGCTGACAGCTTTTGAAACCTTATCAGGTATATCTCCTTTTACCGAACCGAAATTGGAAAAAGACAATAATGCGATGCGTGGTACTATATTGAATTGCTTGACACAATTAGCCGTCAAGGTGGTTATTTCAGCTAGTTCTTCAGCAGTGGGGTCAATATTCATGGTAGTATCTGCCAGGAAAAATGGTCCTTTCCGGGTAAGTAATATATACATACCGGCTACCCTTTTTACACCTTGGCGCACGCCAATGGTTTCTAATGCCGCCCTGATAGGATCGGCATATTTGCGCGTGATACCTGAAATCATGGCATCGGCTACATTGGTTTCTATCATCATTCCACCAAAGTAATTACGCTCTTGCATAATTTTCCGCGCTTCAAAAAGTGTAAATCCTTTTCTTTTTCTCTTTTCCCAGAAAGCTTCCCCAAAATGATCGCGTCTGTCTTTTTCCTCATCGCTGCGTGGATCAATAATAGGCACATCTTCCAGGTCGAGGTTGTATTCTTTTATTAATTCTGTAATTTTATTTTTGTCGCCCAATAAAATAGGTTTTGCTATTCCTTCATCTTTCACCTGTTCAGCCGCTTTCAATATCTTATAGTGGTCAGCTTCGGCAAATACAACCCGCTTGGGGTTTTCTTTTGCTTTAGAGGTAAGGCCTTTCAACAAGTCATTGTCGAGTCCTAAACGTTTGGTTAGTTCTTGTCCATATTCCTCCCAATCTAGTATGTTTTTACGGGCAACACCGGAGTCAATAGCAGCTTTAGCAACTGCAGGTGGTACAGTAGTTATCAGGCGCGGATCAATGGGTTTTGGAATAATATAATCAGGCCCGAAAGTAAGATGCCTTGAACCATACGCCAGGTTTACCGATTCAGGCACGGGTTCTTTAGCTAAGCCTGCAATAGCGTAAACGGCAGCCATTTTCATAGCCTCGTTAATCCGTTTAGCCCTTACATCAAGGGCTCCACGGAAAATAAAAGGGAATCCCAATACATTGTTTACCTGGTTAGGATAATCGGAACGGCCTGTTGCCATAATTACATCTTTGCGTGCGGCTGTAGCATCAGGATATGAAATTTCGGGAGTAGGATTAGCAAGCGCAAACACAATCGGGTTTTCTGCCATGCCTTTCAGCATATCAGGTTTTACTACATTTCCTTTCGAAAGGCCAATAAACACATCGGCTCCTTTCATTCCTTCTTTCAGGTCCTTAGCTTTTCTATCAGAGATAAAATATACTTTTTCTTCCGTTAAATCAGTTCGGTTTTTATCAATCAATCCTTTGCTGTCGAACATCATAATGTTCTCGCGCTTAGCGCCCACAGCGATATATAAGTGTGCGCATGAAATAGCTGATGCACCCGCACCATTTATTACAATTTTTACATCCTCTAATTTCTTTCCTGCAATTTCCACCGCGTTTATAAGGGCCGCCGCCGATATAATGGCTGTACCGTGTTGGTCATCGTGCATCACAGGTATATCGAGTTCGTCCCTCAGTCTTTTTTCTATTTCAAAGCACTCAGGGGCTTTGATATCTTCCAAATTAATTCCGCCAAATGTGGGTGCAATAGCTTTTACTGCCGCAATAAATTTTTCAGGATCGGTAGCATCCACTTCAATATCGAAAACATCGATATCTGCAAATATTTTGAACAGGATACCTTTTCCTTCCATCACTGGCTTGGCTGCTTCGGGGCCTATATTGCCTAATCCTAAAACAGCCGTCCCATTACTTATTACAGCCACCAAATTGCCTTTGATGGTGTATTTATATACATCGTCCTTATTTTCAGCAATCCGGAGGCATGGTTCAGCCACGCCGGGCGAATAGGCTAATGAAAGGTCACGTTGAGAGCTATGTGGTTTGGTAGGTATTACCTCTATTTTTCCGGGTCTTCCTTGGGAGTGATAATTGAGTGCGTCTTCGATACTTGTAGTTGACATAAAATAAATTTACTTGATTCAAAAGCGTCCCCCTAAAACTTTAGGGAGACGAGTACACAAAGTTAGCAAAGAACGCGAATAGACTATTTAATTATTGCTTACTCCTTATTACTTACGTAATATTATTTTTAACTTTGCATTTTACATCCCTGTGGCAGAAGAAGAAAAAATAGTAGTGCGTACCATGGCTGAAATGACAGCCAGCGGAGAATCACCCGAAGTATTATTTTGGGTAGGTTGTTCCGGAAGCTTTGATGACCGGGCAAAGAAAATCACCACTTCCATTGTACGTATATTAAATAAAGCAGGAATAAAGTTTGCTGTACTAGGCACTGAAGAATCTTGTACCGGAGACCCTGCCAAACGGGCCGGAAATGAGTTTCTCTTCCAAATGCAGGCCATCAACAATATCAATATCCTGAACGGATATAACGTAAAAAAGATTGTAACAGGGTGCCCGCATTGTTTCAATACCATTAAGAATGAATACCCATCGCTTGGTGGTACTTATGAAGTAATGCACCATACCGAATTTATCCGCAACCTCTTAGATTCAGGCAGAATAAAAATAGAAGGCGGCTCATTCAAAGGCAAAAAAATTGTGTTCCACGACCCATGCTATTTGGGCAGAGGTAATGGCATTTACGAAGCTCCCCGTGAAGTAATTATAAAATTAGATAGTATGCTCGCGGAAATGCAGCGCACCAAAGAAAAAAGTTTTTGTTGCGGAGCCGGCGGAGCGCAAATGTTTAAAGAAGCGGAAAAAGGGAATAAAGAAGTAAATATAGAGCGTACCGAAGAAGCCATGCGCACTTCACCCGAAGTAATTGCTACTGCTTGCCCCTTTTGCATGACTATGATGACCGATGGAGTAAAACATTTTAACAAAGAAGCAGAAGTTAAGGTGTTGGATGTTGCCGAATTGGTGGCGGAGGGGATAGGGAAATAAAACCTCATCTAAATTACTATATTTAATGGGAGCAAAACAACATTATGTGCCAAGATTTTATTTGAAGTTTTGGAGTAATGATGAATCAAAAACCCATTTGAGCCTATACAGCTTTAAAAATTCAATGTTTATACCAAGTGCCGAATTAAAAAATCAAGCATACGAAGTTTTTTTCTATGGAAAGGATAATGATATTGAAAAGGAACTCGGAGTTTTGGAGTCAGATGTTTCCAAATTATTGAATAAAATAAATTCCGAAAATTGGTTTCCTAGGTATAAATCTAAAGAGTATGTCAATATTCTCTTATTTACCTTAATACAATTACAGAGGACAGCACGAGCGGTTAAAGATACAAATGAAGGTTTAGATAAATTACTTGAAGGAATACTTCCAGAAGAAGAAAAAGATAAATATAGTTTAAGAATGGATAATCCTGCAATTTTTAACTTACAAGCATTACCCGATCTTTTACCAATAATAGCAGATATGGCATGTAAGGTACTTGTTAATGTAAGTGATATGCCATTCATTACTTCAGATCATCCCGTTGTTAAATACAATCAATTTCTAGAGAATAAAGGCAAAAGCCAAGGTATTGCTGGTTTAGGGAGTAAAGGGTTACAAATATTTTACCCAATTAGTCCAACTAGAATGTTGTTATTTTATGATAGTAGAGTTTATAAAATCGGATTCAGGAAAAAATCAATTCTCGAAACAAAAAATAAAGAGGATATCAATAATCTCAATCTTTTACAAACATTAAATTGTGACGAGCAAATATTCTTTAATAACGATGTTAACAAATGGCACATCGAACAGCTTGTAGAGAAAAGAAAGGATTTCTATAAGCCTGATAAAAATATACTTTACAGGTATCCTCAACAAAAAAATAAAGACGGAAGTTACTCTGAACTTATAAATATTCCAACGATTGCTATTACTACAAATCTCAAGCTGTCATTTGTTAAGGAGACAGACCATGCCAAGCAATACAAATTATCAGATTATTTATGTGAGGTAAGGGATGAAAAGTTACGTACCCGAACATTTTAATAAATAAGAGATTCAAAACGGTCATTGACTTTTCATAAAACGTTTTTTCATGAAGTATCTTTACATTATGAAAAACAGAATCACTTTTCTACAAACAATTTCAGCCCTCTTTTATACGTTTTTTTATTGCGGTTTATTGTATTTAACAATAGATTTCCTTGTAACATATTCATTTTCAGGCAGTGTTGATAACCCTAGAGTTGTTATTTTACTGTTAATTCACTGTATTTTTGTTGTTTTTCCACTGTTATTTCATTGTTATTTTCCGAGTGTTTTCACAAAGAAAATAGCAGTTAAAATACTATTCATTTTTAATTTTTCACTCCCTACATTCACTTACATATTTCCCATAATAAACTGGAATGCCCCCGCCAAAGTGAGCAATAATGCAATATACCAAAGGAATCGCCTGCGGGTAAGTATGGCGATAGCAGAAATAGCAATGCTGACCTGGAAAAATGTAACTGCCCTTGAGAGTATCACATGTCTTTCCAAATGCTCTGCTGATTCTTTTTCATCTTTCTGTGCTTCTGTTTTTATATCGGCCTGGTCAGCTACATACTGGTTCAATTTCTTACGCAGCTTGGAAGTATCTTGCCCGGTATTGGAAGATAGCATCAATTGGGTAATATCATATTTCAATCCTTTTGCCTGGTAATAGGCCCATTGGTCCGATGCCTTTACCTGTGATATAAGTGCTTCATCTGAGTTATGCCCTGCCTGCAAACTAGAGAGTGCAGCAAGTACTGCCATAAAAGCAGTGGATATGGCCAGGTAAATGTTCCATCCTTTTTTGCCTATTTCTTTTTCAGCTTCTTCTACTTTTTCTTCGATGCTTTCGTGTAAATGCTCGGTCGGAACTTCGGGGTCTTCCATAAGAATTATTTATTGCTTGTAAAGATAGTCAATTACAAACTTATATCTTTACCGACACATTGACAAAAGTTATCATATATACCGATGGCGCATCGCAGGGTAATCCCGGAAGGGGAGGCTTTGGCGTTGTAATGATGTCGGGCACCAAGCGAAAAGAAATATCAGAGGGTTTCCGGCTCACTACGAATAACCGTATGGAATTACTCAGTGTAATTGTAGCTTTAGAATCATTAAAAAAACCGCAATTAGATGTTACCATATATAGCGACTCGCGCTATGTAGTAGATGCGGTAAGCAAAGGCTGGGTTTTTGGATGGAACAAGAAAAACTTTCACGGCAAAAAAAACGTCGACCTTTGGAAACGGTTTTTGCTGGTATATCCTACTCAAAAAATAAAATTTGTTTGGGTAAAAGGACATGCCGCCAACGTAGAAAACGAGCGTTGTGATGAATTGGCGGTATCTGCCGCCCAATCAGGTAATTTGAGAATTGATGAAGCCTACGAAAGAGAGAACAGAAGTTAAGGCGTATTCTGTATTTTCAATAAAGTAATATCATAAACAACCACAGCTCCGGGAGGTATTTTATCTCTATCTCCAACCACGCCGTGTGCGAGGTAAGAAGGAAGAATAAATAATCCTTTATCGCCGAGGTGCATCATTTGAACCGCTTGGTGAACGCCGCTTTCCACATCGTCTTTCCCAACACAAAACTCACGCGGACGATCTTGTTTTGAATCATAACAAACACTACCGTCCAACAAGCTTATCCTGTAATCTATCAATACATATTGGCCAATCTGAGGAATTTCCCCTTTTCCATGCTCATATATCCAATAATGGATACCTGTTCCGGTAGTTTGCATAGGATAATGGTGAGTCGTAACATATTCGTTAATCTCATCTTTTTCCTGCTTAATGTACATTTTTTGAGAGGGAATCAGGCCCTTATTAATGTCCTGTGTGCTGATAGTTTGAGATGGAGCATCATCTGGCTGGTCTGTATGGCAACTGCCTATGCAGAAACAGAGGAATAAAAGTAAAGAGTAACGCCACATGGGTAAATGCTATTTCCCTTGCAATTCTGTCTTGTATTGAGAAAGCAATTGCAGGAATTGCAAAATGGTTTCGTCCATGGACCAATCGCTTCTGCCGCCTGCTGCATTCATGTGGCCTCCGCCATTAAAATGCTTGCGTGCAAATTGGTTCACATCGAATTTATCTTTTGAACGGAATGAAATTTTTATTTCCCCATCTTTTTGTTCAGTAAACAAGGCTGAAAATACAATGCCTTTTACAGAAATGGGTTCATTCACCAGGCCTTCCGTATCACCTTCTTTATAATCGAACCGCTTCAGCTCGCTTTGTGTAAGTGTAATAATTCCGGTAGCAAATTCGGGGAATATTTTCATTTTCTCAAACACGGCATATCCCAACAACCTTAGGCGTATATCGCGGTTATTATCATCAATAAAACGATGTACTTTGTTTGCTTCAGCACCATGTCGCATTAGGTCGGCCACCACATCGTGCGTGTGCGGGGTAGTGCTTGCAAAGCGGAACGAACCAGTATCGGTCATAATTCCGGCATAAAGGCAATTGGCAATATCTTTATGTATCCTTTTGCTATCGCCCAGCATAGAAATAAAATCGTACGCCAATTCGGCAGTAGAAGATGCTGCTGCATCGTGAAATGCAATATCGGCAAACTTTTCAGGCAGCGGATGATGGTCAATTACAATTCGTAATGCGTCTGATTTTTTTACAGCCTTCTCAAGATCGCCTATACGTTTCAACGAATTAAGGTCAAGGAATAAAATCAAGTCAGCTTTAGCTATAGCCTGATTGGCAGGAGTAGGAGTTTTTTCAAAATCAATAACAGAACGGGTTCCCGGCATCCATTTTAAAAATTCGGGATAGGGGTTAGGAGAAATGACGCTTACTGTATGCCCCAGTTTTTCCAGGTAATGCTTCATACCCAATGAAGACCCCACTGCATCACCGTCCGGCGACTTGTGCATTATGATAGCCACTTTGGAAGGAGTGGCGAAGGCTTCCCGTACTTTTAAATATTCTTTTTCGTTTAACACGCAGTATTACTTTTGATAAGATGCAAATTTAGCAGGAAAGACTAGATAAACTAATTTATCTTTGCATCCACACTAAAAATATATATACAAAAATGGCAACAAACAGAACATTTACGATGATTAAACCGGATGCATTCGAGGCAGGGAATTCGGGTGCAATTTTGAAGATGATAGAGCAAACCGGATTTAAGCTTATTGCAATGAAAATCACGAAATTAACAAGTGAAATGGCAGGTGCTTTTTATGAAGTTCATAAGGAGCGCGGTTTCTATAAGGAATTGGTGGAATTTATGTCCTCAGGACCCATTATTGCAGCTATTTTAGAAAAAGATAACGCTGTAGCTGATTTCCGTAAACTTATTGGTGCAACCGACCCGGCTAAAGCAGATGTAGGCACAATTCGCAAATTATTTGCAAAATCCATTTCTGCGAATGCTGTTCATGGCTCTGATAGCGATGAAAATGCTCAAATAGAAGGCGGTTTCTTCTTTTCGCATCTGGAAAGAGTATAACCACAGCCTATAAATAGAAAACCCCATCAGTGATTTAATTTGCTGATGGGGTTTTAAGTTTTAGGCTCTTTTATCCTATTCGTGTAATATAAGAACCGCTTTTATGGTTCGGTTCATCACCTTGTTCACCGTGCTGCGGTTAAATATTCTGTACACCATATTGTGGTGGCGTTTTACAAGACAGAGTATATCCGTTTTATTACTTATGATAAAGTTCATGATTCCATCAATGGGATTGCTTTCATTGATGTAATTGAAGCCAAGTTCAGTAGTATTAATCAGTTTCCTTAAGTTTTCTTCCCCGGCTTCATTCGTTTTCCATCCGGCGCTGCCTTCTATAATGTTTAATACATTCAGTTTTTCAGCTTTTGAAGCGCTGATTAATTCATTGAGACTGTTAATGTCTTCCGTAGATAGAGGTGATTCAAAGTCAGTAGCAAGGGTAATAACCGGGTTCATGGAAAATTTACTTTCTAATGGAATTATCAGGGTGGGGGTTTTGGTCTTTTCAACCATGCTGTTGGCATTGCTACCAAATATTCCGGTAATGCCTGTAGAGCCCATAGTTCCCATTACCAATAATTCAACCGGGGTAGCGTCGATATATTTGCTAATTACTGTGCTTACACTACCCACTTCGCATACAGTGGAAACAGGAATATTTTTAAAGGGTTCTGAATCGGTAAAAGTATTGGCCCAATCCTTCAGCGCCTCTCTTTTAGTATTATAATAGTCCTCAATATAAATGGCGCTGTACATGTTATTGTTTACACCTTCCGTTGAACCAATGGCATGAATGGCGCATATTTCCATTTGCAAAACCTTGGCTAATTCCATGGCATATTCCATAGCGTTGCGGGCGCAATTGGAAAAATCGGTGGCTACTAATATTTTTTTCATTTCCTGTTTTTTTTAGAAGATTTTATATGGACAAAAAAGCATTTTTTACACACTAACAAATATATGGAATACCATGAAGAGAAGGTAAGCCAGCCCAATGCAAACGGGCAAGGTTAATATCCATGCAAGTGCAATATTTTTAAGTGTTCCGCTTTGCAGATTTTTAGTGCCTCCTGTGGCAACCATAGCGCCTGCAATACCACTCGAAAGTACGTGTGTAGTACTCACCGGCAAGCCAAACCAGGAGCTTAACCCGATGGTGCTTGCAGCTACGATTTCGGCGGTGGCGCCTTGTGCGTAGCTCAAATGTGTTTTACCAATTTTTTCACCCAGGGTTACCACAATACGTTTCCATCCAATCATGGTTCCAAAGCCGAGTGAAAGAGAGATGGTAATAATTACCCATATCGGGGCGAAATCCGTAATCTTTGTCAAATCGCCGGTAGCAGCTTTTAATATAGGTGTGTCCTGGTCGGCATATTGCACATTTACCATATTATTGGCGAGCATATATTTCGCTCCTTTATTGATGTATTGGATTTCTTTTCTGAATACAAATACTCCTTTGCCCTCGGTTGCAGTTTTAGCTGCAATTTCTGCCTGGGCCTTTGTAATGGTTGAATCCAATCCTTCCAGGGTTTTATTACCAGGCTGCACAATCATGGCTCTTTGAACCACTTGTTGGGTCATCGTTAAGCTATGGGTAATTTTATCAGCAGGAATCTTATGGTCTATAGCAAATGTGGCTGGCAGGAATGCAATTAATATCAGCATGAGTAATCCTACCCCTTTTTGTCCATCATTGCTTCCGTGGAAAAAACTAACCAAGGTACAGGTGAGTATTAAGAGTCCGCGTATAACAGGCGATGGCTTGTCATTGTCGCCTTGTGGAATATGAAATAGTTTTTCTGATTTTACAAATCTCTTTAAGAAGAGTAAGAGTAATACGGCTGCGCCAAATCCAAACAAGGGAGACATAATAAGCGATAAGCCAATTTCTTTAGCTTTATCCCAGTTTACACTTCCCGAATAAAAGTGTGTGAATGCCATGCTGCCGCCAATCATGGCTCCGATTAAGGTATGTGAACTGGAGCAGGGTATGCCGAAATACCAAGTGCTTAAGTTCCATATAATCGAAGTAAGTAAAACGCCCAATACAAGGCATGCGCCTATTTGCACGGGCAGAGCCATTAATTCATTTAATGGTAAAAGTTTTAATATACCCATAGCTACGGCAACACCACCTACCGTAACACCCATAAAGTTCCAAAAGCCTGACCAGGGAACTGCTAATTGTGGTTTTAAGGCTTTGGTGTAAATAACGGTTGCAACCGCATTGGCTGTATCGTGAAAACCGTTTACAAATTCAAAACATATCACTGCAAGCAGGCAGAGGAAGAAAATAAGGAGGATAGGGGTGCTAAGGTCAACATTTCCTAATAAAGGAAGCGTAATCATGTTTAGAATAGAATTCATCGGTATGCGTTTAAATTTATAGAGTGTTGTTAATTACAGACATAAAATACACCCGACAAAAGACGCTGAATAAGTTGAACCATTAAGAAATAAAATATTAAGAAATTGTTAACTATTTTGCAATAATAATATAAATTGAGATTGTTCAATCAGTTCAGAATGACAATTGCAATATGTCTTTGTCATGTTGAGGAACGAAACATCTTTGGAGTATCAGAATTCTTTACTCCGTTCAGAATGACAATCGCATTTTGGGGAAATATTTATTTCCCCTGCCCGATAGATTTTATCTCTACCTGCAATCCTTTCAGCATATTCATAATGCTGCCATAGTTCAGTTCTTCTTCTTTATAAGAACCTATGTTCAGTGAGCATACATATTCCCACACTTCCAATATGTCGCTTGCTTTTAGCTCATATGGCTGGTATAATTTATTATCGGCTACCAGCATAATCGTATCTTTCTTTTTTGGGGTTTTAAAAATTCTTTTGTAAACAATGCCTTCCGACTTAGATAGGATAACATACGTGAGCCCGTCTTTTATTTCCTGGAATGATTCCACATATTTACAAACCACAAAGCTGCCATCGCGCAAGGGTGGCATAGAGTCTCCCTTAATAGGGAATGCCCTGTGTTTGCCCGCCGGCAGAAAGGGAAGTTTTATCCGTTGCAAACGCTCCACATATTCCGGGTCGGCGTAACCGTTCAAATATCCTGCCGATGCTTTCATGGTTATCAATTCTATTTCTTCGTTATTCTCTTCATTTATTATTACGGGAAATAGCAATCGGTTGTTACCGATTCTCATCAGCCCTTCCAGATTTGTTTTGGTAAGATCGCCTCTTAGCAAAGCATCAATGGATATGTGGAAATAGTTAGAGAATTTGATTAACATCTCTACAGGAGGTTCACTCCTGCTTTCTTCATACGAGCCTAAACGGGCTTTCGTAATATTTAATTTATCAGCGAGTTCTTGCTGTGTAAATTTTTTGAGGTCTCTCAGGTGCCGGATGTTTTTTGCTATGCGTGACATATATCTACAATTTATAGGCAAATATAGCTAAATTATTTAGTTAATTTGCATCGTTGATGTTTTAAATTATGAAATGCAGAAAAATTCATCGGGATTCTTTCTTTGTTTCTTAGGTTTCGCCAACTGATTATTGGCAGGCCGGTCATAATGAGGGCATGTTTTACAGAGATGTGCCCTCAAAAATGACTATTCATACTCCACAATTATATTTTACTTTGAGATTATCTTCCAGATTATCATTATGTTAATTAATGATATGCATTAATATAATATTGATAAGCGATTAATATTTATCGTTTATCGATAAATTATATATCTTTGTGCCCTAATTAGAAAAACAGAAAATCATGAAAGAATCAATCTCAAAAAGCAAAAATGGGGCAGGAATAATAATAATTTCACTTTTGGCTTTTGGTGCCATCCTTAGTAAAAACAAGGAATGCCTTCTTATACCCGCATTTATAATTACACTAATATTTTTGTTCGGTATTCTAACCAGGAGAAGTTCATGGTCTAAACCCTATTTTACTAGTAAGTATAACATTTTTGTAGCTAAAATCAGGCATCGGGAGGAATTTGATTTCCCCAAACATCTATTATTTGAAAAACTGGTTGAGATAATGCCCGAAGCGGGATTTAAAATAAGAAAAGCGAACGAAGATATGGGTGATATTTTTGCTACTACTTCATTAACCTGGTTTTCCTGGGGCGAAAATATCTATATTAGTCTACAAGAGGTGAATGGTAAAACAACTCTCGATTTCTGCTCCGCTTGTTTATTCCAATTCTCCTCCTGGGGGAAAAATGAAAGTAACTATGATAATTTTATGGATGAGTTTGAAAAATCGTTAATTATTTAATTATTTATAGTATGCCAATAATAGTTAACTTAGATATAATGCTTGCCAGGAGAAAAATGAGCCTTACCGAATTGTCTCAAAGGCTTGATATTTCTATCGTAAACTTATCTATCTTAAAACAAAGTAAAAGTAAAGCGATTCGGTTTTCTACGTTAGAAGCGATATGTAAAGTTTTGGATTGCCAGCCGGGGGAAATTCTCGAATACAAAAACGATAGTTAAAAAACAGAACCTTCATTTCCTGATTATAACGCAGATTGCCTATATTTACAAACTATGTAATAATATAAGGCAAGAATTAATGTTTCGGTTTTTCATGTAAAGTTATTGATAATGCAGCATGGACGTAAAAAGACTCAGAACGCTATTGGCTTTAAGTATAGTAGTTTGTACCTCCTGTAAAAACAGCCTGAACATCCAGGCTCCATATAAAGACATAACGGTTGTATATGGCTTGATGGACCAGAATGACCCTATTCACTATATACGGATAAATAAGGCTTTTGAAGGTAGCGGTAATGCTTATACAATGGCGAAGCAATACGACTCTATTTATTACCCGGTAAACGCTATACATGCCATCTTGGAAGATTCAAACCCCATTACTGCCACCATTGTTGACACAATTCATTTGGATACTACTACCACTGTGCCATTAGGGCCGGGTACGTTTTTGTATCCTAAGCAATTGTTGTATTATACCAAGGCCACACTTAATCCGAATGACTATTATAATTTAATTGTGACCAATACCAAAACAGGTAAAAAAATACGTGGTTCCACAGCTATGCTCGGGGACATCAGTTTGAACAATGATTTGACTATTCGAACCTATCCATTAACCCTTGGAAGTACCCCGAATCCGACCCTATTTCAATGGCAAAGCACAACATCTGCTGTTATATACCAGTTGGTGATTCAATTTTATTACGATAGCAAGGTTGGGAGTGGGCCAGCCGTTTTACAGCCTCCCCTGCAATTGGTATTTGCAACACAAACAGCACCTACCAATCTGGGAGGGTTTCCAATGACTTATTCCGTTTCCTGCCAAGATTTATTTGCACTTATCACCTCTTCCTTGCAGCCGGAAGTTGGTGTTACAAGGCATGCCGATTCATTGGGTGTTATTTTTACAACAGGTACGGATGATTTCAATACCTATATACAACTAAGCCAACCTACTACTGGAATAACCCAGAGTATCCCTTCCTATAGCGATGTGGTGAATGGTATAGGGTTATATACTGCACGACACGTGCAGACCTATTATAAACTAATTGATAGTAATACCCTTGATTCCATACAAGGTCCTGACCAGGAACCTAGATTTTTTGCGCTTGGGTTCCCTAAACAATAACCTCCTTTTACTTTTGGGATTGTCCGCCTTGGACAGATGTTGAAAGGAAGTCCGCAGGGGAATTTGGGCAAAGTGAATTATAAAAAAATCAAACTACCCAAACCTGCTTTCAAAAAGCATCTTCTTTTTCAGGTAGATTGTATATATTTGCCATCAGGTTGCAAGAATAGTTTATATTATAATCTTATTCTTAGTGCTTACCGTAATTATTTTATATATTATTTAATGAATTTCAAAAAGAATTTAGCATTTATAGCATTCAGCATAATAATTTGTTCTTCCTGTAAAAATACCATCGATATCCAGGCTCCATATAAAGATATAACGGTTGTATATGGCCTGATGGACCAAAATGACCCTATTCATTATATACGGATAAATAAGGCTTTCGAAGGTAGTGGTAATGCCTATACAATGGCGAAGCAATACGATTCTATCTATTACCCGGTAACAGCCATAAATGCAGTTTTGCAGGATTCTGATCCGGTTAACGACGTTGTTGTAAAAACTATTCCCCTTGACACTACTACTACTGTGCCATTAGGTCCGGGTACGTTTTTGTATCCTAAGCAATTATTATATTACACCAAGGCCACGCTTAACCCGAACGACTATTATAATTTAATTGTAACCAATGCCAAAACAGGCAAAAAGATACATGGTTCTACAGCTATGCTTCAGGATATTGCTTTCACCCAGCCTACCAATATGGCTAACCGAAACCAGGCATTTGATCTGGGAAGTGACCCATATCCAAGCTCAGTTGAATGGAATAGCACAACTTCTGCAGTCATATACCAGATGGTGTTGCAGTTTTATTACCATAGTAGGGTCGGAAATGGGCCTGCCGTTCCACAGACCCCTCTGCAATTGGTATTTGCAACACAAACAGCACCTTCCAATCTTGGGGGTTACCAGATGCTTTATTCCATTTCATGTCAACAACTATTTGAGCTTATTACCTCTTCGCTGCAGCCGGCAGTTAATGTTACAAGGCATGCGGATTCGTTGAGTATTACTTTTACAACAGGCACTGACGATTTCAATACCTATATACAACTAAGCCAACCTTCTACAGGAATAAACCAGAGTGTTCCTTCCTACAGCGATGTGGTAAATGGTGTGGGATTATATACTGCAAGGCACGTGCAAACCTATTATAAACCAATTGATAATAGTACCATTGATTCGATACAGGGTACAAGCCAGGAACCGCAATTTGCCAGGCTTGGATTCTCATCACAATAACTTCTTTATAGCTTTTTCGTAAAAACTCAAAATACCCCCCATGGCTAATTTGACTAAAAAGGAAGTAAACGCTCTGATTAATTTGTTGGATGATCCCGACGAGACGATTTATAGCGCCATTAAGGGGAAAATTCTTGACCTGGGCGAAAAAGCCATTCCCATGCTGGAAGATGCCTGGGAAAGTTCGATAAGCCTGTTGTTGCAAACTCGTATCGAGAATATTATTCATCGTATTCAATTTGATAAAGTATTGGAGTCGCTGGCGGAATGGAAGCAAATGGAATCTCCCGATTTGCTTGAAGGTGCTACACTTATTGCCCGTTACCAATATCCGGAATTGGATGAAACTAAAATAACCGAAGGCATAAAGCAGTTATACCAGGACGTGTGGCTTGAAATGAATGACCAGCTTACAGCTCTTGAGAAAGTGCGTGTAATAAACCATATTTTCTTTGATGTGCATCGGTTTGTAGGCAATACGGAGAACTATACGGCTCCTGAAAACTCGTATATCAACAAGGTGCTGGAATCTAAAAAGGGCAACCCACTTTCATTAGCTATTATTTACCTTACACTTTGCCAAAAGCTTAATATATCGGTATATGGGGTTAATTTACCTCAGCATTTTGTAATGGTATATATTGATGAATTGATATTTGCTTCTGATAATAAAGAAGACAACATTATGTTTTATATCAACCCATTCAGCAAGGGCGCCATTTTCAGCCGGAGGGAAATTGATATATTCCTTAACCAACTTGCCATTGAACCTCAAAAATCTTTTTATATGCCCTGCTCGAATGTGGAAATCATAAAAAGACTTATACGTAACCTTATTACATCCTACACCAACCTGGATGATCGCGGTAAAATTTCTGACCTTAAAGAAATTTTAAAGACTCTTAATTCCTAAGAGAATATTCTTAACCGGCCAGATAGCGCATAGCCCTCTTTTGCCTATCTTTGCAACGTCCATTGTAACAAACAAAATGAGCGAAATCACAGGGAAAGCATTCGACTTTAAAACATTTAAAAGGGTATTAGAATACGTTCGCCCTTATAAGGCCCTGACTTGGGCTACTCTTGTGCTTAGTATTCTACTGGCAGCCTTTTCCCCTTTAACCCCCGTGCTTATCAGGCATGTTCTGGATACCGTAACTAAATTGAAAACAGACGGAAAAATGGCGGAAGGTTTGTCATTCCTGGTTGAAATGGGCGCTGCACTTTTTTTAATCCTGCTGTTGAGGAGCATTATGCAGTTTCTGAATACCTATACAGCCAGCCTGTTGGGGCAGCATATTATTAAAGATATGCGCATAAAACTATACACACATATCTTAGGTATGAAACTCCAGTTTTTCGACCGCACCCCTGTAGGTACATTAGTTACCCGTGTAACTTCTGATATTGAAACCATATCCGATGTTTTTTCAGATGGGCTCATTGTAATTATAAACCAATTTCTTATTGTAATTGTTCTTATAGTGGTAATGGTATGGGAAGATTGGAAATTAGCCCTGCTCAGCCTGATTGTATTGCCCATATTATTATTTGCAACCTATCTTTTTCAGCGTGCTACAAGAGCTTCTTTCCAGGATGTGCGGATACAGGTGGCTAAACTGAATGCTTTCGTACAGGAGCATATTACCGGGATGAACATTGTGCAGGTTTTTAACCGCGAAAAAGTGGAAATGGAAAAATTCAGGCAGATAAATGATGACCATAAAATAGCGAATGTCCGCTCGATATGGTACTATTCTATCTTTTTCCCTTTTGTAGATATACTGCAATCTGTTGCCATAGCGCTTATAGTTTGGTGGGGAGCCCAGGGCATATTGAATAATACCGAAACAGCAGGAAAAATAACCGAATTTGTGGTGTTTACAAACTTGCTTTTTGTGCCTATACGGCAACTCTCTGACCGGTTTAATAACTTGCAGATGGGCGTTGTGAGCTCCGAACGTATTTTTAAACTGTTAGATACTTCCGATAACATTGTCAACAATGGCAAGTACGCACCAGCCCGCCTCGAGGGCAAAATAGAATTTAACGATGTGGAGTTCGCCTATCAAAATGAGGACTGGGTTCTTAAAGGGGTGTCTTTTGGCATTGAGCCCGGCCAAACCCTTGCTATCGTGGGGGCTACTGGTGCTGGAAAATCTTCCATCATTAATATTTTAGGGCGGTTTTATGAGTTCCAGAAAGGTGACATTTATTTAGATGATCGTGAAATAAGGGAATACTCTATTGAGGCCTTGCGCAAAAATATTGCCATCGTGTTACAGGATGTGTTTCTATTCTCTGATACAATTGCTAATAATATTGGCCTTTATAACGCCCAAATTACCTTGGCACAGATACAAGAAGCAGCCCAGGCAATAGGTGCCGATTCTTTTATTGAAGGCCTGCCGGGAAAATATGAGTACAATGTAAGAGAAAGAGGGGCCATGCTTTCTGCAGGACAACGTCAATTGGTTTCGTTTATACGGGCTTATGTTCAAAATCCGGCCATATTGATACTGGATGAAGCCACCTCTTCTATTGATACGGAAACAGAACGTTTAATTCAAACAGCCATAGAAAAACTTACGGAACACCGTACATCTATCATTATTGCACACAGGCTGGCTACTATACAAAGAGCCGATAAAATATTGGTTCTTGATCATGGTAAAGTTATGGAGGCGGGAACCCATAAAGAATTACTGCAAAAAGACGGATTTTACAGGAGATTGTATGAAATCCAGTTCCAAAAGGAAGAAAAACTAAGGGCATAGCCCATTTTTAACATACTATTGATAATCAATAGGAAGCCTTTATTTTTAGGCGGGGTCAAAATGAAATGTTAACAAATCCTTTCGGTTTTAAACACCTCTTTGTGGAAAAAAATATTATATTTGTCTTCCTACAAGATTTTAAAACAGTATGTCAATTCATAAACGGTGGTCAAAATACACCATTAAAAACGCGTCCTCGGAACCCGACACTTATGGTATCTATGAAATAGGTGATATTGAAACGGGTGCTATTCTATATATTGGAGAAGGCCATATACGTTCCGGTCTTCTCGCCCACAGTCCAGATGGAGGAAAGAAAAAACATGTTTCTATTTTCGGTACATCGATAGTGGGCTTATATGGGTATCGTTTTGAGCTTACAAAAAGCAAAGAAAAAGCAAAGCAACGACAAAAGTTGCTGCTGAACGATTTCAAAAGAACTTTTGGTTCCCTTCCACGTTTTAATCAAAAACAGGAAGAGTCGGCTATGCCGGTATTTATCTAAGCAGCTAAGTATTTACTTTATCATCATCTTACCTGTCGAAATAGGTTTGCCTGATGCATCAAAAGCCCGGAATATATATATCCCATGCGGAACATTCACCGTTATAGATGTTCTATACTGTACCAGGGTAGTTGTATATACTTTCTGCCCAAGTTCATTGTAAAGTGAAAACCGGATATTGTTGTCCGCGAGTGATGCATCATGTAATTGGGCCGTAAATGTACCATCGCTCAGTGTGGGATAAACATTAACGGTATTATTGGGTAGAACAAGCACATAATCAAGTTTGGTAGATGTGCCGTTTCCCTGGCCGCTTGTAACCGTTTCGCTTACAAAGTAGCTACCCGGTGTGGTGTATATGGCCATCGGGTTCGGAATAGTTGATCCAGGATTTATTGCCCCCTCGAATGACCATTGCCAGGCCGTTATAGCTGAAGTACCGAAACTATTGTCGATAAAATGAACCGTATCGCCGGCCCAAACTATCAGTGGATACCCATTAAAATCAGCTACTGCCGGGGCAGGTTGAATGCCAATAAGGGCTTCTTCGCCATCGCTGAGCGGAATATTATCGGGGTTTAGTGACGAAAGATTAAAGTATCCGTCTTCATATCCTGCCCAGCCCCAGTTCATGTGAAAGTAATTATTCGATTCATATCCATCGCAAACCCATGAATGTCCGCCTTGGTTGCCGGAACCTGCATATTGAAAAGGCCGTTTATTGTTCAATTCATTTTCCAAAAGTGATATCCATTCCGAACCCGAATAGTTAGACATATATAACCCCTGGATAGTGGAACTGTTATACCCGAAATACTTCATAAAAGCGCTTTGCGCCGAAATGCCCGAAGGTGGGTTATCGCTGACTATCATATATGAACTGCTGGAAGAATCAACATAACTCATATTAACACTTATACCGCAATCGTACATTAATGTAGCCACCTGTGGATTTTTCCTGACAATATTGGCAGGCATCTCCGACCAATAATAATGTGTGGTATCGTAGATGGCAGACAACGCTCCAAAAGGAGCATCGGTGTAAGAGCTTGTTCCAACGCCATGCGGGGGATATGCCCAATATTTCATAATCTGGCCCATGGCTGTAGCTACACATCCGGCTACGCAATTACCCGGGCATTCGGCATTGAAGTAAGGAGCCTGCGCCCACATGGTGGATACCAAAGGAGTTACACTATTACTCGATTTTACAGCTCTTTTCAAAGGCATATTATTTTTGTAGGCATTCCACTCATCTGCTATGTCGGCAGTAGGTTTAACATGGCGTTGCCGTATGTCGGCCACTTGAGTTTTGTAACGCTTCATCCAATATGTAAAATTGGTTGATAGATGAGCTAGGCTATAGTACCCTTCTGACGAATAACCTATGATGGGATGCGCTGCATCGTCGGCAGAAATGATAACGAAGCCCCGTCCACTATCGGGATATACATTATAGATGTAATAGGCAGGCTCCCCT
>JABDCH010000024.1:746-32095 GCA_013288205.1 Bacteroidota bacterium | reverse complement strand
AGTAACCGTTGCACTTCCTGTGCCTCCATTGCAAAGTACATTGTTAATAGTAAATGTAGTTGTTACTTGGGTAGGTTGGGTAATGGTAGCAGTTATAGTAGCCATACATGCATTGCTGTCAGTAACAGTTAATGTATAAACTCCTGCACTAAGCCCGGTAGCTGTTGCTGTTGTTTGATTAGTGGGCGACCATTTATAGGTATAAGGGGATACTCCTCCCGATGCTTTGGCAGTTGCGCTGCCGGTGTTAGCTCCGTTACAGAGCACATTGGTTTGGGTATTAATACTGGCTACTAAAGTTGCAGGCTGGGTTATAGCCACATTCGCCGTACCTGTACAGCCATTTTTATCGGTTACAGTAATAGTATAATTACCTGCACATAAGCCCGTGGCGGTAGCGGTGGTTTGTGCAGTAGGAGCCCACTTATAGGTATAAGGTGAAGTGCCAATACCTACCGTTGCAGTGGTACTAGCCGTACAAGAGCCATTGCACTTAACCTGGGCATTAACAGCAACTGTTACAGATAATGGAGTGGCTGTAAGTACCACCGAGGCTGTAGAGGTATTTGCACAAACATCTGTTACAGTTACCGTATAGGTGCCCGCACATAAGCCAGTGGCCGTTTGGTTGGTTTGCCCGGTGGGTGACCAGGAATAGGTATAAGGTGAAAAGCCCCCGCTATCTATTGCCATTGCTTTACCATTGCAAATACCACAAACAGGTTGGGTAAGTACCGAATCATCTAGAGGAAAGGTTTCATTACCGCCGTAAGTAATAATGATCAATCCATTACCTCCGTTTCTGAGGTAGCCTCCCATGCCTATGGAGGTATCTGGTGGTGGACCGAGGGCAAAATAGTCTGAATCTCCTTTGCCGGATTTACCCTGCAAATTAGCTATAGGTGTAAAGGTAATGCCATTAGCGCTGAAAGCAGAAACAGGATAAGAGGAACCGCCGCCGCCGCCGCCGCCTTCATCGCCGCCGCCGCCGCCGCCATAATAGCCGCCGCCGCCGCCGCCGCCGGCGTCTGCATAGCAATAACAGGAGCTATGCCCCCCCCCAAATCCTCCCTGGAGATAAGAACCATGGCTACTGAGCACAGGCAGGGTATCACATGAACATTGATTCCATTGACAATATCCCCCATTGCTTTGGGTACCTCCCGTGCCACCACTGGTCGGACCACCAGAATTGTCACCATCTTGACCAATTTTACCGCCGCCGCCGCCGCCATAGCCAAAGGCATTGTTAGCAGAGCCACCACCACCGGCTCCAGCTATTACATAATAAGTCCCTCCAATAGCTACAGCGGCATAGCCTCCTCCTCCTCCTGCATATAATACATAAATTCTGTCCGCTTCTCCTCCCTTTCCTCCGCCGGGCCAGCCTCCGTTACCCCCATAGTAACCGGTATCACAATGATCCTGGTATTGTCCCCCCGAAGGCACTGTTAAGCTAAGCACGTCCCCGGTAATTAAGCTTGTAAGTATGCCCTCATAATAACCACCCGCTGCGCCGGAGCACTCACCAAAATTTGTACAGTAATCATTTCCACTGCCCCCTCCCCCGGCCCATAACTGTACGGTAACACGGTTTATACAAGCGGGAACGGTCCAGGTTTGTGTGGTGTCGGAAACGTAGTTAAATATCTCTTCCGTTTGGGCATTGGCATTTTGTCGAAGCCCGAGGAAAAAACTCAGACAAATAATGAAAATAGTTTTGTATCTCATTTATACTATCTTAATATTTGCTCCAATATCATCTAACAAATGTAGGAAATTAAAGGATATAAAAACGCATGGGTTATTGACTTTTCTGAAAACCGCTTTTTCGTATGTTATTTTTGTATTACCCGCCTTAGCAAAAATGTGACGGCGGGCGGTATGAAAAACACTATGATTTTGTACGCCCAAAAAATGAAACTGAAATTATATACTTCATGCCAAAATTGCGATTTGTTGTATTTAACAAGAGGTTGCCTTTTAACATGCTTAAAACCAACATATTAAAAAACACCAAAATTTTCAAATCACTGTTATTTCATTGTAAGATTCTTGTTTTTCTCCTTGTTAATTCTTGTTTTTTTATGTTCTTTCAAAAAGGTCAAGTTGGAGATCAAAAGAAGGCTTGAAAAATTACTTGGCATTATGATACACCGCTACTACATCATCATCCTCTTCCATTTTATCAATCATAGCAATCAGGTCAGCTTCTTCAGCATCTGTCAATTCTTTATGGGTAGTGGGGATGTATGTCTTGGAGCTTTCTTTAATTTCTATTTTTTTGTCTTCGAGCGCTTTTTGCATGTGTCCGAATTCGGTAAACGGCGTTTGAATAATGAGTTCATTGTTTTCATCGTCCCAGGTAAATTCCTCGGCGCCAAAATCAATCAGTTCAAATTCAATTTCCTCTCTATTCAAGCCTACCGATGAAATCTTAAACAATGCCTTACGATCAAACAGAAAACTTACGGAACCATTAGTGCCCAGCGAGCCCTCGGCGCGTGTAAAATACATGCGTATGTTGGCTACCGTACGGGTGTGGTTGTTGGTAGTGCATTCCACCAATACCGGAACACCATGGGGTGCATATCCTTCATATACCACTTCCTCATAGCCGGCCATGTCTTTATCAGAAGCCCTTTTAATAGCAGCCTCCACATTGGTCTTTGGCATGTTTACGGCCCGTGCATTTTGTATGCACATCCGCAAACGCGGGTTGGTATCGGGGTCAGGTCCTCCTGCTTTTACGGCAATAGCTATTTCGCGCCCTATTTTGGTAAAAGTCTTTGCCATTTTGGCAAAACGGGCGAACATTACATACTTTCTCTTCTCAAATACGCGTCCCATGTATTATATTATAATTAAATTTTTTATTTTTAAAAGATAATTCCTTCCGGCTAAATTTTACCGTACTGGAAAACAAATATATATAGAATACCTCATCCGTCTGTTCATTCCTTAAAAATTACCGTCAATGAACTATTTGGTTTCTTTAGCCAACCCATTTATTGTTCACCACCCTCATTCATAAAAAATATTACTTTTATGCTCTTTAAAAGAGAATGTGTTATGTACGAATATTTTGAAGGAAAGATAATGGAGAAGAACCCTGCTTATATGGTGCTTGATTGCAATGGAATAGGATATCTTTTAAACATTTCTATTAATACGTTTGACAAGCTCCCGGCTACGGGAAATTGCAAACTATATGCCCACCAAGCTATCCGCGAAGATGCCCATGTGCTGTATGGCTTTGCCGATCCTGAAGAACGCTCTGTTTTTCGCGATTTAATAAGTGTTTCAGGGGTTGGTGCAGCTACCGCCCGGGTAATGCTATCGTCCCTTTCCCCGGCTGATATTCAGCAATGTATTGTGAACGGAGACGTGGCCCGTTTGAAAGCCGTTAAAGGAATAGGGGAAAAAACTGCCCAACGGATTATAGTGGACCTGAAAAACAAAATTGGCATGCCTTCTTCGCCCTCTGGAGGCTACTCTCCAACAGCTTTTGGAGGGGCACACAATAATTTGCGAAACGAGGCGTTAAATGCACTTGAAACTCTTGGATTCGTCAGAAATGCCGCCGAAAAAGCTATTGATAAAATTATGCGTGAAAAAGGAAATTCCATTACACTGGAAGAATTGGTAAAAATGGTATTGAAAAACTTTTAATTTCGCCCCCTTATTTTTACTATTAATAACCATTTAACCCATCGCGCATGAGGAAATATTTTACTCTTTATTGTTAAGCCCACACTCATTTGACCTGCACAAAAAAATACATACTTCTAACCCTGGGAATGTTGCTTCTATTCTCCTTTTCGGAGATTAAGGCAGTCTCTTTTTCGGGCAATGTATACGTTTACCATCCTGCGAGCAAGATGGTTAGCGATACCCCCCCCGAAGGTCCCGATACCAATGCCCTGCCCTACCCGTTTACGGATAAGTCGGGCGATATGAACCCGCTTTACGCTCCCGATGGAGGATTAATGCTCTCTAATCCTTCCAACATTAAAACCGATGTTGAATACAACACGCAAAACGGCCAATACGACATTTTTCAAAAAATAGGCGATGAAGATTACCGGCCACCTACCGAAATGGATTCGGACCAGTATGAAGAATACATGTGGCGCCAATCGGAAAAAAAATACTTCCAGCAGAAAGTAAGTGCCCAAAGCCAGACCGACCAGCAGAAAAAAGCGCTTATTCCTCCCATAAAAATCGGGGGCAAGTTTTTTGAAGATGTGTTTGGCGGTAACACTATCAACATCACTCCGCAGGGTTCTGCCGAATTAACTTTTGGGTTCAACAATTCAAAAATGCTCAACCCATCTTTGCCTGTAGCCCAGCAGAGCCTTACCACGTTCAACTTTGATGAAAATATACAGTTGAATGTTACCGGGCAGATAGGAACCAAGCTTAAACTGAGCACCAGCTACAATACCAAAGCGACATTTGATTTCCAAAACCAGATGAAGCTGGCATACCAAGGCAAGGAAGACGATATCATCAAAGAAATTGATGCCGGTAATGTTACCTTCAACCTGCCGGGAACCCTTATTACCGGGAGCCAGAGCTTGTTCGGGGCGAAAATAAAAATGCAGTTCGGTAAACTTACCTCCACTACCGTATATGCGCAGGAGAAGGGCGATAAAAAGACCATTGTTGTTCAGAATGGTTCACAAACCACTAACTTCAACATAAAGGCTGACCAATACATGGTTAATCAGCACTATTTCCTGGCGCAATATTTCAGGGATAATTACGACAGCGCCCTTGAACATTTGCCACTCATTACCGAAGGCGTCACCATAACCCGTATCGAAGTATGGGTAACCAATACCACGGCAGCAACCCAAAACACCCGCTATATACTTGCATTTAGCGATTTGGGTGAAAGCCAGAAGCACTTCACCCACCGGGTAGGTGGACCGGTAACACTAATTGGCGGACATAGCCCCTCAAGCCTTTATCCTCCTGCCGATACGGTCAACTCAACCGACCCTTATATCTTGGAAAGCAAAAACTCTGGTGTTGCTAATCCTAACACGGCTATAAACAGCTTGCTTGCAGAAGGATTTCAACAAGTTACCGATTATGAAAAGGTCGACTTGGCCAGGATGTTAAACCCTTCGGAATATAGCCTGAATGCCCAGTTAGGCTACATATCGTTAAGGCAGCCCCTGCTCTATAACCAGGTGCTGGCTGTGGCGTATCAATACACCAAAAACGGGAAAATATACCAGGTTGGTCAATTCTCGACGGATGGGGTTCCGACCACAAATGAAATGGTTGTGAAAATGCTTAAAAGCACCAATGTAACCCCGGGCCAGCCCATCTGGAACCTGATGATGAAAAATATTTATTCGCTGGGCTCGTACCAAATCAACCAGAAGAATTTTATGCTGAATGTTTGGTATAGCAATGCTGCTACAGGCTACAGTATTCCTTACCTGCCTGAAGGTAAACTGGAAGGCAAACAACTTCTTGGGGTTTTAGGCCTCGACCAACTCGACCAGGAGGGCGACCGTGTTCCTGACGGGTTATTTGATTTTGTAAATGGAGTTACCATCGATGCCACCAATGGGTATATTATCTTCCCCAGCGTTGAACCCTTCGGATATAACCTGCGAATGAAGATGCAACAGGCGGGCGACCCCCCGACATTAGCCTCCAATTATGTCTTTCAGCCCTTATACGACTCGCTGCTTATATCGGCACAACAGATCCCTAACCTCGACCGGTTCTGGATCAAAGGTAGCTTCCAGTCTTCGTCAAGTTCCGATATTAACCTGGGCGCAGCCAATATTCCGCAAGGTTCCGTTATTGTTACCGCAGGAGGACAAAAACTTACCGAAAATGTAGACTATACGGTAGACTATACCCTCGGCAGACTTAAAATAATAAACCAGGGCTTGCTAAGCTCAGGAACCCCTATACAGATTTCACTGGAAAATAATGCCCTGTTCAGTATTGAGTCTAAAACATTCTTCGGTCAACATTTCGACTATATGGTGTCGAAAGATTTTAACCTCGGAGCAACAGTGGTTAACTATACCGAACACCCACTAACACAAATTGTAAGCATTGGGCAAGAACCTGTATCAAATACCATGTTAGGGTTAAATGGCGACTTTAAAAAACCGGCCCCCTTTCTTACCGATTTAATTGATAAGTTGCCCATGATACATACCAAGGCTCCGTCTGAAATTACAGCCAGTTCAGAGTTTGCCGCCATGATTCCTGGTCACCCGAAATTTATCGGAAGCACAGGTACTGCCTATATTGATGATTTTGAAGGAACCGAAAGCTTTATTGATATTTCGCCATATAATTTGTGGACGATTGCCAGTATCCCGGGCGGACAACCATCGGAGTTCCCGGAAGCGGCTTATAACAATGACTTACGAACCGGCATGAACCGTGCTAAAATTGCATGGTATACGGTTGATCCCTTGTTCCAACAGAATGAAAGCGGCGTTACCCCAACAAATGAAACATCTGCTGAAATGTCGGATGACAGGATACGTATGGTATTACAAACCGAAATTTTTCCGCAAGAGCAATCACCTACCGGTACCCCCATTAACCTGCCCGTACTCAACATAGGCTTTTACCCGCAAATAAGAGGTCCGTACAACTACGACCCACCTAAAGGCTCCAATGTATCAAAAGGTATAGCGGGCGGCAATGGAAACTTAAACGCCCCTCAATCGCGCTGGGGAGGTATTATGCGACCCATATCTGAAACAGACTTTGTTACTAATAACATTCAATACATTGAATTTTGGATGATGGACCCTTATCGCATAACCCCTACTAATACGGATCCTAATAATACCGGTCTCCTCTATTTTGATTTAGGAAGCGTATCGGAGGATGTATTGAAAGACGGATTGAAAAGTTTTGAAAACGGTTTACCAACCACTACCAGCGATGCTGCCAATCCGCAAAACACTACCAATCCATGGACAGCAACTGCCTGGGGCCATATACCTGTAAATCCTTCGCTTGTAAATGCATTCGATAATGATGAAACCACCCGCCCATTCCAGGATATAGGACTTGATGGGTTGTCGGATGCACAGGAACAAACTTTCTTCGCGGGTTTTGTGAATTCAGTGCACCAGGCATATCCTAATAGCCATGCAGACAGTACTGTATCCGGCGATCCTTCTTCGGATGATTATCACTATTACCGGGGCGACGATTATGACACTAAAAATTTAGATGTGGTGGACCGCTATATGCAATATAATGGATTGGACGGCAACTCCCCTACCCAACTGCAATACCAGGGCCTTAATACAGGTGGATATCCGACCGATGAAACTACGCTGCCTAATACAGAAGATATTAACCAGGATAATACCCTGGAACAGGTGGAAGCCTATTATGAATATGCTGTTCAAATAACCCCGAATGCACTTAAGCCTACTAATGTAGGATCTGACTATATCATCAGTTCAGAAACTGCATCCGTACAAACACCTGACGGTAAAACCCACCAAACCACCTGGTACCAGTTCAAAATTCCGATTGATGACTATGTTCGCCGGGTAGGCCCTATATCCGATTTCAATTCCATTCAATACATCCGTATGTATTTCCGGGGATTTGATCAACCCGTGTTACTCCGCTTTGCCAAGCTCGAACTGGTGAGCGATGCATGGCGCAAATATGCCGGTTCGCTGCTTGGACCTGGTGACTATGTACCTAACGAAGCCTATACCACCTTTAATGAATATGGAGTTAACCTGGAAGAAAATTCCAACACTACTCCCGTTAATTATGTTATTCCGCCGGGTATACAGCGCCAGTTAAATCTCCAATCGGCCAATCTCGTTCAGGAAAACGAAGGATCCCTTTCACTGCAAGTTTGCGATCTTCAGGATGGAGATGCGAGAGGCGTTACCAAAAATGTTCAACTTGACCTTCGGGCTTATAAAACCTTGAACATGTTTACCCACTGCGAATCGGGCGAAGCCAGCCAACCGCTCAAAAATGGTGATGTTACAGCATTCATTCGCCTGGGAAGCGATTATACCGAAAACTATTACGAATATGAAGTTCCGCTGGCTGTTACGCCCCCGGGTAATTACAATACCAATAATAATAACGATCAGTTAGCCGTATGGCCCTTGTCAAACACCATGGATGTTGCCTTATCGACCCTCGAAAACGCAAAATTAGCGCGTGATGCAGCCATGGAATCAAATCATAATATTACACTGCAAACTGTATACACCGTTAAAGATGGAGCTAATAATGTAACCGTGGTTGGTAACCCTACCCTAAGTAGTGTGCAGGTGATGATGCTGGGCGTACGCAACCCCAAAAGAACTGCCCAAACAGCCATAACCGATGACGGGAAACCTAAGTGTGCCGAAGTATGGTTTGACGAACTCCGCATGACCAACTTTAATGAAAAAGGCGGCTGGGCAACAGTGGACAGGGCTACTGCCAAGCTTGCAGACCTGGGAACATTATCGATAGCCGGAAATGTATCTACCCCGGGATTTGGAACATTAGAAGCCAATGTGGGAAGCCTGAGCCGTGAAACAGATATGGGTTATTCCATCGCCACTAATCTCGAAATGGGTAAATTTTTCCCTCAATCGTGGAATATAAGTGTTCCTACGTATATGTCTTATTCCGACCAGTGGATTATCCCGGAATACAATCCCTTAGATCCGGATATCCTTTTGGATAATACCCTTAGTAATTTAAACAAGCAAGGACAAGATTCTATAAAGAGTATGGTTATAAGCCGTACCATAGCCCGTAGCCTGAACTTTACCAATGTTCATATAAACAAGGGAAAAAATGCCAAGAAATCGCATTTTTACGACATCACCAACCTAAGCGCATCGTATGCTTTTACTGACCAATCGAGCCACGATGTAAACTACATCTTAAACTACCAAAAGAGTTATAAAGGCGCATTAACCTACAATTATTCCTTCCATCCCAAAGCCATAGAGCCATTTAAGAAAATGGACTTTTTCAGGAAACGGAAATACTTGTCGATTATCGGCGATTTCAACTTCTATCCGATGATAGATAAAGTGTCGGTTAACGGAACACTCGACCGGGAATATTCCGATTTCGAAATACGTACCATCATTCCTGGATTTGGCGAACTTCCTTCACCTATTGCTGTAAATAAAGTGTTCAATGTAGACCGAACTTACAGCTTTACTTACCCTATTACCAAATCGTTGCAGGTTGAGTATTCTGCTAACAATGCATCGAGGGTAATGGAGCCGGAGGGCCTGCCAATTACTTCTGCACTCCAGCGCGACAGCGTTCGTAATGCCTTTTTTAACCACCAGGTGAATACGGACTTTACACAAACAGCTTCACTTAACTATACCGTACCGCTTAAGGAAATCCCCTGGCTCGACTTTATGAATATTACCGCCCGTTATTCATCCAGTTATCAGTGGGTACACGCTCCTTTTGGATATGACAGCTTAGGCGCCACTATATCCAACTCCAACACCGAGCAAATAAACGGAACCTTCAACATGAGCACCCTCTATAATAAAGTACCCTTTATAAGAGATATGCTTAAAGACCAGGAGAAATCCGTACAACGTCCATCCGTACAAAACAGGACCCCTGGAAAAGAAAGCCCACTGCAACCCCCACCACCTGAAACACCAGGGAATGATAGTACAAGTGTTGCACTAAAATACATTACATATTTCCTTACTTCGCTAAAAACACTCAACTTTACTTATAGCGATAACCGGGGTACTGTGCTGCCTGGCTACACGGGCACTGCAGCGATACTTGGTATGCAACCCGGCAATAGCTGGGAACCTGGTCTTCCGTTTGTTTTTGGTAGCCAGAGCGGACTTGTTACCTTACAACAGCAACAAACCAGCGACCGGTTTATCCAGCAAATTGAGCGGGATAGCATGATTGCCAAATTAACTAATAACTATACCCCCATTACTACTGCTAATACGCAAACCTATAGCATACATGCTTCCTTAACACCACTTCCGGATTTAAAACTCGACCTGACTGCTACCAGAACGATGACAAAAACGGCCAGCTACTATTTGACAAATATCTTTGATAGTGCTACTGGCAGGTACCGTCTGAGTCAAAATACCTATAATGAAATGGGTAGTTTCAGCATGTCGTACTTATTTGTAAAAACTATTTTTGCTACCGGAGGTTTTGGCAATACAAGCCCTAACCAGCCCTTTATTAATTTCCTCAATAATTCCTACATTATTTCGGCCCGGCAGGCCGGACTTAACCCTCATTCGGGAGGCCTGATAAATCCATCCACTGGCTACTATAACGGATACAGTATCTATTCGCAGGATGTGGCCATACCGGCATTCCTTGCTGCCTATTCGGGACAAGACCCCCACAAAGTTTCACTCAATATGTTCCCCTCTATCCCACTGCCAAATTGGACCCTTTCCTATAACATATACAAACCTATAGCCAGCATTTGGCCATGGGCTAAAAAGAATATTACCTCTATTACCTTAAGTAATGCTTACAGCGGCGTTTACACCATTGGAGGATTTACGTATAATCCCCTATTCCAGCCCGACGCCAATGGAATGGCTACTACGGTTGACCTGAATGGGGACTTTATTGACAAAGACCAGATACCGGCCGTTTCGCTTGCCGACCAGTTTTCGCCCCTGGCAAAAATAGTAGTGGCCTTTAAAAACGGGGTGTCATCCAATTTTGAAATACGCAATACCCGGCAGGTAGCTCTCGACCTTACCGACATTCAAATTACCGAAGTATATGCCACCGAATACTTATTGGGGCTTGGCTACAAGATAAAGGGTGTGCTCTTCCCGATTAAGATTGGCGGAAAAGCCATTAAAAATGATGTTACCCTAAAGGCTGATTTTTCCATTATGAATAATGAAAGTATCGTGCGTAATGCTATTGATCAGTCGAACCAAATTACGGGTGGCCAACAAATTATATCCATCAAAACACAGGCAGAGTATAATATCACCACCCGCATAACCATACGCCTGTTCTTCGACAAGGTTATCAATAATCCATTTATATCCTCCACCTTCCCCACCTCTACTATGGATGGCGGCTTTGCCATCAGGTTCTCGTTGTCGTAATTCGGAAGGAAGTAAAATATTAATGCGTATTATTTTTACAAGCCAACTTGTTAAAACTGTCTGAGAAACTTAATTCCTGCATTCAAATTATATGTAGTTTTGCGTGCATAATTTTCATCCGTTATGAATCTGACATTAAAGGTATGGAGGCAGCAAAATGCCAACGACAAAGGAAAGTTTGTAACCTATAACCTATCGGGGATATCTACCGATATGTCGTTCCTCGAAATGTTTGATGTGCTTAATGAAGAACTTATAGGCAAAGGTGAAGAAGCGATTGCTTTTGACCACGATTGCCGTGAAGGCATTTGCGGCATGTGCAGCATGTATATTAACGGACGCCCACATGGACCGTTAAAAGGAACCACTACATGCCAATTGCACATGCGTCATTTTCACGATGGAGAAACCATTACCGTAGAACCCTGGAGGGCAAAAGCTTTCCCTGTAATAAAAGATTTGGTGGTTGACCGCTCGGGTTTCGACCGCATTATGCATGCCGGAGGATATGTTTCTGTAAGCACTGGCAATGCGCCTGATGCTAATTCAATACCCATACCTAAGCACGATGCTGATGAAGCCTTTGATGCTGCAGCATGCATAGGCTGCGGAGCCTGTGTAGCTGCCTGCAAAAATGGCTCTGCCATGCTTTTTGTATCGGCAAAGGTTGCTCAGTTAAGTTTATTACCTCAAGGCAAACCGGAAAGAGAAAGCAGGGTATTAGATATGCTGCACACTATGGATGAAGAAGGTTTTGGACATTGCACCAACACCAATGCATGCGAAGCAGAATGTCCCAAGAATATTTCTGTTGTTAATATTGCTACCCTAAACAGGGAATACCTGTTGGCTGCATTGAAGAAATAAAAAAATTTACTTGGCAGCTACTTGCTCTATCAATGCTACGGCATGAGCGCTTACGCCTTCCTGCCTTCCGATAAATCCCATCTTTTCATTGGTAGTAGCTTTTATGGATATAACATCTTCCGATATTTTCATCACACCGGCCAGGCACTCGCGCATGGCTTCTATATGTGGCGCTATTTTAGGCTTTTCCAATATTACGGTGGAATCAATATTTACGATAAAGTAGTTTTTTTCTTTTAAAAGTGCTACCACTCTTTGTAATAATATCTTACTGTCGATATTTTTAAACTCCGCAGAACTATCAGGGAAATGCTTTCCAATATCACCTAATGCAGCTGCTCCGAGTAATGCATCGCAAATAGCATGGATAAGTACATCGGCATCGGAGTGCCCTAAAGGACCAAAACTTGAGTGAATATGAATGCCGCCTAAAACAAAAGGCCTTCCCTCCTGCAGTGCGTGCACATCAAAGCCATATCCAATCCGGAAACCCAAGATGTATCTGTAAAATTAATTAGCGTCGGTTTTATCCGCATCGGCAGTCTTCTTCGACTTATCGAAGTTAAAGCCCAGTGTTATCTGCAACGTGTTTTGCAATGGATTTTGCTGGGTAATCGGTATCAAGTAAGAAAGGTCTACATTCAATACTTTTAATCGTAACCCCACACCAAAAGTAATAAACTCCCTTCCGCCTTTAGTGGGGTTTTCATAAAAGAATCCTAACCGGGCTGCGAATTGGTTATCATACCAATATTCAAATCCGGTAGCATAATCAATTTCATGGAACTCTTCAAGTCCGCCGCCGGGTGCATCATAAAAAGATTGTATCATACCTTGTGGAACACCTACGTTTGGGTCTTTACCAGCTAAAATAACAGGTTGCCCATCCTTCAATACTTGGCTGCCTGTACTGTCGTTTAGTTCATATACCGGCGGAGTAGGAACAAGCAGTTTAGTAAGATCAAGCGCCCACGTTATTTTGTTATATTCATCCAGGTTCATGGTTATAGCAGGGCCTAAGCGAAGTTGCGTAGGTTGAAAATCGGAATTACCACTGTTGGTGTAGCTTATTTTATTACCAATATTTGCAATACTTACTCCCGCATTAACAACCGTCTTTTTTCCGCCCCATTCCAAGTCTTTTGATTTGTAGTAGGCCGAAATATCAACCCCCACGCCACGTCCCGGCTGGGTATATTCTTGCCCCGCTGCTACTCCACCGGTAAGGTTAGAGTAAACATACCTGGCTGCCATACCAACTGAAAAATTATCGCTCAATTTAAGGGAATAACCAGCATCAAGAGAATACTCTTCCGGGTTAAAGCTGCCAATAGCAACACCTCCATTATCGGTGAACTGAATATTTCCCAGCGAGAAATAACGAAGAGCAAAAGCTATGGTTTGATGTTGGTCGAGTTTTTTATAAAAAGAAAGATACCCCAAATTTATATCAGGCACTAATTGCCTTAACCAGGGAGTATAGGAAACCGAAAAGCCCATTTCATTATCAATGAATCCCAGTTTTGCAGTATTATAGGCCATTGAATTAGCATCGGGGCTTGTGGCCACACCTACATCGCCCATGCCTCCGCTGCGGGCATCGGGAGTTATGATTAAAAATGGAACAGCAGTGGTTACTACATTCACATTTTGAGCAAGGTTTTGCCCCAATAAATTACCTTGCGTGCTACCCGTTTGGGCAAAAGAATAACCTCCGGCAAAAGGGATTAACACCAAAGTTGCAATAACTTTATTCGATACACTAAGTTTCATTTGCATTAATAGGAAAATTTAGTAACGCTTCAATTCATCAAATATTATGTCAGAGTAGTAATAAAAGGGATGCAAAGATAGAAAACCTTACAATATGACAACTTTTTGATATGTGCTGGCGGTTTGACCCGTGCTTGTTCTAACCCTTAAATGGTATATATAAACTCCTCTTGCAATACGGTCGCCATAGTCATCTCTGCCATCCCAATCAATAGGGTCTGACCTGAAACTTTGCGTTTTTACAGAGGTTAAAATATTCCTTACCAGTTTTCCTGAAACTGAAAATATTTGAATCTGCACATCCATTTGGTCGCACACTTCATTTATTTCAAAATAGAATTGGGTGTGTGTCGTAAATGGATTAGGATAATTTAAAACGTGTTGTAATTGCAAGCTCGATTGAGGCTCCACATTAAACTCGGTTGTGGAAACCGATGTATTATCATACACATTCCAAACGCGCAAAGAAAGTGTATGCGTTCCATTACTCAACGAGCTGAAAGGAAATGTGATGGTTCCTTTTTGGTAACTGTTCAGCGAAGGTTCATAGTAATTTGTTAAATCGTAGGTGTTAGCTGTATTGTTATCGAGTACCGCTGTAATATTATGCCCGATAGAGCTAACAGAAGTGTTAATGCCATTACTATCGAAAACAACAGCAAACAAAGATGGATTTTCATTTGTAATTCCGCCATAAACAAAGTTACTGTCGTTCATGTACAACCTCACTTTAGGCCCTACGCCATTATTATGTGCAAGAGGCGAAGTACCTCCCACTATAATATTCTGATAATTGCCAGCAGCGTCAGTTTTGCCATTTTCAGCGTAATAGCTTATTTTTCCGGGGCCATAGTAATAAAGGATGTCTTTAGGCATCACATAGGTAAATGTAAAAGCCCCGTTATTAACTGTAACCAACCCTTTAAATAGTTCGCTGTTTTGTATCTGGAATGTGAGTGGACAACTGGGGCCATAACCGGTGGGATTATACCCATCGGTACATCCGCCTAAATTTGCCAGGGTAGTTATACTTACAGGTTTATCACATACGGTAGGATATAATAATCCATTAAAAGACGTCAATTGTTTTCCCGAACTATCGGTCACATATCCTGAAATGGTAACCTTGTCTAAAGCCTTTAATGTATCGTGGCTTGCTGGGGAAGTGGTAACTGAACTAGTATGAATATTATACTTGGGATAGGCCAATCTCACCGCCGGATCGCCTAATAAGGAATAAGACAAATTATTTACGGAGCCTATTAGGCCGCCCGATGAATTTTTTGTTATAGTAAGAATATCGCCGATGCGGGGAAGGCTTCCATCAGGTAGTGGAGCATATAACGAATCAATAAAAACCTGGTTCAATTCCACATTTGATTGGAGAAACACTCCCCTGGTGGCACTTACCATACCAATTACACCGCCATTGGGCAAATTAACAGATAATTGTCCCCCCGAAATTTGCAACGGGTTATCCCACTCGCTAAATGCACAGGAGCCATTAAAGAAAAGAGGTAAAGCATATAAGTTATTCCAGGTGTTGATATCGTTAAAATCGAGTATCCTTTCAAACCCTAACCCGGTTGGGCCTCCATGCCCTTCAAAATTATAAACAAGCAACCCTTGATTCATTTGGTTATCAATAGCTATATTAACCTCAGGATATCTGGGGCCTCCGGGGGTTTGCACCATCGGGTAGGCATCGGCATATATTTTATTAACATTTAATGTTTTAAAATTTGCCAGGATAGTACTTGACATGGACTCTGAAGCAGTTTCGAAGGCATTACCCGCACCATCGTGCGCTATAAAACAAATTGTGTTTCTCCAATTACCCAGCGTATATTGATTTTGTGTATTGCAGCATGCATTGAGCGAAGCGACCGATTGCCCCGTAGGGTTTTCATATATCATCACTTTATTAACACAAGCCTGGGCTTCAGCCGTATTATCTACAGCAAACCTACCAATAGAAAGGTCAACAAGATAGGCTCCCTCTTCGGGTGGGGTAGTTACTGTGCTATCTAATAAAGCAAAATAATCGTCTGTTACATATGAGCCGATAGGGTCAAATGAATTGCCCGATTCGTAGGTAATCACATAATTTGTATTTCCCGAAGTGCGGTGCTTAGGATCGTACGAACCGCCTCCGAACAACAACAAATATTTCGGGCTATTAGCATACTTAGTAGCACGATCGTAAAACATGCGTGCAAAATCACGAATGCCTGTAGGGTCTTGTGCACCGGAAGAAAACTCGTTATATACTTGTTGAGTGGTAGCAACATTCACCTTTAAGTTATCGTGTTTCTCGTGAAAGCTGGCCAGTTGTTCAGCTTGCTCAATAAATAGCGGATTAGTAACTATGAGCATATCGGCTTGCGGCATGGCATGTAGATTTTGATTACCTACCCGTCCAAAATAAACCGGTGTTAAAAATGAATTGCTTTTATTATTAAATGTGATGTATTGCCTTAGCGTATTAGTGGGGACTTCGAAATTACAATTTCCGTCGCTTCGCGATAAATGAATGCTGTCTATATTTTGTGGATCTGTTACATCCCAAACCTGCACATGATTAAAGGTAGAAATGGAGAACAAAGAAGTATTCCCCGGGCCTGCCGATTTAGTATCCCTGAATTCCATCTGGTTTTGACCACCTGGCAATGTTAATTGCCTTCTCGCATTAGCTTCTATGTAATAAAGCCAACCTATGGCAGAAGGGGTTTGTTTTACAACCGTTACAGGAACGGAATTGGATGATCCAGGCGTATAAGTATACGTTTTGACCCCAAAGTTGGCATACGTCTCTTCAAATTGGCAGGTTACATCTCCTATTGTATCAATAACCTGCGCAGCATTAGATGATGATACGGTATATATGCTATATCCTGAGCCGCAATTACGCGAAGCAATTACCGCTTTAACATAAACCGGGCCTGAACTGGAAATATTTGGAAAAGGGAAGGAAAAATTATATGTTGTGGTGGTTTCAAAAACTTCTCCCATCCATTCATTTCCCGATTGAATAAGGTTTACCCCATCCAGTTCATGAAAGGCATAGTCGTCAAATGTAGTGACTGTATTGTTAGGTGTTCCGGTTGCCAGGGCTTTGTTACCTATTAGTTTTTCAGGCCCTGTTCCATCAATATTTACAAAATAAAAAGTAGTATCGGAATAAAGATTTGAAGTGTGATGAAAATGCCGGTCGCTACTATCGTAGGCCCACGTATGAGGGCTTTGTCCGTAGAATAATATATAGTCATTCTTCTTAAATGTGTTATCGCCTTGGCCTTGCACATAAATAGCATCTTCCAATAAATCATCGGGACGGTATACTGCATTTGATTGGGGGAGCATTCCGCCACCATTTCCATATACACGGATTGTACCCGGCGATATCTTTGATGTATCAACTCCCGCTTTCAAAAAGAATGCGGAATTAAGCTCATAAATACCATCGGCTGTAACCCCCACCCGTAGCCATGTGCCGCTACTTAAAACAGAATAGCTTGCAAATGTTACAGCAGGCTTACTTACCCTAACAGGCTGCTTGCTTTGCAGAACATTTAACGAGAAAGAAACCATTTTTTCATATGCCCCGGTAGATGGGTTTTTTCGTATAGGGATGAAGGAAACGCTTAGATAAAACTGATTTTTTTTATTTACCACTTTCATCTTGGGTAAAATATCTTTCGGAACCCATTTGGCATTCGTACCCAATGCCTTTATTTCTTGCTGGGTAAGTGGTTCAAATTGGGGGTTAACTATACTGGCGGAAGCCTTATTAGCTCCACCGGCCAGTTCAATCCAGTCAAAAAACTCAGGCAGGTAATGGTTTTTAGGCTCATACTTTCCTTCTTTTAAATTTAAATATTGTATTGCTGTTGCGTCATTGCCTGACTGATAGATAAGCGGTGCACCCCAGGCAAGGGTGATATTACCGGTTTTATTTACATTTTTGTTATTAGCGGCAACAGGGGAAATAGGGTTAACTGAAGCAGGTGTAGCAGTAGCCGGAACATTAACCGGGCTGGCATTAGGAACAAACACCCCTTTAGAAACCGGATTAGCAGGTTGTTGCATCGCAGGCGAAACATTGCCTGCAGCAGGCTTCAAATTATTCTGTTTGCTATTTACCTGTGCCCATAATGGGCTTAAAAATGACGGAAATAACAGGAGTACGACAAAGGACAGAAACTTCATTTTCGAAAATTTGGATTGTATATTCCTGTTGCAAAATAAGGTAATTTTAATGGATTCCACTAGGTACTGAAAGAGAAACTGCAAACTTTCCGAATTATTGTATACACTCAAAAATACTTGATTTTGTAACCTCTGGTATGTTTTTTTCGTACATTTGTCCTCTAATGCATACGTAGTACTATGAGAAAAATACTATTTTTTACTTCACTTACTTTGGCAATGACCATGGGGACGATATATAATTCCACCGCACAGGACGCCCAGTTTTCGCAGTTCTATGCAAACCCATTGTATCTGAATCCTGCCTTTGCCGGAAGCGAAAGATGTCCGCGTATCTGCGTAAACTTTCGTGACCAATGGCCCTCTATTCCCGGCAACTTCGTTACCTATAGCGCTTCTTTCGACCGTTATGTTGACGCATTAGGAGGCGGCATTGGCCTTATGGCTGAGCAAGACAAGGCTGGTAACGGTACCCTTACCACAACCAACCTGAGTGCCATTTATGCTTACCAATTAAATGTGAGCAGGGACTTTACAGTTAATGCAGGCTTCCAGGCTACCTATCACCAATTGAGCCTTGATGAAAGTAAATTAAGCTTTGGAGACCAAATTGACCCTGTTAGAGGGTTTGTTTATACTACAGGTGAAACATTACTTCGCAACAGTGTTAGCGGCCCCGACTTTTCAGCCGGTCTTTTAGGATATGGCAGAAACGTATTCTTTGGCTTTGCCGCTGACCATCTTACCCAACCTGATGAATCGTTTGTACAAGGAACCAGTCCGCTGCCTATAAAATATACAGGTCACGCAGGGGCTATGATACCTATCAATACCCGTTCAACTCTTGTTGAAGACCAGTTTACCCTATCACCTAACGTATTGTATCAACAACAAGGTAATTTCAGGCAACTTGACCTTGGATTCTATGGTATAAAGGGCTCTGTTGTTGGTGGATTTTGGTATAGAACGGGTGATGCTATCATCCTCTTAATCGGAATTGACAAAGGCACTTTCAAATTCGGATATAGCTATGACATAACCATATCAAAACTGACCTTATCAACGGGAGGCGCTCATGAATTATCTATGATATTCCAGATCCAATGCCGTCCGAAAAGACACAATTATAGAATTATTAACTGCCCTTCATTCTAAAAAATACTTTTACACATAATCTAACCAAGAAAGAACCATGAATAGAAGCATCAAAATCTTAGGAGTAGCAGGATTATTTATTTTAGGAGCCTGTGGTAAGGAAAGATCCCCGGTTACAGGTTGGAACTATAACGACCCTCATAATGGAGGTTTCCAAACCAATCCTTATGCTGGACAAGAAACCGGCCCCGGCCTTGTTTTTGTAGAAGGCGGTACTTTTACTATGGGTAGGGTTCAGGATGATGTTATGAGCGACTGGAACAATGTTCCAAGAAGGGTAACTGTATCTTCCTTCTATATGGATGAAACAGAAGTTCCTAATAAAGCCTACAGGGAATATCTCTATTGGACCAATCGCGTATTTAGCAACGACTATCCACAAATATATATTAAAGCATTACCCGATACACTTGTATGGAGAAGTAAACTGGCTTACATGGATGACATGGTTAAGTACTACTTCCGCCATCCTGCTTACCAGGATTATCCTGTTGTAGGAGTAAACTGGCTGCAAGCTAACGACTTTTGCAAATGGCGCACAGATAGAGTGAATGAACTGGTACTGGTACGTGAAGGTATTATTGACTGGAACCCATCCCCTTCAAGCGCTGACTATTTTAATACAGAAGAATATTTAGCCGGAAAATGGGCTGGAAAAGTAAAAATACCACTTCCTGATTTGAACCCTGCGAATGGTAAAAATGGTAATAATGCAGGCCGGAATGTAAAGATTGAAGACGGTATATTTTTACCTGACTATCGTCTCCCAACCGAAGCTGAATGGGAATTCGCAGCGCTCGGATTAATTGGAAATACCAAGGACGAACTTATTTCACAACGCAGAATTTATCCATGGAATGGCCACGCAACACGTAACCCTGATGAAAAGTATATTGGCCAGGAACTTGCTAACTTTAAGAAAGGCGCGGGCGACTATATGGGTGTTTCAGGTAGCCTGAATGATGCTGCTGATATTACATCACCTGTATTCTCTTATTGGCCGAACGATTATGGTCTTTACGGTATGGCAGGTAACGTGAGCGAATGGGTTATGGATGTATACAGACCTATGATGCCTTATGATGGTGATGATTTGAAGTCTTTTAGAGGAAATGTTTACAGCACGCAAGTTAAAGATGAGGATGGCATTGTAATACAAGACTCTCTTCAATATGATGCTGACAGCAACATTGTGAGCATACCCGGCCAGGTTAAAAACAGGGTAGTTGATAACAAGCATAAAGAAGATAACCTTGCTTTCCGCACAAACTATCACGAATCTGACGAAATTGACTATTTAGATGGTGATCCTAATTCAAGCGAAACTCAAGGCTCATGGGGTACTAATACACCTGGTGCTACCCAAGACAAGACCTTGATGTATTCAACTGGAAGCACTACACTTATCAGTGATTTAACCAGAGTTTACAAAGGTGGTTCATGGAAAGATCTTGCTTTCTGGATGAGCCCGGGAACAAGAAGATTTATGGATCAACGCCAGGCTACCGACTACATTGGTTTCCGTTGTGCTATGTCGAGACTGGGCAGCCCTATTGGAGTTGCAGGGCCAAGCAGCCGTTACTAATTAAAATATTATAAGTTTTATTAAAATCCCCGCTTATTGCGGGGATTTTTGTTTCCACTACCCTCCTCTCCCCTGTATTTACTCAGTAATGCTATGCATAATAGCTTATTTATGTACCTTTGTTGCCTATTTATAGCCATGCTCCCGGATAAAATAAAATCACTTGCTGCACAATATTATGAGACCATATTGGGGTATCGCAGACATATTCACGCTAACCCCGAGCTCTCTTATAACGAAAATAATACGGCAGATTTTATTATTTCCGTTCTTGAAAAGCATGGAATACCATATATACGTATGGCAGGCACAGGCGTTATTGGCATTATAAAAGGAAAAAATCCAGGCAAAACCATTGCCTTGCGGGCCGATATAGATGCTTTGCCCATTGAAGAAAAAAACGATGTTCCCTATAAATCAAAAAATAAGGGAGTAATGCATGCATGCGGGCACGATGTACATGCATCCTCCCTGCTTGGAACGGCCATTATACTTAATAGTCTTGCAAGCGAATGGAACGGAACCATTAAACTTATATTTCAACCCGGTGAAGAAAAGCTTCCGGGTGGAGCATCCATCCTTATAAAAGAAGGCGTACTGGAAAACCCTTCTCCCGAGTCCATTATAGCTCAGCATGTATTCCCTTCATTGGAAGCCGGCAAGGTAGGCTTTGCCTCAGGAAGCTATATGGCTGCCTGTGATGAGATTTACCTTACCGTAAAAGGCAAAGGTGGACATGCTGCATTAAGTGGCAGCCCAACTATTGTGAGCCCGCTGCTTATTACATCAGAGATATTACTGAAGTTGCAAGATACTTTTATGAATGCATCACAAACTTCGCCGGTTGTGTTCGCATTCGGCAAAATGATTGCCAATGGAGCTACGAATATCATCCCTGATGAGGTAGTGCTTGAAGGTACCTTCCGTACAATGGATGAAAACATCCGGACAGAAGGGCATAAGACCATTACTGAAATCATATCTGCTACAGCAAAAAAATGGGGTGGTGATTGCGACTTGCGTATTGAAAAAGGATATCCGGTACTCATAAATAACGATGACCTGACAAGAAAATTAAAAACAGCATCTGAAGCTTATTTAGGAGAAGAAAACGTAGTAGCGCTGGAACCCCGAATGACCTCGGAAGATTTTGCATACTACACCCGTTTAAGGCCCTGCTGCTTTTATAGGTTAGGTACGGGCAATGTTTCGGCAGGCATTATATCGGGCTTACACACACCCACATTCAACATAGATGAAACATCTATTCAAATAAGTATTGGCCTAATGGCATGGCTTGCCATTACCGAATTAAACTAATGCCTCTTTAGTTAGAAGCTATCTTTATTTTGGTTCCGGGAGCAAGATTTGCGGTTCCGGATAAGTTATTGAGCTTTTTGATAGTAGCTACAGATACCCCGGTACTTTGTGAAATGTGCCATAAGGTATCACCTTTCTGAACTATATAATAGCCTTTGTCTTCAGCAACACCCTTCTTTTTCTTAGCAGAAGAGCCTTTCGAATACAAGTATACCATCAAATGCTGTCCGGGATGAATAGCAGCACTCGCCAATCCATTCCATTCTTTAAGTTCGCGTACCGTGCAATGATACCTGTTTGCAATAGTGCTTAGGTGTTCTCCTCTCCTAACCCGGTAATATTCAACCTCAGGCATATTTTTTTGCAGAGCAAGTACTTGTTGGCTCGATACCGTATCTTTCCTGGCAAGTGCATAAATGGCATTTTCATTAGCCACAAAAGTGCCCACCTTTGAAACAGGAAGACAAACAGTATAACAGCCTTCTTCAGAATAAGGTATTACACCCAACTTGTAAGAAGGATTCAAATAAGCAATCTCGTTAAATGGAATATTGAGATAGGTAGATAGTTGTAAGAAAGACAGTTGTTGATGAACACAAATCGTATCTACATCAAAAAAAGTGGCATTGGGTATACCAGGATATATATTATGCGAAGTGGCATAGTTCATCACATAATTCACAGCTATAAATGCCGGAACATATCCTTGTGTTTCTTTTGGTAAATAAGGACGTATTTCCCAGAAATTCATTTTTCCACCGGAACGACGAATAGCCTTGCTTACCTCCATTGGCCCGCAATTATATGCTGCCAATGCAAGTTGCCAGTCATTAAACATTCCGTGCAAAAATTTGAGATACTCGCAGGCTGCAATAGTTGATTTAACAGGGTCATTACGTTCATCTACATAGGAAGTAACTTGTAAATTGTATAGTTTACCTGTAGTATACATGAACTGCCATAAGCCCCGTGCACCTGTTTTAGAACATGCTCCGGGATTCAAGGCCGATTCTACTACAGCAAGGTATTTTAATTCAAGGGGCATTTTATATCGATCCAGAACTTGCTCCATCATCGGAAAGTAAAGCTTGGAAAGAGCGAGAACCCTTGAGGTTAACATTCTTTTCCGCAAAGCATACATTTCGATATATTCTTTCACCACGCCGTTATATACCAGGTCGAATGGAGAATTGGCATCTAACTTTGCCATACGATCATTGAAGACGTTATCGCTATACCAGGGAATGGAATCAGCAGAGAAGTGGTACATAGATGACTTAACGACATCGTAGCCTTTTTCAAAAAAACCAAGATGCGCTAAGCTATCCAAGTTGGCAGCAATCGGGTCATCCGCAAACTTTAAAGAATCTTTTTTTGATAAAGTGTCATGCGGCATTGCCATAATCCTCCCTGAAAGAAGGAATGCAACAAGCATCGGCAGGATATAAGATTTCTTTGTAAGCATCATGCTTTGTACGGATAAATGAATAATTAGTTCCCGAAAATGCAATATTATGAATAACTATTTGTATTACAAAACAAATCGTGCAATTATATTCACGCCTTATTGTTCATTAGTTTTTCAGAAAATGCAAGTAGAGTCATCTCATCGTACTTGCGCGCCATAAGCTGAACACCAAAAGGCAGACCATTTGAATGCATTCCCAAAGGCAATGATATGGCTGGTAAGCCGGTAATATTAGCCTGTACGGTAAAGATGTCTTCCAAATACATTTTCACGGGATCGAGGTCATTTTGCCCAAATGGGAAAGCTGTTCCCGGGGTAGAGGGCAATAATATGAGGTCGTAATTTTTTAATATTTCATTGGTCTTTTCCACAAATATCCTTCTCACTTTTTGTCCACGGGCATAATAGGCATCATAATACCCGGTGCTTAATACAAAAGTGCCAAGCATGATACGCCTCTTCACTTCCTTACCAAAACCCTGTGAGCGCGATTTTTTATAAACTGCATCAGGGTCTTTGGCTTCCTCGGCTCTGTAGCCATAATTTACTCCACTGTAACGGGAAAGATTAGACGAGGCCTCAGCAGTAGTCAGCACGTAGTAAGTAGGCACGGCATAATCAATAAAAGGGAATGAAACCGGCTCTACTATATGCCCTTGAACTTGAAGAGAGGCAATGGTCTTTTCCAACTGAGCCTTTATTTCCGGGTCGAGCCCTTCATGTTCTATGCAATCACTTATATAAGCTATCCGAAGTTTGCCTGTATCTGCTTTTTTATATTCTTCTGTATAATTGGGAGACTCTTTTTGCAAAAGTGTACTGTCATATTCATCTTTACCAGCCATTATTTCCAGTAATAATGCAGCATCTTCAATGGTATTGGTAAGCGGACCGATTTGGTCGAATGAGGAAGAATAGGCAAGCAGTCCGTAGCGAGATATTCTCCCGTAACTTGGCTTCAAGCCCACTACTCCGCAAAAAGATGCAGGCTGACGGATAGAGCCACCCGTATCACTTCCCAAGGCCGCGGTGCAAAGTCCTGCAGCAACAGCCACAGCCGATCCTCCGGAGGAACCACCGGGAACCCTATTATTATCATGGGGATTAAGAACTCTTCCATAAGCTGATTTTTCATTCGAACTGCCCATAGCAAACTCATCGCAATTACAGCGTCCTATAATAATCGCATCTTCAGCAAGCAATCTTTCTACCACTGTGGAGTGATAGAGAGATACAAAACCTTCTAATATTTTAGATGATGCAGAAACACGATGGCCTTTATAGCAAATATTATCTTTTAGGGCAATGACCATTCCGGCCAGCCGGCCGCTTTTTCCTTTCCGTATTTTATCATCCACTTCCTGTGCACGCAACAAAGCTTCGTCACCAAACACCTCGAGAAAAGCATTTAGATGTTTATTTTCTTCAATCCGTTTTAAATACGATGCAACAAGGCTATGGCAAGTTGACTTACCGGCACTAATTTCCCTTTTTATTTCGCTATATGAATTCATACTGTTTGCTAATGGCTATCAGCCGATGGCTAATGGCTGATTTTATCTATTGCTTTTGCCAATGTGTGGTCCTTTTCTGTAACAATATCTCCCGCACTATGCGTGCTTAACCATATTTCGAGCGTATTGTAGGTATTCTTCCATTCAGGATGATGATCCATTTTTTCGGCAATCAAAGCCACTTGTGTCATGAATCCAAATGCTTCCTTAAAAGTTGGAAACAGAAATTTTTTATACAGTTTATTATTTGTTTCGGTCCACATGGCGTTTCAGAATTAAAAATTAATAATTAAGAATTAACAATCAGTAAGGAAGCCAATTTATATAAAATTCATTTTCCCGTTCGTTGTTATTTCTCCTGATTCATTACAATCCCATCAATTGAGCCCTTCAATTATTAATTTTTAATTATTCATTATTAATTGATTAAGGTGCTAATCTTTCTATTTTCCAGTTATCATTTTCAAAAGTATATAGAATCCTGTCATGCAGACGGCTTGCCCTACCCTGCCAAAATTCTATGCGAGACGGAATAACAGCAAATCCACCCCAAAATAGCGGACGTTGAATTTCTTTATTCTCATGCTCAATAATAAAGTTATGGTGCTTCTGTTCTAACATTTCCCTGCCGGGAATAACGGAACTCTGAGGCGAAATCCATGCGCCTGCCTGGCTTCCCTTGGCACGTCTTTTAAAATATTCATCCGATTCGGAAGGACTTACTTTTTCAACTTTTCCTTCAATCCTCACTTGCTTTTCTATTGACGACCAGAAAAAAGTCATCGCAGCAAAAGGGTTCTCAATCAATTCTTTTCCCTTGCGGCTATCGTAATTAGTATAAAAAACAAAGCTTTCATGTTCTACCCCTTTAAGTAATACAACTCTTGCCGAGGGCTTGCCATCTTTTGTAGCGGTAGAAAGAACAAGTGCATTGGCCTTATCCGCTTCGCTTTTTACAGCTTCTTTAAACCATTTTTCAAACTGAATAAAAGGATTCGTGGCAATTTCTGTTTCATCAAGTGGTTTATCCCCCGAATGATATTGCAGTCCTAATATTTCCTGGCTCAAATTACTCATGTCTCATTAATAAGGAATGCAAAAGTACGAAAGAATAGCAGGAGACATAATCTCAATATATTTATATCACTCTTTCCTTCCCACTTTCAGTATAATATCCCAAGTTATTTTCTTTGTGGCAGTTAGGTCGCCCCATGCGTTTTCCAGGTCTTTCCTTATTAAATCAATAGGATCTTTGTGGTTGATTTTAATATATTGCTGTGTACTTGACCAACTATGAATATAGCCAATTAAAAAGTCAAAATTTGCCGTTACTGAAGTTTTGAAAGATGGTGCATCTATCCTCTTGAAAGGAAAAGGTATGGTATTATAGTAATTGGTTATGTAGGCCCGTTCAGGTGGCCAATATTCACCCAAAATATCTTTTACCAAGTGCTTGAACAGAGGGTCAATGGTTTCATCAATACGGCTTTTATAATAGGCCCACGCTGCAAAAACACCTCCGGGTTTAAGCACTCTGTTTACTTCTTTGTAAAACATATCAAAATCCATCCAGTGCAAGGCAGATGCGATAGTGACCAAATCAACCGTACCCGGTTCTATCCCGCTATTATCTGCCAATGCCACAGCATACTTTACTTTTTCATTTGGCGCGGCGTTTTTAATTTGTTGTTCGCTTCCGTCTGTTGCTATTACACTACTAAAGTAATTGGCTAATGCAGTGGCTGCCTGCCCATTTCCGGTTGCACAATCCCATGCCAAAATATGCATAGGAACCAGGGATGTCAGAAACTGGAAAAGTTCATCAGGATAATGGGGGCGCGACTTTACATAAACTTCCGATTGCGCCGAAAAATAATCTTTGAATTCCATAAAAACCTACATAGTAGAATGCCAAGTTATACAAAAGTACGAAAGAATAACGGCTTACTCTCATTACCAAATTATGCACTTGTAAACCCCTCTTTTGTTGCTCTTTGCCTCTATCAAAATCTGCTGTGTAAACTTATTATTTTTTCTCCATTAAGTTTTTCTGATTGAAACCATTAAAACATAAATAAAACACAACGTAATTGACATCATAACACAATATGTAAGGTGTTACTTTGCGTCAGAAAATCTGTAGTGATACGGATTAAAATATTAATACAATAAATTGTTAACGCTATGAAAACAAACAAAAAAGAAACAAAGAACGGAGATGAATTTCAAAAAGAAATGGAATCTATCCGTAACGGCTCATTTTTCGGAGTGGCTCACCGTGGAGTAGTTCCTGTTCAATTGCATAATGGCACATCGCAACAGGCCGGTTTTGCAAGCCACCAAACGGTAGCTCCTTATGCATGGGGTATACCTCCTTATGTTCCTGCCTATGGTGTTCATGCCTATGCTCCATCACTTTATCCTCCCATGCAAAATCCTTCATTTTTCCCGCAAACCCAACAAGCGGTAAATCCTGCATTCATCGGCTCGCTGGAATTTAATCCGCTGGTAAATATCTGCGAAAATGATGAAGAGTACATTATCGAACTGGTTACCCCCGGTTACCATAATGAAGATTGTAAGGTAAAAGTAAAAGACAATGTGCTGTATATAAATGGAAGCCGTGAGCACGATGACGAAGATTTCTTCTATACATTGAAAGAATACAGAAGTTCTTATTTTGAAAGAGCTTTCCTTATTTCGGAAGAAATTGATTCTGATGAAATTGTGGCTACCTGTGCCAATGGAATCCTGACCATTACTCTTACTAAGAAATCGGAAGAAGAACGCCAAGAAAAAGAAATCGAGATCACCGAAGAAGAACTTGCATAAGCTCTTGCGTTTGTGTTGCCAAAGGGGACCGGTGTTGCGTAATGCAATACCGGTTTTTTATTTATAGAAAAATAGTCAGTTTCAATTATTTTGTAGTTTTAGGTCTTCAAATAACACCCAATGAAGAAGACTATTTTCACCCTCTCATTTTTTATTATTGCACAACTGCAAGTATCGTATGCCCAAAAAGGTTCTCCTAAGATGGCTATGCAACACCCAATGCATCACGATAGTTTAGCTCCCGGTAAAAACGACAGTGTTCCTCCCCCGGTAGTTACCCACCACCATATAACCATTGGCGGAAAAACAATTAACTATACTGCCACGGCTGGATATATGCCTGTGAAAGACAAGGACGAGTCGGTAAGGGCGAAAATATTTTATATTGCGTATACCGCTGACGGTGAAGACGCCAACAAACGCCCCGTTACATTTACTTTTAACGGAGGTCCGGGTTCATCATCTATTTGGCTGCATATGGGCGCCATCGGACCTGTAAGGGTTCATTTTGCCGATGATAACGGAGCTGCTCCTACCCCACCCTATACCTATGGTGATAATGAGAACTCCTGGCTCAGCTTTACCGACCTGGTTTTTATTGACCCTGTTTCCACCGGGTTTAGCCGCACAGTTAAAGGAGTTGATCCTTCTAAATATCATGGGTATAGCGAAGACATTGCCTCGATGGGAGATTTTATCCGCATGTATACTACCCGTAACGAACGCTGGGGAAGCCCTAAATTTTTAACCGGAGAAAGTTATGGCACTACCCGTGCATCCGGACTTTCAGGTTATTTACAAAATGCGTACGGCATGTACCTCAACGGAATAACATTGGTATCATCCGTATTGAACTTTGAATACATTGACTTCGCCAGAGGCAATGATTTGCCTTATGCCTTATTCCTTCCAACTTATGCCACTACAGCCCAATTCCATAAAAAGCTTTCACCTGAATTGGAAAGCATGAACATTGCCGACCTTGCCAAAAAAACAGAAACATTTGCATCGGGAACGTATAGCTACTTTTTAATGAAAGGCGACCAGGCTCCCGCTGATTTAACGAATAAAGTAATTGATAGCCTGAGTTATTTCACCGGACTTTCGAAAGAATATATCCGTAACTGTAATGAGCGCATTTACGATGGACGCTTTTTCAAAGAACTCATGCGTACAGATGGCAAAACAGTAGGCAGGTACGATTCGCGTTACATGGGCGAAGATGCAGACGATGATGGTGAAAGCCCATCCTACGACCCAAGCTATTCTGCGGTAAGCGGCTTGTTTAATGGCGCTTTGAATGAATACATGCGCAAAGATTTGAACTACAAAAGTGATTTACCTTACGAAGCCCTTACCAATGTTTGGCCCTGGCCATCTACCGATAACAGCTATCTCGATGTATCGGAAACATTGCGCCGGGCTATGACGCAAAACCCCGGTTTAAAAGTGATGGTATGCTGTGGATATTACGATTTGGCAACCCCATTCTATAATGCCGAATATGCGGTTGACCACATGGGCCTGCGCAACGATGTACGCAACAATATTATTCTGAATTATTATGGCGCCGGGCACATGATGTATGTTAACAATGCCGATGATGCCAAGCTAAAAGCCGATGCCGAAAAATTTTATCAGAGTGCGGTAAAGTAAGTCGGAGCCCGACAGGTAATTATTAAAAATTAAGAAATGTAGATACTAAGCCCCATTGCCAGACTAATAGTACAATAAGTACTGCTACCTCTGTAATGATAAGCCAATAGTATTTTTTTGTATTAAATATAGATTGTATTATAAAATCTAAAACTAAAAATACAACACCAAAGAAAATGGATGGTATTAATGTAAATACAGCGGCCCATCCATGGTTATCATAATTACTTTTTGTAATCGCATTGAAGAGGTACCATACAATTATTAAAATGCAAAGTCCGGCTAAAATATTTAATGGGGATACTCTATATTTCTTCATTCAACTCATTATTGGTAAATCGGATAATATAACAAGAGCCTTTATATCTCATTATTTGCTCATCAAATATAATACATTACTCTTTCAGAAAATATTTAACCAAATAAACTCAGGTAATAATTTATCTTTGACACATAAAATATCTCTATGAAGAAAATATTCTTACTTCAATTACTTGCGTTTGTTATCACTGCGGCATATTCTCAAAATAAAACCCGGACTTATCTTGCTGACCCTGAACTTGCTCCACGCGATCACAATGTAGAATATTCTCATCTGAAACTCAATATTGCTTTTGAACCCATCAAAGGATTGGTAAAAGGCAAGGTTCTACTCACATTTACAACCCTCCACCCCACAACCGATTCCATTTGGTTGGATGGTATAAAAATGAACGTTCAAAAAATTACACTTAATGGAAAGGATGTCAAATATAAAACCGATAGCGCTGGAATTACTGTTTATCCAGGTATTAATTTGGGATGGCAAACGAAAGATTCTCTTGAAGTAACTTATGAATGTACTCCCCGGAAAGGCATATACTTTATCGGCTGGAATGACCCGAATAACATAAGCCGAAAAGAAATATGGACGCAGGGTGAAGGGGTTGATAATCGATTCTGGATACCGATGTACGATGGCTTTAATAACAAACTGATAACAGAAACCATTGTAACCTTTGATAAAGATTATAAGGTGTTGAGCAATGGTACCCAAGTGAGTGTAAAAGACAATGGAGATGGCACTAAAACATGGCATTACCGGATGACACACCCGCACGATGCTTATTTAATTATGCTGGGAATTGGTAAGTATGACATTGACGAAAGAAAATCGAAATCAGGTGTTCCCCTGCATCTTTATTATCCTCCCGATTGGAAAGACAGGGTAGCCGCAACCTATAAGTACAGTGCCGAAATGATTGATTTTTATGAAAAAGAGATCGGCGTGAAATACGGTTGGGAAAGCTACTCTCAAATTCCCGTGCAAGATTTTATGTATGGCGCTATGGAAAATACTACGGCAACCGTTTACGGCGATTTTTACATGGTTGATGACCGCAGCTTTCTCGACAGGAATTACATAAGTGTAGATGCGCATGAATTGGCCCACCAATGGTTTGGCGATATGATTACCTGCCGCACCGGTTCCAGCATGTGGATGCACGAGAACTTTGCTACCTATTACAGCGCTCTTTTCGATAAGGAGGTTTTTGGAAAAGATTATTTCGATTGGGAAAGAAGAGGATTTCAGAATGCAGCCATAGATGCCAACAATAAAGACCATAATCCTATTGCCAGCAGCATGGGCGGAGGCACACGCAATTACCCGCAAGGTGCATTCGTGTTGAATATGCTGAAGTATGTGGTTGGCGGTAGAGAGATGTATAATAAAGCTATTAAGTATTACCTCGAAAAACATAAATATGAAAATGTAGATGCCCACGATTTGCTTATCGCTTTTGAAGAAAGCACAGGCATGTCGTTGGACTGGTTTTGGGAAGAGTGGTATTTGAAAGGAGGCA
>JABDCH010000024.1:0-677 GCA_013288205.1 Bacteroidota bacterium | reverse complement strand
CGAACAAAACGGGGTAACCGAATTTACTGTTTCGCAAATGCAAGAACTGACGGATATAACCGGTATGTCGGCGACAGACGGCCGGCCGGAGGGATTATTTAAAATGCCTATTTGGTTTGAAGTGCATTATACCGACGGCACTACGGATAAAAAACAAGCCTGGGTAGAACAACAAACTGAAAAAGTGAGCATCCCTAATCCATCAGGAAAGAAAATTGACTTTGTGCTTTTCGACCCGGATAACGAGGTGATGAAGACCGTTAGTTTTCATAAATCATTTGATATGCTTACAAAACAAGCAATGAATGCGGAAAACCTGCTTGACCGGTACGATGCCGTAGATGCCATGCGCTCTATTAACCTTGATACCAAGAGAGCTACGTTGATAAATATCTATAACAAGGAAACCTTCCAGGCGGTGAGAGTGGCTGTGGTGGCACAATTGATCAACGACACCAATGCGCAAAGCAGAAGTCTTATACAAAGCGCTATCCACGATAAAGATGTTACGGTACGCAAAGCAACCTTATCAAACATAAAGCTTATTCCCCCTGATTTGTTACCCGATTACGAAAAGCTGTTGAGCGATTCCTCTTACGATGTAATTGTAAGCACACTCAATTTGCTGTACCTAAGCAATACGGGTAAAATGCACCAATACCTTGAAACCACCAAGG
>JABDCH010000023.1 GCA_013288205.1 Bacteroidota bacterium | reverse complement strand
TGGTGTAATTTGCAGTCCGCTACTCAATATCTTTTCCCGGTATTCCATTTGAATATTTTCATTCGCTACACGAAATGCCAGATGATGAATGGTTCCGATAGCATTCCGTCCGGCAGCACCATCTGCATTTTCTAATAAGTCAACAATTGATGCACTTTGAACAGAATCCGTAATAAAACGGTAACGATTATCTTCTTGTGACATTAATCTGTATCCCAATATGTCGGTTAGGACTTTGGCGGTTTTGTCAATTTTCTTCAGTGACAATGTAATGCCTTGAAATCCTTTTATCGCAAAATCTTTGCCTATTTCTTTTGTTTCCCATGATTTTCTTTCATCAGCAATTTTAGGGATGATAAGGCTGCTATTTAATCCATCCCCATCTATGAAAGACAAGTATTCTTCTCCAAATCTTTCGTTTTTCCCTGCAAAAGTAATGTTAAGTTGTTTGAACCTTTCCTGCCAAAAATCAAGGCTTCCATACGGGACAGAGTACCCTATTTCTTCAGCCATTCCAACTCCTGTAAAACCCCTGTCAATATTCTCCCATGAGAAAAAGGTAAGAATAGTTCCCGGTGTACCTTGTTCATTACCATAATAAAAATGATACGTGTCCGGTGCATCAAAATTAACAGTCTTTTTGACCATCCTTAAACCCAATACTTTGGTATAAAAATCATAGTTTTTCTGTGGGTTTCCAGTTATGGCTGTTATATGGTGCAATCCTAAAATATTTTCTTTCATGGTTTTCTTTTATCTTTTCTTGTGAATAATTAATGGCTATTTTTTATAACATTATTTTAGCTGATATTGCAGTAATGGGTCACTACAGGCAACCGTGTCCTTTTTTATAATTTCCTGTTCTTCCATCGGTGATAATAATATTATCGCAGAAAGAATGCCCATAACTATTGCACCAGTTCTTATAACCGGCAACGCACTAAATAGCTCAGATAAGTAACCCCATGCCACACTTGATAATGCAATGGAACCTTGAAAAACAGTAACATTAACAGCTAAAAACCTCCCTTTTAATTCATTGGGAGAGTGTTGTTGTGCCAATACATTTAAAGTGGAGGTTGCGTTTATCCATCCAATTCCCGCAAGAAACATAATACAATTAAGCATGTAGTAATTTGCAGTTTTTGTAAGTAGGAAAAGACAAAGTGCCACCAATTCGCAACTATAAAAGATAACCTTAGCGGCAGTTAGCGATTTATTCACAATACCATATAAATAACTACCCACTAATGCACCTACACCGAGGCTTACCCAAAGCCAGGCATATTGTCCGCTATTTTGATGCCATTCATATTTTGATAACTGCGGAAGAAGTGCAAATACGATACTGGTAAAAGCTGTAAATGAAAGAGTACGTATAAGCAAATGCAGGAATGGTTTTGATTTTCTTACAGCCTTAAGGCCTTCAATGGCTGTTTTACGGAAATGAATGGATTGAAATGCAGAAGTAGAGTTTTTCCACCAATAAAGCCCTCCGATTAGTGCAAGAAAAGAAACTGCATTGAATAAAAAGATAGATTGTATACCTCCGTAAACAAGGATAACACCTCCAATTGCGGGACCGACTGCCCTCGCCAAATTAAAATTCACCCCATTCAAGGCAATGGCTTCTTTCATACGGCCTTTACTCACCACTTCCGGGGTAATAGCCTGCCATATAGGAGTGGTAAATGCAGAACCTATCCCAATTAAAAAAGTAAAAAATATCAACAAATAAATTTCCAATAACTGGAATTGGGTGAGTATTGTTAAAAGCAACACCACTACAAAAAGAAAAATCTGTACCCATATCAATAGTTTTCGCCTATCGGAATGATCGGAGATTACACCGGCTGGATAACTGAAAAGCATGGCAGGTAAAGAAGATGCCGCCTGAATCAATGCAATCATCAATGGTGATGCCGACATAGTAGCGGCTAACCAACCTACGCCTACATTTTGCATCCAGGTACCAATATTGGATATAAAAGCTGCTACCCAAAGGGTCAGAAAGAGTTTTTCTTTAAAAGGCTCAAATGCTGCTATTGAGAAAAAACGTTTCATATAAAAATCAGCTTCTTTTATTTCCCATTAATAACGACTGTTGTAATAATTGTGGGAATATTAAAAATTTTGGAAGCCCCGGCAACAATCGCAACGTTATTACGCAGTTCACTTATTGGAATACTTTGTGTTGCAAAACTCATCTGACCTTCATAGTCAGCAAGTAATAGAGAGTGATTACCTGGAGTCAATAAATTAGACGATATTTTCATAACTTGCTGATTTGATTTTAGTTTGATTTATATTTTATGTTAATTCGTCTCATAGCCCTTTATTGTTAAGCCAGGTAAGTATGCTTTCTGCAACTTTCTTCCACCCATGATCAACAATTAAGGAATGTCCTCTATCTTCAAACAATTTAAACTCTGTAATTACAGATGAATTATATTTTTTAAGTGAGGCTTCGCCAAGAATAGGAGGTGCGATGTGATCTTTTTCTCCACCAGTAATAAGTAGTGGCCCTCGTGTAACGTTGGCTGTATTTACTTTTGTTTCTGACCCTGCAAAAGTGGCTGTTGCAGCCTGGAAAAGCGGACGACAAGGAGCAGGTATTGTCCATTTATCATATAATTCCCTTGCTTCCTTTTCCGTAACTGCATTAGCAAAACCATATCTGAATTGGCCAAAAGTTAGGGATTTAGCTTTTTTGAGGTTGAATGGGTTTCCGAGTACAGGGAAGGAAGATTTAAGTGATGAAAACGGTAGCTGCCATACTCCTTTTATAGGAGCAGGGTCAATGGCTATACCCCCAGCAGCAATACCACGTCCCAATATTATCTGTGCGATGAGCCCACCAAAAGAATGACCAATCACAATTGGTGGTTCAGAAAGCGATTCAATAACTTTAGCATAACTGTCTGCAATTTCCGTTACCCCTCTGTTGGCAATAGCTTGTGGATTCTCCCTGCATTCTATAACTGTAGCAGAATCACCGGGCCATGCAGGGTTTATGGTTTCATAACCATGCAGGTTAAAGAAATCCATCCAGGGTTGCCATGAACTGGTGTGAATCCATAATCCATGAATAAATACAATTTTTCCTTTTGCCATAATTGGTTAGGTTAGATAATTAGTATATTATTAAAATGCAAAGCACGAACATCCGAGTGCACCCCAAAATGCAGTATAATTATTTACCGGCAAATTACTCAGGCGCGCATTATCGTGATTATGTCCATGCACATTACAACTTCCAATACATTGGTGTATCATTGCTGTTATGCCGGCAGTATCGACAGATGTATCTAATTTGTCTTTAGCTGTTCTTTTACCTTTTGCAGAATAGTACCCATTGTAACTGTTAGTTGGCGACCAGTCAGGTAGGACAGGAATCGGAGCCGGAGAAAAAGATGCGAAGTCATCTTTTGCATATACAATTTTACCATCTACAATAGTTAGAACAGACTCTATACCTTTTATCTTTTCTTCCTCAATGTTAAAGTAGTCCTCATCTAATACAGCTAAGTCAGCGAACATTCCTACTTTAATATCTCCTTTTTTATCCTGTTCATTTGAAAACCATGCACTGCCTCTCGTATAAAGCTCAAGGGCAGTTTCCCGGCTAAGGCTTTTTTTGCCATTGTTCAATTGCAATCCACCCACCGTTTTACCCGAAGAAAGCCAGTATAAAGAAACCCAGGGGTTATAACTGCTTACACGCGTTGCATCGGTACCTGCACCAACAGGTATATCCGTTTCGAGCATACGTTTAACGGGAGGAGTATCCATGGCAGCTTTAGCCCCATATCGTTCCGTAAAATATTCCCCCTGAAACGCCATGCGGTCTTGTATCGCAATACCTCCACCCAAAGCCTTTACTCTTTCAAGATTTTTTTCGTCAATAGTTTCCGCATGGTCAAAAAACCAAGGCAGCCCATTAAATGGAATATCTCGATTCACCTTTTCAAAAACATTCAGAAAGCGGGTAATACTTTCATTATAGGTTGCATGTAAACGAAATGGCCAATGCTTTTCAGCCAACAATCTTACTACACGTTCCAGTTCGGCATCCATGCTATCTACCAAATCGGGACGCGGTTGCAGAAAGTCTTCAAAGTCTGCTGCAGAGAATACCAACATTTCGCCCGCTCCATTGTGGCGATACATATCATCACCTTCATACAGTTTGACTGATTTAGTCCAGTTATCAAAATCTTCCAGCTCTTGTTTAGGTCTTTGCGTAAAAAGATTATAGGCGATACGGACTGTTAATTGTTTCTTGTGGTTTAATTCGGTAATTACTTTGTAATCATCCGGGAAATTTTGGAACCCGCCTCCTGCATCAATTGCACTTGTAATACCAAGTCTGTTAAGTTCTCTCATAAAATGACGGGTAGAGTTAACCTGATGCTCGTATGGTAGTTTTGGACCTTTTGCTAATGTTGAATATAGAATCATTGCATTTGGAGTAGCAAGGATTAAACCTGTCGGTTCCCCATTGGCATCCTTTTGTAACTGCCCTCCCGGAGGCGCTTGTGTATCTTTAGTATAGCCTACAGCTCTTAAAGCAGCACGGTTCAAAAATGCCCGGTCATACAGATGTAATATAAATACAGGAGTATCCGGAGCAATGGCGTTAATTTCATCAAGTGTGGGCATACGTCTTTCAGCAAATTGGAATTCAGTCCAACCGCCTACTACACGAACCCATTGTGGAGATGGTGTTTTTGACACTTGTTCTTTTAACATACGTAAAGCATCGGCAAGTGAAGGGACTCCATCCCAACGCAATTCCAAATTATAGTTAAGCCCACCTCTGATAAGATGTAAATGGGAATCATTTAACCCCGGAATTACTCGTTTCTTTTTGAGATCAATCATGGAAGTTCCATCCGATTTAAGCTGCATGATTGTACTGTCACTTCCAACGGCAATAAACTTTCCATCTTTTATCGCAACCGCTGTTGCTCCTTTGTTTAATTTATCAATGGTATGAATTTTACCATTGAAAAGAATGGTATCTGCTTTCATGGATAATTTATTTAAGGTTACAAATGTGCTTGAAAAAACATATAAAATTATTAACCTAAGTTAAAATCGTATTATTTTAAAGAAATTCTTTTTCTGATTCGACTTAGTGATGGCCCCCTTATACCCAAATAAGATGAAATATGGTAAAGCGGAATATTATTGAATATATCGGGATTGTGTTTCAATAACTCAATATAACGCTCTTCCGGTGTCTTAAAAACAAAGCTTTCCAACCTATCCATTGCTACATTAAAAGCTTCCTGAGCCAAAAGCCGTCCAAAACGTTCCCAATTTTGGGATTGTTTATATAAATTATGAAGATCAATGAAACTAATATATATCACCTGAGAATCTTCAATCGCTTGCGTATAATAGTCGCATGGAATCTGGTTTATAAAGCTTTTGAATGTTACTACAAACTGATTTTTAGGATACAGAAAAATATTCTTCTCCTCACCTGTCTTTTTATCAATAATGTATGACCTAAATATTCCGCTTATTACAAACCCCATATAAATACATACCTCTTTATGCTCATTAAAATATTCCCCTCTTTTATACTCTTTACAATGCCAATAGGGTAATGAAAGTTTAAAATCCTCGTCATTGAGATTAGCAAAAGAGTTTAAAGCATATTGTAGAATTTCAAAATCCTTCATCTATCAGTTTGTTTATTGTTTTTATTATGTTGCCGCACAATATTAGTAATATAATTTAAGCTGATATTGTCCAAAGTAGACAACTCGGTCCTAATTTTCATTTCTAATTACTTACCGGTATCATACCTTGTAAGGGCTATTCGTGAGTTTCTTAATAAACACCTAAAAACTAACAAACTATGGAAATTATTGCTTTAAAGAGTTCTGCGAATTGCGGCAAATCCCATACGTTAAGTATAGCGTATCAAATTACTATTAAATATAGAATATACACATGTTCCGGGGTATTTTAGCCAGGAGGAAGCTTTTAACTTTCTGGGCGAAAAGATTTATGGAAACAAAGACTTTTATGATATATTAGCAAAGGACGGAAAAATGGTGGGGATAGTCGCGGGCGAAGATTCGGAAAGAGAATTGTCGGAGATATTGGCGTATTTTCAAAATGCCGGCTGTGCAACTGCAATATGCTCGTGTACCGATGATACAAATAATGTGGATATTATTAAAGAATATGCTACGTACACCTTCATTAATAAGGTTTCAGAAACCATTGATTCATTAAAAAGGATACAGGATAGCGGCTTTGCAAAAATGATTATTTCTCATTTGCGTACATAATTCCGTAACAAACTGATAGCCAATTTTGTTAGACTAATGTATTAAAACTATGGACTCTCAAAACTCATTCTAAGTATCCATTGAGTTTAAATGTACCTTGGATCAGGCAGTAGTGAAAGCTTTGCCATCTTTTCAACCTTAATAGTCCCATATGAATGCCGGGGAACCACAAGGGAAGGAAAAACAGAATGAAAGTGGTATGATTATCTTCCTAAATTATTTTGCCTTGATAATCAAATCAAATTAAGTAGAAAGTGTAGATGTTGATACTAAAATATACCAATCGGTATATTTCTGATGTATCTTTGCCCCGTCAAATATTAGTAGTTATGTCAAAAGCCAATAACACTCGCCAATTTATAATAGAAAAATCCGCTCCTATTTTTAATATTAAAGGATACGCCGGGACTTCATTAAATGACATTACTACTGTTACCGGGTTAACAAAGGGAGCTATTTATGGAAATTTCGAGGACAAAAATGAAATTGCAATTGCCGTATATAACTATAATGTCGGAGGCATGAGAAAAAGAGTGGGTGACTTGGTTAACAGCAAAGAGATGGCAATTGATAAGCTTTTTGCTTTTACAGGATATTACCGCGATGGCTGGAAACAGGTATTTGAACGTGGCGGATGCCCTATATTAAATGCGTCTATTGAAGCTGATGATAACTTGCCTTTTTTAAAAAAGGACGTACAGCATACTATAAGCAATTGGGTAAATTATGTGGCTGAACTGATCAATCTTGGTAAAAAGCAAAGCCAGTTTAAAAAGAGTATTGATGCGCATAAATATGCCAATACTATAATCATATTGATAGAGGGGGGGATTATGATGGCAAAGATTAATAACGATGCTAAACTTTTATTTAATGCCCTGGATAGAATAGAATTAATAATTAAACAGGAACTCAAAAAATAATTTTTTTTAGCCACAAATATACCGAACGGTATATTTTAATAATAAATAAAACACAAAACAAAATCATGAAAAACACCAGTGGGAACACCATCTTAATTACAGGCAGCAGCGCCGGAATAGGCTTTGAAATGGCAAAACTTCTATCGGCAAAAGGAAACCATATAATAATGACCGGCAGGGATAAAGAACGGCTTATGAAAGCGGCTTCGGGGCTTACGAATATAACAGCCATACAATGTGACATACGCAAGGAAAAAGATATGGATGAATTAGTGGCAAGAATTGAAAAGGAATTTCCGCAAATGAATATCCTGATAAACAATGCAGGACGTGCCATCGCATATCCGCTTTTAGAAGAAGGCATTAACGCATATGAAAAAGCGAAAGATGAAATGCAGACCAATTATTTTGCCGTGATACGGTTAATAGAAAAACTTTTACCCCAATTAAAGAAACAGCCTGAATCGGCTATTGTAAACGTATCGTCGGTTGTTGCTTTTGTACCCGGACGCATAGCCACCTATTCTGCCACCAAAGCGGCTTTGCATAATTACACCCAATCGCTGCGGATGCAACTGGCAGAAGTTACCGATAATGTAAAAGTATTTGAATTGATGCCTCCGCTTGTAAATACGGAACTTTCCAAAGACATAGGCGGAGCTAATGGAATCCACCCATCGGTAGTGGCAGAAGCATTATGGCAAGGGCTTGAAAATGACACCTATGAAATTCATGCAGGCATGACGGCAGATTTTTACAAACTCTACCTGTCTTCGCCCGAAGCCGCCCTGCAAAAAATGTTTGCCAGCCGGGCCCCTATAAAATAATCTCGTAAAATGCGATTGAAAGAGATAGATAAAAGGTGGTTCCAGCACTTGATATTATTATCGGCGCCATTGCTTACAGTAATTGATGTTTTTATTGTAAATGTAGCCATACCGTCTATAAAAAAAGGATTGGGCGCTACCAACGGAGAGATACAACTTATTATCGCCATGTATCTTTTGGGATATGCCTCTTTCCAAATTGTAGGCGGGCGGGCAGGTGATCACTTCGGGCGTAAAAAGGTGTTCTTCATGGGTATGTTATTTTTTACCATCACATCTTGTTTTTGTGGACTGGCAACCACTGCATCCGAATTAATTATCGCCCGATTTTTTCAAGGCGTAAGCGGGGCTTTTATGCTTCCACAGGCTTTATCATATGTTCAAATTCTTTTCCCCCTGCCCAATGAACGCACCAAGGCAATCGGACTCATTGGCTTCACTATGGGCGTGGCATCTATCCTTGGCCAATTTTTGGGCGGCTACCTTTCGGGTGTTTATTTTATAGTAGAAGGATGGCGCTTAATTTTCTTTATCAACCTCCCTGTCGGACTAATCGCATTAGCAGCTACAGCAAAGTATCTGCATGAAAGTGAAAAGAACCGTTCAGGCAAATTTGATTACCCGGGAGTAGGCATACTGACAAGCGGCCTAATGAGTTTGATATATCCGTTAATTATTGGCCGCGAAAAGGGCTGGCCGCTATGGAGTGTTTGCCTCTTGACCTCTTCTCTTTTAATTTTTGCCTATTTCATTTATAACCAGAAAAAGAAATTAGCCGAAAACCGGAGCTATCTTATCAATATGCAATTATTCAGGATAAAAGACTTCAACATTGGAATCATGCTGGTGGCCTTCTATTTTATGATGCACACATCGTACCTGCTTATCTGTACCGTTTATTTTCAAAACGGGCTACATATATCAGCCTACCAAAGCGGATTGTATTTTGTGTTTTTCGGCATCTTTTTTACCCTATCATCACTCCTTTCCATCAGGTTGGTTAATACATTTGGCAAACGGGCGCTACAAGCAGGGCCACCTATAGTTATCGTTACCTTTATTATACAATCCATCCTGTTCTTACCCGGAATAAAGCCCAGTTACATTTATGTACTTATGTCATTTTATGGCTTAGGCGGAGGACTTGTGCTGCCCTCATTAATAAACATGGCATTGAAGAGCGTACCACACCACTTTGCAGGAGCTGCCGCAGGCGTTTATAATACCTGCCAGCAAGTGGCTTCATCTTTAGGCATCAGCATTATAGGCGGAGTTTTTTATTCAGTGCTTGGTTCAGATAATACAGGAAGCAGTTACCACAAAGCTTTTTGTTATGGACTTACGCTGGAAATATTTTGCCTTATCGTGGTAATTGTCCTTTTATATCTTTTGCCCGATATAAAATCAAAAAAAATGGAAGCATCTATTGCTACTCATTAATCTATATTAATTTTTAAAAAATGAATATACCTTTGGAAAACATTCAATCTTTTATAGGAAAGGAATTTGCCACTTCCCCTTCCCCATTTATGTTATGGCTCAAACCCATAGTAGTGTCAGCAAAACACGGCAAACTCTGTTTTCAATATACGGTGCGAAAAGAAATGACAAACCCGATAGGAACGCTCCACGGTGGAGTAACCGCAGCCATTATTGACGATATTATAGGGGCTACCATGTATTCGCTTGGCGAACCATTTTTCAACACCACAATTAACAACGTGATTGATTACTATTCGGCTGCCAGGGAAAATGATATATTAGTGGCTGAAACTACGCTGATAAAAAATGGGGCTCAGTTTGCCAACGCGGAGTGTATTGTTTGGAACCATGATAAAAGCAAGATGATAGCCAAAGGACATTCAACCATGTTTAAAATACAAGCAAAAAAATGAATAACAGAAAGGTAGCCATAGTCGGGTATAGCCGGATTCCATTCGCCAGACAAAATACAGCGTATGCCGAAGCGGGCAATAGAGATATGTTGGAAGCGACGCTAAACGGACTTATTGAAAAATACAAACTAAAAGGGGAACTATTGGGAGAAGTTGCCGGAGGAGCGGTTATAAAACATAGTTCAGAAGGCAATCTCGTTCGGGAATCTGTGATGAATACGGCTTTGAATCCTGCAACTCCGGGCTGCGACTTGCAACAAGCTTGTGATACAGGTATTGAGGCCGCCATTTATTTAGCCAATAAAATTACTTTGGGACAGATAGATTCAGGCATTGCCGTGGGCGTAGATTCTACCAGCCAGGTACCCATTGTGGTTAGTGAACACTTGCGCAAAATATTATTGCAAGTGCGAAGAAGCCACTCCACGCTGGAAAGAATAAAGAAAATAGCATCTATCCATTTAAAAGATTTAATGCCTGTGGTGCCCAATATCAACGAACCACAAACAGGATTATCTATGGGCGGACATACAGAATATACGGCTAAATACTATGGCATATCGCGTGAGGAACAAGATGCATTTGCCTTGCAAAGCCACCTGAAAATGGCCAAGGCTTATGATGAAGGTTTCTTTAATGATATGTTAACCCCTTTTATGGGCCTGGAGAAAGATAACAACCTCCGCCGAGATACCAGCATGGAAAAATTAGCGCGGCTTAAACCGGCTTTTGATAAAGAACATGGCACATTGACGGCGGGTAATTCAACACCATTCAGCGACGGGGCTGCGAGTGTACTATTAGCAAGCGAACAATGGGCAGCAGAACACAACCTGCCTGTTTTAGCGTACCTAACCCATGCCGAACTGGCAGCCATAGAATATGTAGAAAACAAACATAACCTTTTACTCGCCCCTGTTTATGCAGCAAACAGAATGCTGAAAAAGGCAGGATTAACATTACAGGATTTCGACTTTTACGAAATACATGAAGCTTTCGCAGCCCAGGTATTGACAACGTTGAAAATATGGGAAAGTGCAGAGCTTAGTAAGACTTTTGGATTCGAGCCTCTTGGCAAAATAGACAGAATCAAATTAAATGTGAAAGGAAGCAGCCTTGCTGCGGCACACCCGTTTGCCGCTACTGGCGGACGCATTATTGCCACACTTGCGAAACTTATAAATCAGAAAGGTTCAGGCAGAGGCTTTATTTCCATATGTGCGGCCAGGGGACAAGGCATAACAATGATTTTGGAGAAACCAGCGTAAATACTTCGGAATCAGTATCGATTAAATGTGAAGAATTGGGATTGTAATAAAAAGAGAACTCAGGGTATAAACCATTAAAAAAATGAATGATTATGAAAAAGACAAATTTGAAATTTTTAAGTATCGTAACTGCTATAAATGTTTTAGTTGCGACAGGATTTTCAATTGCTGGACTTATCCATCCTTCTGTGTTACTGCCTGCTAATTCAGTTATTTCAAACTCGACTCTGATTTTTGCGATGTATGCTGCAGCAAGAACAATTCCAATAGCTGCTATAGTTATATGGGTGATTTTAAAAAGGACTCAACAGGAATTAGTCGTTTTAGGAATCTTAGTTGGGTTAATGCAGTTTTTTGATGGATTCATTGGAATCTATCAAGCTGACTTTGGAAAATCAATAGGGCCGTTTGTGTTATCAATATTGCAGGTAGTTGCATTGATAATGGTGTCTAAAAAAGAAAACACTTTAAAAAACTCGGATTAATAAAGCACGAAACGCTAATATCGGCTCATATAAATTGCGGGTTATAGAGGGTTGTAAGCTCAGTTTTTGCTAAGTTTTAAGGTTAATAATATAAGATAATATGAACAGAGTTGTTGTAACAGGAATGGGGGCATTAACGCCAATTGGGAATAATGTGGATGCATTCAGTAAGGCATTACTTGCCGGTAAAAGCGGTGCAGCGCATATCAAGCGGTTTGATGTATCGAAATTTAAAACGAGGTTTGCGTGTGAGCTGAAGGGTTTTGAGCCCTTAGATTATATAGAAAAATCAGAAGCCCGCAAATACGATTTATTTACACAATATGGAGTAATAGCTGCTGATGAGGCCATAAAAGATGCTGCTATTGATTTTGAAAAGCTTAACAGGAACCGTATTGGAGTTATATGGGGTTCGGGCAATGGAGGCATAACTACCTTTGAAGAACAAGTGGTAGAATACGCCAAAGGAGATGGTACGCCCAGGTTTAATCCCTTCTTTGTTCCGAAAATGATTGTAGATATAGCTGCCGGAGTTATTTCTATTAAATATGGCCTACGGGGTATTAATTTCGCCACTGTATCAGCCTGTGCTACTTCCAACACCGCTATCGTAACTGCCTTCGATTATATAAGATGGGGAAAGGCTGATATGATTATAACTGGCGGCTCAGAGGCTCCAATTACCGCAAGCGCTTTGGGGGGCTTTAATGCTTCAAGGGCATTGTCTACATTTAATGATAACCCTGCCCTCGCTTCAAGGCCATTTGATGTCAATCGCGATGGATTTGTAATGGGTGAGGGGGCCGGCGCGCTTGTCCTCGAAAACTACGAACATGCTATAAAGCGGAATGCGCCAATTCTTGCTGAAATTGTGGGTGGAGGAATGGCCGCGGATGCTTATCATCTTACCGGCACTCATCCGGAAGGAGAAGGCGCTTATTTAGGAATGCTGTTAGCGATGGAAGATGCAAATATAAAACCTGGTGATGTTAATTACCTCAATGTTCATGCTACTTCAACTCCTGTGGGAGATTTGAGTGAATTAAAAGCAATTGAAAGGGTTTTTGGAAATAATTCTCAGCTAAAGATAAGTGCTACCAAATCTATGACAGGGCACCTGTTAGGCGCTGCAGGAGCAATAGAAGCGATTGCTTGCATAATAGCGATCAATGAAAATGCAATACCACCCACAATCAATACTGAAACGATTGAACCGGAATTTGCAGGTAAATTAAATATTATCACTGGTAAAGCACTTAAAAGTGAAGTCGTCTACGCTATGAGCAATACATTTGGCTTTGGTGGACATATTGCTACAAGTATCTTTAAGAAATATACAGCATAAATTACTGCCCATTGGGTATCTTCTTGAGTTTTATAGCATGTTCGGGACAGCTTACACATAGTCCACAAGATGGCATTCTTCAGGGTTAACAACTACTGCCTTCTCACGACACTGAAACCTTAAGCATGGCAAACCCTTCATATACATTGATATTTAACCATATTATGAGTATATCAAACCTTAGTTTCTATGTTCCGTTTTCGATATTAATCCCAAGCCAGTCGCCAATGCCATTCCAACCAATGCGATTATAAAATTCTTCGGGATTGGGAGGAATAAATTTAGGACGTTTACCATTGCGAAGCCAAGTTACATATTGTCTTCTGGTTCGGAGACCAAGTTTTCGCATGTAAGTCCGTGCCTTATTGAAAGGTAAAAAAGGACAACCAAGCCAATCGTCCCAATCTCTCCACCCCTTATCCTTATATGTTCTTTCAGGATTTTGTGGAATAAAATGAGGTCGCTTATCTTCACTATTCCATAGTATCCATTCCTCCTTATTATACAATTCTTGTTTATGCATAAATAACCGGGCCTGTGAGTATGGTAGGAACTTTGTTAAATCGCTTGATTGAATATTATCCCATATACCTGCTTTGCGGCGAAGGAAATCTAAAAACGAAATATTACGGTAGCGGCAAGTTTGTGCAAGACTAAGCATTTCCAAAAACTCACTAATGCCTTTGGCACTAACCTGACCATTTACACCCCGCCTATGCTGAGCAAAGGCTTTCACGGCAGCTTCAGCGTTATTATTGTTCCATGGCACATTGTCATGATCAAGAAATACCCATAATTCATCCCAGTGTTTTTGAAGACGTTTTGTACACTTAACAGATAACTCGCTTTTATGTATACAATCAATATGCAATTTATAGAATCGTTCGGTCATTTTTTTGTGCTTACGCAAATGCTTTTTCTGTAGCCCATAATGGTCAATGGTTTCTATAATATCACGCAATAATTTACCAAATGCCACTACTATTGCTTTATACTCATCATCAAAAGGATTTTTGTATAAATCATCATTCAAGTCCCGGATGATATGAATAAGACACTTTTGGCGTTTTATGGGTATAGAATCATATCCAGGAAATGAATCAGTAATAATAACTCCTTTATAATCCTTTAACCATTCCTGCAAATAGTCAGCTTCCCGATTGATGGTAAAATGATAAAAGACTGTGTGCTGTGTGGCAAATACCCATACATAACCCCGTTCCTTAGATAACTTAACCGTAGTTTCATCTATGTGTATAACCGGGCTATTTTTGACAATTTGCCAGAGATAGTCAGCTTCAGGCTTCCAATTCGACCACCACCTTTGTTTAGCGGTTATTAAGTATACCGCATTCATCCAAATTCCAAATTGCTCATAAATCAAACGGCATATTAACTCATGACTGATATGATACCTTACATAAAGATTTATAATCCAGGCAAATAAATTATCACCATAGTGCAGTTTCCGTATATTACCATTGCTTGACTTTTTACGGCATTTTGCACATTTAACATTTCCACATCTATACTCAATGACGTGCTGCTTAATACCCGTTGATGTAAATTTTATATCTGTTTGCCTGGATGCACGAGTCTTTCTTGTATGATAAAGTTTTTTGGTACCGCAAAATGGGCATTTTTTTAATGGCGGAATAATAATAACCTCATGAACTTTTTTAGGTTTCCAAAAGACATTCCCCCTGCCAAGATGTCTTTTCTGTTGCTGACTCTTCAATATAGCAGCCGGTGTTGTCCCTCTCTGATTTCTCCAGTAAATTTTGGTGCGCTGATAATCAAAATATGAAGCTTTATTGATGAAGTTGAAATCGTCACCAAATTCAGGATTATTATGAAATTTATATGGACTGACCCTCTTCATTTCATTCACTTGCTGCACATTGTCCTGTTGAGCATCCGTACCCAGTTGTTTTAACCAATAATATACCTGCATAAGGGCAGCACAATCATCCAAATTATAATGTATTATTTTCCTTTTTAGAGTTTTATCCTTTGTACCTTCCCATTGCTTTCGCCATTCTATACTCGTCCTGCCGGTCTCAGGTATTTCATCGGGTATTTATTACTACCGCATAACGAATATGGATAATACCCTCATAAAAGCAGACAAGATAATGATAGCCCATTGAACTCCATTCAGAAGTAACAACATTGCCCCTAAAGCACAAAAAATAAAGTATCGAAATTTTATGATATGCGTGATTTTGTGTCTTAAGGGCATTTATAAGAGCATTGCAAGCTATTTTATTACAAGAAAAGGCTATCTTTGTAATATATCGGAGGCTGTTTTTTATTCATAAAACCACCCGCATGAGGAAAATTTCTACTTTAAGCGGTTTATTTATTCTACTGGCAATTATGGGATATTCCCAGACTGGGAACCTTACAGGATGTAAAGTTGGAGCAAATGGCTTTGTAGAAAATAAGGGACAAGTGATAGACCAAAACCATGAGCCCTATCCTACTATAAAGTTTTTATTATGCCGTCCAGGATTTAACATACAACTTCGGCAAACCGGCTTTAGTTATGATACTTACACTGATTCAGTAATTGACGATAGTTCATTCACTATTTATTCTAAAAAATCATTTGGAAAGAATCAAAAAAATCTTAAAAGATTTATCCGTCAGTATCACAGGGTTGATATAGAATTAGTGGGCTGCAATAGAAATGCCCAAATAATAGCAGAAGAAAAATCTACTGCCTATTTTAATTACCTTACTGCCGATGCAGCACACGGAGGAGCACGTGATATTCACTATTACCAACGGGTTATTTATAAAAACATCTATCCGCACATAGATTTGGAATTTTGTGCTATGCAGAAAAATCCGGCGCAAATTTCTATAGTCCCTATAGAATACCAGTTTATCGTACATCCCGGTGGAAATCTTGCTGATATAAAACTGACCTATAAAGGAACCTATAAAACAACTCTGACCGACAATAAATTAATACTTAGCGTAACTAAAGGAGATTTTGCAGAGAGTATTCCCAATAGCTATTTATTAGAGCGTGTCGGCTCAAGTAAAGGAGCCAATAAAAAGCCCGTGAATGTCAATTATATTAGTCTTGGCAATAATACATTCGGTTTTTCCCTTCCCAATGGTACAGCGCTATCTACCGATTTGATAATTGACCCGGTTCCCGATTTACTTTGGGGAACTTATTATGGAGGTATAAGCCCCGATTTTGTGGAAAGTACAGGAATAGCTCTGGATGCCCATGATAGTGTATATATTACAGGATGGACAAATAACACCAGCAATATAGCTACCGTTGGGGCATACCAAACGATTTACGCAGGAAATTTCAATGCTTTTGTGGCCAAATTTAATCCTTCCGGTTCTTCCTTGCTTTGGGGAACCTATTATGGCGGAGCTGGGGGAGCGGAGGCATACGGTATCGCAGTAGATGCTTATGACGATGCCTACATTACAGGAGCTACTTCAAGTACATCAGGCATAGCTACCAAAGGAGCTTACCAAACAAATTATGCAGTAGCTGGAGTCGATGCTTTCGTTGCCAAATTTAATTCTACAGGAGATTCTTTGTTGTGGGGAACTTATTATGGCGGAACGTCCGGTAATGGTGGGGGCACAAATGGCACAGGAATAGCTATTGATGCCAATGATAATATTTACATTACCGGTGGGACTAACTGCACGTCAGGCATCGCTACTGTCGGCGCTTATGAGAACACAAACACTAATATAGGCCTCTTATCTGTTTTTATAGCGAAGTTTAATCCTGCCGGTTCCTCTCTGTTATGGGGTACTTATTATGAATCTAATCAGTTCGTATGGAGTAATGGAATAGTTGTCGATGCAAGCAATAATTGTTATATTGCCGGACAGACTATGGGCGATTCGGGTATTACTACCCTCGGAGCTTACCAACCACATTATACTACCAGCAATTTTGGAAATCAGGATAATGCCTTTGTGTCTAAGTTTAATTCTTCAGGTAGTTCTCTGTTGTGGGGTACTTATTACGGGGGAGAATATGAGACTGATGCTAATGGGATAACTATTGATGCGAGCGATAATGTTTATATTACAGGTGGGACATGGAGCAGTTCAGGAATAGCTACTGCCGGTGCATACCAAACCACTTTTTTAGGGAAAGAGGGATCTGATTTTAATGCTTTTGTAGCTAAACTTAATTCTTCCGGTTCTTCCCTGTTATGGGGAACTTATTACGGTGGAAAATATAATACAGATGCTACGGGAATAGTAATAGATTCGAAAGATAATCCATACATTACAGGTTTTACTTATTCTACAAGCAATATAGCTACTGCCAACGCTTACCAGACAACTTTTGGAGAAACCTTTGTGGCAAAGTTTAACTCATCGGTTACCTGTCTATTATGGGGAACGTATTACAACAGTTCAGGTTCAGATGACCATCCCACTACAATAGCTATTGATGGCGGTAAGAATGTTTATATCACTGGAATTACCGCCCTCGATTCTGGAGTGGCAACAGTAGGAGCCTACCAATCAACTAATAATGGGAGCAAGGATGTCTTCGTAGCCAAATTTGATTCTACCGATGTGTCTACCTATACTATTTTAGCCATTCCCAATGACACAACAATATGTGAGGGGACAAGTATTTCCATTACAGCTTCTGGAGGTATAAACTATAATTGGGGCCCAGCTTCAGGGCTTTCCTGCACCGGGTGTCCTAATCCCATAGCTACACCTACCACTACTACTACATATTCGGTTACAGACAGTGCATTGGGTTGCAGAGCATCTTCTGCTATAGTTACTATAAAGGTTTGTGCTAAACCCAATCCCGACATAACAGGGCACGATTCGCTTTGCAAAGGTTACCTGGATAATTTAATCGCAACCGGGGGAACCTATTACAAATGGAGTAATGGGGAAACAGGGGCCCAATACATAACAGGACCCATTGATGGCGATTCAACTATATTGGTTATCGCTATTGATTCATTGGGAAAAACCGGATGTTCAGACACTACTTTATTTAAAATAAAACCACTCATTGCACCCACAGTTACCGTCATTCCTCCTCTCATTGCTTGTGAAGGCAGCCCTGTAATAATACAGGCGAATGTTACAGGCCAGGGTTCGTTTAGCTATTCCTGGTCTCCAGGTAATGGGTCCACATCTACCATCACTGTAAGAGACAGTAATGTAACCTACACGGTAAATGTATCTAATGGGTGCGATGTGGTCGATTCGGCAAGCCTGAAAGCAGATATTCCTGCTCTGAGTGCATGTTGCAATACCGTTATAATTCTCGGTGGTGATACGATAATTACCGCAAGCGGAAAAGGAATAAAAAGTTATAGATGGGAACCGGCTGAAGGCATAACCTGTGACACTTGTCCTTCTATAACTGTTGCACCTACGGTAACGACTACCTATACAGTAATTGGAATAGATTCCATGGATTGCCAGGTGGAGAGATTAGTTACCATAGCTGTTGAATTGCCATGTTCCAGGTTCATTGTACCCAATGTTTTTACTCCCAATTATGCAGGACCTTACGGAGTAAATAGTGTACTATATATACCCACAAACAATGTTGATACCTGGTCATTGCTCATATATGACCGATGGGGCAAAGAAGTCTACAAATCAAGTAATCCCAATCAATATTGGACCGGTAAGACAGAAAGCGGGGGCGAAGCACCTGATGGCGTATATTATTACATAATAAGCGTGAGCTGTCAGGGAGCATCTTATAAAAGAGATGGGTTTGTGCAATTGATAAGGTAGAATATACAGAAAAATACACTAACAGATAATTAGTAACGATAATCTTTGAATAGATAATATGTGGCGGAAATTAATATATTTGTATCTGAACAATAATCATTCAATAATTTTATTATGAAAAACACTACTATCGTATTACGTGCTTTTTTGTTTGTATTAATGATTCCCCTCTTCTTTGATCAAGTTAAAGCAACCCCACTCAGTGTGGTTATTAAAAGTCAAACAAATGTATCTTGTAATGGAGGTAGCAGTGGTACAGCAACCGCAACAGCTACCGGAGGTGCATCGCCATATACTTATGTATGGTCAACCAATCCTACCCAATCGGGAGTCACGGCAACAGGTCTTTCAGTAGGAACATATACTGTAGGAGTTGCTGACGCATTATTTAACACAACTTCTGTATCTGTGACCATTACACAGCCTACGTCACTGACCGCTTCTTCCTCGTCCACTAATAACAGCAGCTGCAAAAATCCTAATGGGACAGCAACTGCAATTCCTTCTGGAGGAACTTCTCCCTATGTTTATTCTTGGACTCCCTCAAGATGGTGGTTTGGTCCTACCCTTTCTAATTTACCACCGGGTACATTTACATGTACAGTAACCGACAATAATGGATGTACTTCTTCTGTCGCAGCAACCGTAGGTGGCACATTGGCTCCGCTTTTAACGACTTCTTCAACCCCTGATTGCAAATTCTTATGTAACGGTTCAGTAACAGCATTGACGAGGGGAGGAGTTTCTCCCTACACTTATTTATGGTCCCCAGGCGGGTATACTAATTCCACAGTAAACAATTTATGTGCTAATTACTATGGGTGCAGAGTTACGGATAACGCTGGTTGTAGTGATTCCGATGGTGTTATTGTGGATACTAATTGTACTTGTACAAATTCGTATGATCAATCCATTTGTATTGTTACTCTTGATACCGCAACAAATAAATGCAAAATAATATGGGGAAGAACTAATTCTCCGCCAGCAGGAGGATACGGTCATTTTAACATATACAGGGATAGTAATAATACATATATTTTAGATCATAGTCAGGCTCTAAATCTATTGAGTGAATATATCGATCCTAATTCTAATCCTTCTGCTGGAGCCGTTAGTTATAAATTATCTACCGTTGATTCTTGCGGCGAATCGGGACTAAGTCCTGTGCACACAAGTATTTATCTTACTGCTACAGCGGGACATAATGTATATATCTTGAATTGGACAGCTTATGTCGGATTTACCCCTTCAAAATATATTATTTACCGGGGCCCTTCCTTGAGTAAACTTACGGCAATTGATTCAGTTGCCAATAATATACTCACCTACCATGATACTTTGCCTCCTTTAGGTTCCTACTATGTTGTAGAAGCGGAAAATCCGAATGGTCCCTGCGTACCCACTACACACAGACCCGGTAAGCCTTCCTTTTCATTACTTTCAGGAGCTTTCTCTAATGGATTTAATGTAGCAAAATTGCTTGGTATTAATAATCTGGAGAATAACATAACTAATTTGAATGTTTATCCAAATCCAAGTAACGGAATGTTTACTTTGAATTATACCATCACTGGAAGTGATAATGTTACTATAAGTATTATTAACGAGCTTGGACAGCAAGTGTATACAGAACAGAAAAATATAAATACAGGAGATTATGCTGAGCAATTAAATGTCGAAAATTTAGCTTCTGGTATATACTCTTTGCGTATGCAAACCACTAACGGGACATCGGTGCGTAAGCTATTGATAATGCAGAATAAATGATTGGTTTGGGTATTCTGATTATGTGATTACTGAAAACGTAGAGTGGATCGGAAAAGTAAAAATAATTATTCAATAACATACATAAGAAAATGTTATAACAAATGAAAAGTACATTACTATTGACAGTACTTTTAGCGATTACCTTAAATGTTTCTGCGCAAGCGCCCACTGTAACTTTTACTGCTACACCTTCAATCGTTTGTGCGGGAGGCTCAGTTACTTTTACTAATACTTCCACTAATTCTCCATTGATATGGACATGGTATCTGCCTGGAAGCAATTTGCCCGTGTTCAATACGTTTACTCCTCCTGGAAATCCCCCTCCTGTCGTTTATAAACATCCGGGTATCTATTATGTGACTTGTGTAGTAAAAAACAATTCCGGGGCCGATAGTGTTACTGTTCAATATTGCGTAAGAGTTAGCCCTATTCCTTCGGCTATTATCATGCCTCCTTCGGGTGGTATATGTGATACTTCTCCTAAAGGAAAACCGTTGGATACCGTTTTCTTTTCCCTTGTAGATACTTCTCAATATAATATTTATTCGTGGGCTCCTTCTAAAGGCCTTAGTTGCACGGCTTGTGAAGACCCTGCTGCATTTCCGGATAAAACCACAGTTTACACCCTTACCATAGCTGGATTGAACGGATGCATAGCGAAGGAATACGACACCGTTACCGTGGGCTATATTAATGCAAAAATAACGGGAATGGATACCATGTGCAGATGGTCATCTGATACACTAATAGCATCCGGTGGCTCTTCAGGTGGGTCAAACAAATACTCCAAGAACCCGATTAGTAGCTATTTGTGGAGCACAGGTGAAACTACTTCCGCTATTGTTGTTAGCCCCTCTGTAACTACCAGCTATAGTCTTGCCATAGTTTCTGGTAGCTGGCCATGTACCAGTGTTTCACAAATTACCGTAGTTGTAGTCAATTGCCCGTTAGGGGTTCCTGTAATTTCAGAAAATGGTACAATAAAAGTGTATCCAAATCCGAGCAATGGGCAGTTTACTTTGTCAGCAACAAATGTAAACCAAGAATACAGTGTCAAAGTTTACAACATACTTGGGCAAGAGGTTTACCAATCCAGTGTAAATTCTGACCATATAGAAATAAATCTATCCAATAAACCCAACGGAGTTTATCTATATCGCGTTATATCTACTACAAACGATTTGGTTGGGGAAGGAAAAGTAGTAATGCAACGATAAAGTCATTTATCAAACACCTACCGTTTTCTATATCCATTTGAATTATGATATGCGAATAAATAACTACTCGTATTAATGCAAAATGAAAAGATATTCTATACTACTCTTTGTACTTTTAATTTTTGGGACAATTAAAGCCCAATATACAGTACTACATAATTTTAATTATAGTAAGGATGGAGCCTCTCCGTATGGCGCATTGACTTTTTCAGGCAAAGCTTTATATGGAATGACAAGATATGGTGGCAAACATAATTTTGGTATTATTTTTAAAATTGATACAAATGGAAGTAATTATAAAAATTTACATGATTTTGATAGCATTACTGGTTCACAACCAATGTATGACTCACTAATTTATTCTTCTGGAACTTTATATGGAATGGCAAGTTCTGGAGGAAAGAATGATTTGGGATGTATTTTTTCTATTGATACCAGTGGCAACAATTATAAGGATATGCTTGATTTTGATGGATTAAATGGAGGTATTCCTAATGGAGGATTAACACTTTATAATGATACTTTGTACGGAATGACAAGCGCTGGAGGGAAGTATTCTCAGGGATGTATTTTCTGCATAAATGTAAATGGAACAAATTACAAGGATTTATTTGATTTTAATGGTTCAGATGGGGCTTCTCCATTAGGTACTTTAACCCTTTCAGATAAAGTGCTCTATGGGATGACATACAATGGAGGAGCAAATTCCTATGGAGTTATTTTTTCTATAAGCATAGATGGCACCAATTATAAAGATTTGTTCGATTTCAATAATGCCGAGGGTACTCATCCGTATGGAGATTTGACAGTTTCAGGAGCTAAAATGTATGGCATGGTATATACGACAGGTTCGGCGGGGTTCATATTCTCTATTGATACTAATAAACATAACTACAAGATACTACTTAATCTTAATAATTTCGATGCTGGTTCCCCTACTGGTTCATTTGTTATTTCCAAAAATATCTTATATGGAATGTCTGCAGGAGGACTGGTGGTGAATGGTATTTCGCATGGAGTTATTTTTTCAATAGATACAGATGGGACTAATAGCAAAAACCTATTTTATTTTAACGGTGACGACGGGTATAATCCGGAAGGCACACTCACTCTTCTGGGAAACGTTCTATATGGCATGACAACGTACGGAGGCATTAACGGTGCAGGAGTTATTTTTAAAGTTGATAGTAATGCCATTGCTGGTATAAATAATATAAGCACTCCCATGCAAAGAATTATCGTATATCCTAATCCAAGCAATGGACAATTTACATTGTCATCATCAAATATAAATATGGCATGTAAAGTCGAAATATATAATGTGCTTGGAGAAAAAGTATTTACAGAACCTTTAAACCAGAGTAATAGCAATATAAACTTATCAGGTCAGCCAATGGGTGTTTATTTGTATAGGGTAGTTACCCAAACGGGTGAGTTGGTTGCTACAGGGAAAGTGGTGGTGCAACGATAAATTGCTAATCGCCCATTTTATTTACATTTCTCATTATTAGCTTAGCCACGCAATAAGTCAGTGACGGACTTACACGTATGACTGAAAACTATGGGATTACGATAAAATAAGTAAAAGTGTGAAAGCTATATATACTGTAATAATATCCTTTCTGTTTTCTACGAATGCTATTGGGCAATATACAATGCCTGATGATAGTGGCTTTACGAATAAAGCCGAAGCTAAAAATGAAATGAAAGATAGCTTAAAAGAAGGCAAATGGATCGAATACTATGATGACTATGGACATATAAGTAGCGCCAAATATTCAGAAAATTACCACCTTACAATTTATAAACATGGCAAACCAGTCGGTATTGTTAGAAATTATTACACAAGACCCGGCGTCGATGCATTAACGGCAGTATACCCATATACTGATGGCAAGCTAAATGGATTGGTTAAAAAATATACTCAAGGTGGACTTTTATACTCGTGGACACCATATATCAACGGGGAAAAAGATGGAATTTCAATAGAATATTATGTCCATGTTCAGTGTGATTATAAAAATGATTATGAGCATCTTGAATCTATACGCTATGAAACACCTTACACTGATGACAAAATCAATGGTGTAGCCAAAGAATATAATCGGGGCGGCGGCTTAAAAAGTATAAAAACGTATAAGGATAATACATTAGATGGAATTACAAAAGAATATGATAATAATGGGAGAATAAAATCCATATCTGTTTATACAGATGGCAGACTAAATGGAATAAAAACGGAATACTATACCAATGGGCAATTAGCTAAAGAAGCTATATTCATAGATGGTAAGCAAAATGGAGTTGCAAAAGAATATTATAAGGATAGCGCATTAAAAAGTGAAACTCCTTATACCTATGGTAAGTTAGATTGAGTTGCTAAAGAGTATTATGAAAGCGGAAAAATTAAAAGTGAGCGACCTTATACTGACGACAAATTAAACGGGATTGCAAAGGAGTATTATGAAAGCGGTAAAGTAAAAAGAGAAGAACCCTACACTGCCGGTAAATGGAATGGGATTGTAAAGGAATATTACGAAGGTGGATCATTAATGAAAGAGTCGTCCTATATTAATGACTTGGCAAATGGAGTATGGCACATAACACTCCCTCAAAGTTGAAAGCAGCTTCATAAATGATGAGGTGATTTTCTGCAATATATTCTCTTGTTTTTTCGACAGCCATGTGGTAGGAATAAGAATTTGGTGGCTCTACACTGACTCCACAAGGGAAAAGACCCCTTGCCAAAAGTCCGGTATCGATACCTGATGAAAACATTGATTCAGTTTGGTCATCTTCCGGGTTGCTTAATTCCGGCTTGAATTTATGCAGGTATAGACGCTTGGGGCACTGACACCCATACATGAACGTACTTTTTGAGAGGATATGAGATTTATTTGTTTCCACTTTCTAATATTGCAAGCGATAACAGAAACAACGCCATTTTAAGCCGGTGGTGACTCTTAAAGATATAAGGTTATTCTCTACTACAGTCTTAATTTTAGGTGAAATGGTTGGTTCAATAACTGCAAAAATATGGGAGCAACGACCTTGTATGACAGAGTATTCTATTAGACTCCATATGCACATTGCATGGAATTTTTTACGGGAATTCCTTATATTGCAAGGATTAAAACATATTGACCATCACAAAATTTGGTGAGTTATTCATTCGAATTTCTGATATATAACCGCCAAATAATCTGGGCATTATACCTTATAAATCTATGGCAGTTTTTGCCTTATTTGTGCTACAGAGATTTATGTAATAAATTGCCGATTTATAAATTCAGAACTTTCTACATACTTATCGCTCGCCAGATGCTTTATATTCTCATAATAGAAGCTTTTATTGGTTTGCGGGGTATTATCACCCGCAGTTTCTAGATCCAAGGAAAAAAGGGAAAAAAGAGCCTGAAGCAATAATCGAGGAAGAATTTGAACGATTGCTGCAACAAATTACTCCTGAAAATGGTATCAGAATCGTTAACTATTCCGGTAAGAAGAGGGAAAACCATTATTACCCCTGGTTGAAACTTGGATTTAAGTTGGCTCTTGAAACTGGAGGGCGCAGACCGGGCATTGTTTATTTAAAATTTGGAGATATTATTGAGAAGAATGGTAAGCCGGGCATAATTAGGATACCTGATGATAAGATCAACAACCAATTCAAATTAACAGGGGACGATAGGAAGTTTCTCAATATACGTATTACTGAAGGAATGCTGTGTCTGCTGGAGGAATTAGACTACGACCAATATAAAGGTACAGATAGGTTTCTGTTAGCACCAGAAGTAATCAATAAGAGACACACAATGTTATCTAAATTGACAAAGGCTTTCACTCACTACTATTCTCAGTTGAACACGGGCAGGCATCTAACATTATATTCCTGCCGTCGTGCAAATATTACTATAGAGTCTCTTAAAAGAGGTGCCGGAGAACCGACCGACCATCATACTGACTTAAAAGTCGAGATTGAGCACTATATTGACCCGAAAATCGTAGCCGCTACTAGGTTTGGAAGCAAGGTTTTCTCAAGGAGTAAAAAGACCTGAACTTCCATTTTGTTGAAACTTAGAACCGCAATTGACTTGATTTCAGTCATTATTATCTTTGAATTACCAGTTTGCCTTGACCAATTAAGCTATTATCTGTACTGAGTACCCGGTATATATATATGCCGTTTGGTTGAGAATTCAAATCTATTGTCATTCGCACACTATTTATGCCAATAGCCTCTTTGGTAATAATTTGTGAATATACTTTTTCTCCGAGCATGTTGTAAATCTGAATTTCATTATTACTGCTAAAAAATTGGAGATTTACAATTTGCAAACTGAATACTCCCCTACTGGGATTAGGGTAAATACTTATCGTTTCTGCGTTAGAAGTAATATCATTTATTCCTGTCGCGCCGAGATATTTAATAGATACATTTCCATTACCTGTGTTATTAGCTATGGGTGTACCGACTACTGTACCATTCAGATAAGAGCCGCCTCCGCCGCCGCCATATCCGCCGCCTCCGCCGCCATTGTACCCACCACCGCCTCCGCCGCCATCATTACCGCCACCTCCGCCACCGCCATATCCACCATTATTGTTATTCTGACCTGGAAGGGAACCCGCTCCGCCTGCAAATAAATTTACCCTACAATTACCACCATCAGCACCGAACGCGCCATTTACGCCATTACTTATCCATCCTGCACCGCCAGCAGCATCGCTGGAGCTATAAGGATTTCCTCCATTGCCACCAGTTCCTCCATTTCCATCATATTGCGTGGTTGTAGTTACATTGGTTGAAATATTGGTACCTCCTGCTGCACCATTATAACCAAGTGATGATGATCCGCCGCCGCCCCCTGCTCCGACAATAAGTAATATTACCGTATTAGAATCGTATACATAACTGGCTCCGCCACCACCACAGCCCCAGGTTGAAACATTACCACCACCCATACTTCCAACTGCAATAGAAAGTTTATGTCCAGGTATTACTGTACATATTCCGGTTAAAGATGCACCATTCCCGCCGGCGCCCTGCCCGGTAGTGCCACCACCTGCTGCGCCTGTTACTGTTATAGTAACCGTAGTTATTCCCGCCGGTATTGTCCAATTTTGAACTGCGTTCTCCTGAGAAAAATTAACAGTAGTTTGTGCAAAAAGAACTTTTATACTTAAACACAAAATCGCAATAAATAGCAAAGAAACCGTTTTCATATTGATGTAGTTTTAATAGATTTTAATTAGACTGCGTTTGATGATAATAACGAGACAGTATTCCCAAATGTTGGGTACACCGCATAATGATCAATTAAAAACGTTTCTGAATTTTTCAAGAACCGATAAAGCGTAACCAGCCCGAAACGGAAAAATCGATATTTGCAGAAATACGAATTCAAAGAAGCCGCCTTTCCAATCCTTTATCATAACAAAGCATAGGACGCGAAACGATGATGACCAAAAGACCTGAAAAGACCTAAAATCCTAATTTTCAAAAAGCAAATACGTGTATTTAACTGAATATAAGCAAAATGTAAAAATGTATTCTCAGCTTGGGAAGCTGATGCTCTACCAACTGAGCTACTTCCGCTTTTCAAATGCAAATATAGCAGAACCATAAAAACCATTTTGATAACCTGTGACCCTGTCATTTTTAAGCTCCAATAATCAGCCTATTATATGTTAATAATTTTTGGGGGTTAGTATACATTCTTTACTAATTTTGCCGCACAACATAAAATAAGATACGCTATGAAAGTAACAGTAATTGGTGCAGGAAATGTAGGTGCTACATGCGCTAACGTGATGGCACAAAAAGACATCGTAAACAAAGTTGTTCTGCTCGACATAAAAGAAGGTGTTGCCGAAGGCAAGGCCCTCGACATTTGGGAAACCGCACCCGTTAATGATTACAGCACAAGGGTGGAAGGCTATACCAACGACTACTCCCAAACCAAAAATTCGGATGTGGTGGTTATTACTTCCGGATTGCCGCGCAAACCCGGTATGAGCCGTGATGACCTTATCGCTACCAATGCGGGTATCGTACGCCAGGTTACCGAGAATGTGATCAAGTATTCTCCCGATACCAAGATCATTGTAGTATCTAACCCGCTTGACGTGATGACCTATTGCGCTTACCTTACAGCTAAGGTTGATTCCAGCCGGGTGTTTGGTATGGCAGGCGTGCTCGATACAGCCCGCTACCGTGCTTTCCTGGCCAGCGAACTCAACATTTCTCCGAAAGACATTCAAGGTATGTTGCTTGGTGGACATGGCGACACCATGGTTCCATTGCCACGCTACACCACTGTTTCTGGGATACCGGTTACCGAACTCATTCCTGTTGACAGGCTCAACGCTATTATTGACCGGACCAAAAATGGTGGGGGCGAAATCGTTAACCTGCTCGGAACTTCGGCATGGTATGCTCCCGGAGCTGCTGCTGCCCAAATGGTAGAGTCTATCATTAAGAATGAAAACCGCATATTCCCATGTTGTGCTTTATTGAATGGCCAATATGGATTGAAAGATATTTACCTCGGTGTTCCTGCTAAGTTGGGTAAGAATGGTATTGAAGAAATTATTGAACTCAAGCTCAATACTGCTGAAATGGACCTTATGAATACCTCTGCTAAAGCGGTACGTAATGTTATGGACGTGCTCGACAAGCAATTAGCTGCATCTGCCGCTAAATAGTCTGAGAGTCCGTTACTGCGAGGTACGAAGCCCGTCCGAGCCTGTTCATCCGGGCGGACAGTCTCAATTAAATTTAAAGAGCTGTAGATTAACTTCTGCGGCTTTTTCTTTGGGCCTAATCGTCACACTTTTGGCGATAGTAGGAAGCAAGAATTTTACCTTCTACTTATTGATATTCATTGACTTACGATGTGTCACACGGAACGCAAATGTTGTGACAATTAGTACGCCAATACAAATGTGTGGTAAATGCAGGGCATTTGTAAGGATTATAAACTCCTCAGCCCCAAAGCTATAGAGAAAACCCGACATGCTAAAAAATAGGCCATTTTTACTTGCAACAATTATGGCCTTATGTGGCATTAAAAATCTTTTTGCCTTGACATGAGCTAAAAGACAAATAACGGTCATTGACTTTGGGGCAGATGATAAAGTAATACAGTCAGGGCCGAGCGAGTAAATAGAAAAGGCTTGTAATTATAAAAGGTAAGAACTTATATGTTATTCAATTTCATATTTTCCTTCTCTATTTAGCCAAACCGCTAACGCCCATGCCTCTTGAAATCGTATATCTGCCATTGTCATGCCATATTTCCGACACAGTTCATGAAACTCTTTATATGTTTTAGGTTGTCTAGTTAAAAGTACCCACATAAGTGCCGCAGCTGTTGTTAGATGTAAAACACCACCTTGCTTGTGAGATGGTCTTCTAATCACGTTGCATCTTCTGCAGAGTAATGTGAAATTTTCAAGTTTATCTGCATCTCTACCTGTTTCTTTTTTAGGTATTATATGCTCCGTTTGCAGGTCCAATCGAGTGCCACAATCTTCACATTTTCCTGTCCTTTGATAAAACCAAGCTTTAACATTTTGCCAAGCTTTTCTATGTGGGTAATTATGCTTGACAAGGATTGTTGTTCCTGTCCCAACTTGGGGAGGATTTAATTGTCCCAATACTGCGCTGCAAATTTGTTCGTAGGTAACTAATTCACTTTCAACTAGAAAACTAATAAAGTTTTTCCAATGTTCTTCTGTCCAACTAGCATCTGAAGAAGGAAATTTTGTAATATCTAACATCATTTCTTCCCCTTTAAGTGAGATTCTAGTTTTTCAATAAATTCAGGTAAAGTCATTTTCATAGCAATACATATTTGTCGTAGTTCTATTATGTCTATTCTTCGTTCACCAATTTCAATTTTGCTGATAAACGTTTGGTCACTTCCAATTTTGTCTGCCAAATTCTTTTGAGTAAGACCTTTAGCTTCACGACATTCCCTAAGAAGGGAAATAACTTTATGATATTCCCTTGCGTGAATAGTCTTTTTTATTTTGACAAAACTCATTTTAAAGAATCAAAAGTATATGCGATTTTATGATATGCCAAATTCGCATATTAAAAAATTATATATATCTTTGTGATATGGATAGGAAAACTGTTGATACGTCTACTCTCATGGATGACTTTTCCAAAGTTATAAGGTGGAAGTTTGATCCCAATCCAGAATACAAAGCTGAAACGCAAAAATTGGTTGACACATGTAAAGAATTTATTCAACCAAAATCATATAGGGAAGCCGCTTGTTTATTTGAAATTAATCAAAAATTCGAATTCAATAAAAATAACACAAAATCATTCATTGACTTTGCTGCTAGTCGGGAGGTTTATTTTAACTATCATGAAAAAAATATTATCAAAACCTTTTTTGATACATCCCAAGAAAAAGCATTCGAGAATTGGATTAGAGCAAAATTCAACTCTAAAAATGAGCAAGATATATATATATCGCAGTTTACCCCTATATCTAAAGAAGAAACAATTAAAAGATTACACGATACTATCTTTACAACACAAAATGAGAGCGATATTTTACATTCGTTATTTTCAGCGTATGTTTTTTATTCTTTTCCAATAGAAAAAACTCACAAATACTTTTGTGATGGTAACATGGAAAGCAAAGCAGAATACGTCCCTAATTATTTTGAGTATTTGCATAATTGTTTAGGGGATAAACTAAAACGTAAGAAAGCGTTATCATTTATCGTAGTAAATGATGATTTAGTTGATTCCTGTGAATCTATTCAAGAATTTAAAGATTCTTTATGTGCATTCATTAGAAATACTCATAGTTCATTATCAAATCATTGTTATTTAGCTGTTTATATTGATCTTAGTAAAAAATATAAGGACTTTAAGTGGGAACTTTACGCTGATATAGTGCTATACGCTGAAAAATTTATTGAAGAAAGATTAAGAATTGGGTACTTTCATCCAAATACGATTCAAGATAGCACTAGAAAATATATAGAGGGATTAAATATTGAAGATGCTAATTTTAAAGTTGCAAATGGAGGGTTTTCATACAAAGATTGTTTTATACTGTCTGAAAATGATTTGAAAATTAATAAAAATGATGTTGAATTTGATGATAATTATAGCCTCTTGGTATTGTTTGAGAAAAATGAACGCGATGAAACAATCATCCCTTGTCCGGCCTGTAGAAGTTACAATGTAAGAGGAAATTCATATCCAGTTATTGGCGTTAAAAGTTGGGAGTGCAATAACATACTTTGCCCTGATAAGAGTAAGTTTAATAGGGGCAAAAGGTATTCACTTACTTCGTTGATAAAGCAAGAGGCAATATTGGATGAAGCAAATGAAATAAAGAATGAAACAATTAAAAAATGGCAACTTGATGTTCTTAAGAAACCTGAAAAGGAGATTATTCTTGAATTCTTAATTAAACATTATACATTAGTTAATGACACTATAGAAATAGTTGACTATCTCCCGAAAGTAAAAGATCAGTTTAGAAGAAATATTGTATTTATACCTTTTGAAAGAGTAAAGGATGGGTCACTTGAGAATTTCTATAATTCATCATTTTTTAAAAGATTCGAAATTCGCAAAACAAATTTCGAGCAGGAGACGTTCGCCAATATTTCACCATTCAAGAATCACGAAATATTTCATGGAGACAGTGCAAATATTTTAAGAAAATTAAAAATAGATAGCATAGATGCGGCAATTACTTCTCCGCCTTATTACAATGCCAGAGAATATTCACAATGGGATAATATTTATTGTTACTTATATGATATGTATAATAATGCAATAGGAGTATTTAATTCACTTAAACCTGGGGCAACTTATTTGTATAACATTTTCGACTATTTTGATAATGAGAACAACATTGTTTTTTCTGCAATGGGTAAAAAACGAATGATTTTGGGTGCATATATTATTCATTTATTTAAAAAAGCTGGCTTTGAATTAAAAAATAATATAATTTGGTATAAAGGGCATATACAGGGGAATAGAAGCTTTAATCAAGGTAATCCTTTCCCATACTATCAAGCCCCACTAAATTGTTATGAACATATTTTTGAATTTGTAAAGCCAGGGAATGAAAAAGAATCGTATAGAATGCCTGATATAATTTATGTCAACCCTGTTCATAAAATTGTAAAAGGCGAAAACGTATTAGGACATACGGCTCCATTTCCAAAAGAATTACCGAATCTATTGCTAAGAAATATGTTTCCAGGTGAAAAAATTTTAGATCCATATGCAGGTAGTTTTACTACTGCAAGGACAGCGAGTACTTTAGGAGTAAAATCTATAAGTATTGAGATGAATAAAATTTACTGTGACTTAGGGGTTAATTTAATAGGCAAAGAGAATATTTCTGAAAGACTACTATTTGTTTAACGATATAATTTTGTCTTTCGCGTGAGGGATAGTAGCGGAAA
>JABDCH010000022.1 GCA_013288205.1 Bacteroidota bacterium | reverse complement strand
CACCCTAGTCTGTGCATTTCCAGTAGCTTCAACATCTTCAGGTGGTAATAATAATGCGTACGTTACCGGCTCATTTCTTTCATACCTATATTTCAGTACAGATACATTATCCGGAACCCAGGAAAACCTATATGTAGCAAAATACAATTCTGCAGGTGCTTTAAAATGGGCCGTAAATGCTATTGACAGCAATAACCAATCATCTAGCAGTAATGGATATACCGTTAGCTCTGATAATAATGGCAATGTTTATGTTTCAGGCTCCTTTATAGGAACCATGCAAATAGGAAGGTTTACGTTAAGATGTACACCAGATCTCTCAGGTGGAAATGGAGATGTTTTTTTAGTAAAATTTGATTCCAGCGGTAATATAATTTGGGCTAAACAAGGTATTACGCCCTCACGTTTTGACTTTAGCTGTGGGCTTTGGACCACAGTAGATAATGCAGGGAATATTATTTTGGCAGGTGTATTTACTGATACCCTATCGTTTGGGACACTAACCCTTATGAATCCCTCTAATGTTTTAAATAACCTGTTTATAATAAAACTTGATCCAAATGGAAATATCCTTTGGGGACAACAATCAAAATACCCTCATCCTAATAACGGATCACTTAGCGGGGACGGCCAAATTACAACAGATAATAACAACAATATATTTTTGACAGGAGCATTTGGAGATACTATTTCATTTGGCACTTATACTCTTTCTAACTTGGGAAATCCCAATAATTTGAATGCATTCCTGGTAAAATATTCTTCATCGGGTAATGTTTTATGGGCTAAGCAAAGTACGGATAATGGTACAGGTAGTGTAAGAGAATACGGAAATGGTGTAACTACAGATGTATCAGGTAACTCATATCTCACAGGATATTTTGAAAATAGTGCAAAATTTGGAAATTATACTTTAACAGGATCTAACTATACTTTATACTTGGTAAAATATGACCCAAATGGAAATATATTATGGGCAAAATGTTCTTCCAAAAATTCTTATTGGATAGGAACATCTATGGCTTCTGACTCTCATAACCATATTTATATTGGAGCAATGAGTGTATGGTCAAATCCTGATTCCCTCATTTTTGGCAATCTCACTATTCATTGCCCCAGACCCAATACCGGCAGCTCTTCAGCCGGGCTTGTTATGATGTTGGATACAGCCGGAAATCCTTTATGTGGCTCTATATTGCCTAATATTAACAAATACCCCAGAATTTCAGCAGATATTTCCGGTAACTATATTTATATGGGCGGGCTTTTTACGGAAGATACTGTTTTCTGCGGACCAAATATATTGATTGACGCTAATCTTAATAATGGCGGAATGAGTATTTTTCTGGGAAGATGGCAATCATGTGCTAATACAGAAACGGGCATAAATAGCATAACACCCCAACCGAAAAACATCCGGGTTTACCCAAACCCATCTACCGGGCAGGTAAGTTTTCAGATTGTGGGCGTAAGCTACAAGTTCTCTGTTAAAATATATAATGTGTTGGGTGAAGAAGTTTATTCCCAATACAATATTCCAAATTCAACATTTACTGTTAACTTATTTTCCCTGCCCAATGGGGTTTATTTGTACAGAGTTTTAAATGAAGAAGGAAGTCCTATAGGTGAAGGAAAAGTAGTTATTCAGAAGTAACAATAACATCATTATCCTTCTTCTGTGAAACTTTGTAGGCACGTATCAGAAGTGCAATTACAAGCAATGTACTTAAGGTTATAAAAGCATAACCCGGAGTTTCAGAAAATACTCCTGTTGATGAATCTTTACCGGGTTGCAGGTACGCAGCTAAAATTTGGCTTCCGTTAAACATAAAATGGGCAAAAATACCCACCCATAAAGAACCTGACCAAACATACAAGTACCCGAGGAAAACACCCAGTAGCATACGTGGAATAAAGCCGTAAAACTGGAAATGAATAGCGCTGAAAATAGCAGCGGTAATCCATATTCCTGTATGGATATTTTTAGCCATTTTAATCAGTACTTTCTGCAATCCAGCCCTGAAGAAAAGTTCCTCTGAAAACCCTGCAAAAAGCGCCATCACAAATAAGTTATATATTAAATCGTATACCGTATGCTGTTGTTCAAAAGCAGCTTCAATAGCATTGCCGTCCTGCTCCATGCGCTGCAAAAACTCTGGAAGTGGAAGCATGTGGTTTAACTCTCCAAGAAAATTAATTAGCGGTATAGAGGCAAGCATGGTTAATATCCCCAAAAACAAGAACCTTGGGTTACCGATTCGGTTCATTTGCAGGTATTGCACTCTATTCCTGGAAACCAGGAAAGAAAATACTGCGGCAGGAATAATAAATATCATTAAGTCTTGCAATAGCATCACATTCCGCATATTGCTCACTACATTTTTATCGGCATAACTGGCTGCGTCTGAAAACTTTGCCATATCAATCAAACCCATTACTTGCAATACAGTGAGAACTGCCATAAAAAGACAAAATCCCATAAAGGACATTCCTATTAAAAGCAGGGCCTGGGCAAGCGAATTGCTTTCCTCAAACGGGGCCGGAGTTTTGTTTTCCAAGATAATTAGGTGCTTTGATGTATATTTGTGGCTTCAACACGGCAAAAATACGCATTTGTACAATGGTTAAGATAGGCACACTCGAATTATCGGATTTCCCTTTGCTCCTGGCTCCAATGGAAGACGTGAGCGATCCGCCTTTCCGCCATGTGTGCAAAGAGCAGGGATCTGATATGTTGTATACCGAATTCATTTCTTCGGAAGGATTGATACGTGATGCTGTTAAAAGCCGTAAAAAGCTAGATATCTTCGAAAACGAACGCCCTGTAGGTGTACAACTCTTTGGCAGCGACATAGAATCGATGCGCGAAGCGGCTATTATAGCAGAAAAGGTACATCCTGATTTGATTGATATAAACTATGGCTGCCCTGTGAAGAAAGTGGCTTGTCGCGGAGCAGGCGCGGCCTTGTTGCAGGATATTCCGAAAATGGTGCAAATGACTTCCGAAATTGTGAAAGCCGTCTCCTTGCCTGTAACAGTAAAGACAAGACTTGGTTGGGACGATACCACTAAAAATATAACCGAAGTAGCCGAACGCTTGCAGGATATAGGTATTAAAGCCTTAACCATACATGGGCGCACACGCAAGCAACTATATAAAGGCCCGGCAGACTGGGCGTTGATCGGCGAAGTGAAAAATAATCCTCGTATACATATTCCTATATTCGGCAATGGTGATGTTACATCACCTGAAATAGCCCTTCAAATGAAACAACGATATGATGTAGATGGGGTAATGCTGGGTCGTGCTGCTATTGGATATCCATGGATATTTCGCGAGATAAAGCACTACCTGAAAACAGGAGAATTACTGCCCCCTCCTACCCTTGAAGAAAGAATAGACGTTTGCAAAACACATTTCCTGAAATCAATTGAATGGAAAGGTGAAAAGTTGGGCATACTTGAAATGCGCAGGCATTACACCAGCTATTTTAAAGGCATGGATAATTTTAAGGATTACCGAATGAAACTGGTTACAACTGACAGCTACAACGAAATACTGGATACACTTCAACAGATCGGAGAAGTATATGGGAAAGTAGCCTGAAGCAGTTCTGTTTTTATAAGAATACACTATATTTGAATTACGATACTCAGATTACTAATTATATAACTATCTATTATGGCAACAAGCACTTTTTTATCTCAAATTAAACAACTGGAAGATGAAATAAAACAACTTAAATTGGAATTAAAGGCAAAAAATCATTTAATATCATCTTCCGAACAAGATTATGATTTGAAAAGCCACATTATTGATAAGCAAAATGCCATAATAGAGTTGCTTATTAAACAGTCATCAGAGAAGTAAATAAGCTATATAAAAGCAATAGAACAGAAGAATAATTTTAATGCAATAGCATCTTTTTACGACAGCTTGTCCCGCTTGGTTTTCGGGCAACAGTTGAAAAGTGTGCAAATAGAATCGCTCCATTATATTCCCGCCGGATCCTGTATTTTAATTGTTGGTGGCGGTACTGGTTGGATACTGGAAGAAATTGCTAATCTATTTCCATCGGGTTTAGAAATAACCTACATAGACAAATCGTCTAAAATGATAGAACTATCTAAAAAAAGGAACTATCAATTAAACACGGTTGAATTTATAAATGCTCCGTTGGAAGATACTTCCCTTAAGCATGACTATTACAATGTAATACTTACACCATTCTTTCTCGATTGTTTTTCACAACCAACTTTTGAGGTGGTTTCGGAGAAATTGGATAAAAGCCTAAACCCCTTAGGATTGTGGCTCTATATTGATTTTTACCTTTCGGCTCAGAGCACATTTATGCAAAAAATACTAGTTAAGTTTATGTACACTTTTTTTAGGCTGGCCAGCCGTATTGAGGCAAGGAAATTACCTGATATAGATTCTTACTTTTCGACTTATAACGTGTTGGCTAAAAAAATGTATTACCATAATTTCATACAACTTCAGGTACTTCAAAAAAGCAAATAAAAAAAGGAGCCTCAAAAGCTCCTTTCTTAATCAATATTTTGTCTTGCTTCTTAGTCTTGGAATGTTGAACGGCTTGCAGGACCGCTTCCGCCTGCAGCTTTAAGAATAGCATCCAGGTTTACATAACGAAGTGATATTTCAAAACCGCCTTCTCCATGCGATGCAGTGGTAAGTGCAGAAGTATTAAAGTCGTAACTGGCGCCTAAAGCGAAATTCCCCCATTCATAACCAAGCATAACGATTGCAGCATCATTTACGCGGTAATAGAAGCCTAAATCTATGGCACTTCCTTTATGGTTACCTGTATATTTACTTTCCGGGTTAACTACGTAGCGGAGTTTTGTACCGGCATCAACTTCCCAGGCAGGGCCTTGTTGCATATAAATAAGAGCAGGCATTATCTGCAGATCGGTATTGGGCACCCCTATTTCCATGTTTGCATAAAATGAATAGCGCATATATAATTGTGTTCCGGCAGCTATGCTGGTAGGATAATTATAAAACGATATGGTCGGTTCATTTACGTGATATACCGCAGCGCCTGCGCTGAATTTTAATGCATCATTCGATGACATATTGGTTTCTCCTTTTCCATAGTGATAAGCCACACCAGCAGAAAAATCTGCATATGATAAAGAACTTCCAAAATAGTTTTCGTAGCTGGGAGCGTTGGAATTGTATGCACCGTTAATATATTGGTCATCCCATTCCAACCCTGCTAACTGAATGCTATTTTGATCCCATCCGCCCTGTAATCCGGCGGAAATACAATTATTATCGTTCAAATATATGCCGCTGGCAAGGTTAAAGGCAATTTCTAATTGGGTTAAATGAGCATCGCCTGATTGATCTTCAAATACGGATAAGCCCGGAGAAACGTATCCATTTCCCCAGTTTTTCAACATGTTTTGCAATTGAAAGGTAAAGGCTGTAGTGGTGTAGCCATTTCCATTCTGAGCAACACTGCTCCATTGGTTTCTATAATTCAAGCCGGCATAAACAGTACCATTAAAGGTGCCACCAAGAGCAGGGTTTAATGTAAGCGGGTTTTCAAATAGTTGCGAAAAGTGAACGTCCTGCGCCATTGAGGAACCACCTATCATCAAGGCTATTGCGCCTACTATTAAACATTTATAAACACTAGTATTTTTTGTATGCATCTTCGATGGTATATGTGTGTTTGATTTGCAAATGTAATAACTTATTTGAAACTGCTGCTACCGTTTGACAACTTTAACACTTTTTTTAATCATTTTATTATTAGGCAGTTTCCGAAGAGTTTTATACACGAATCAACTCTAAAAGTTACGCTAATAAGAAGCATGCAAAGCATAATTTGTTAGATTCTATTGATTTTGAATATGATAGATTCCTGTCAATTAGCTGCTAAACTTACTTTTTTCCCTTTTAGAAGTCTCGAAAAAATTAAAAATAGTACAATGCCCACTATACCGCAGGCAGCCTCGATGTACAACATTCCCTCAGGGGCCTTACCAATGCTCTTATAATGGTCATATGCCCACCCATCAAAAATAGTCATATACCAAATAGGGAAATTAGAAAGGGAAGCAAATACAGTATACTTAGTTCCGGCAGCCCCCTTTCCTATAGCTTCAAAAACAAAAGCGCTAAAGGCTGCATAACACAAGCCTGTTACAAAAGCATATAGAGAAGTCCATATAATGTACATCCATTCGGTATGAGGAGAATATGCCATCCCCACAGCACAAAGGGCGAGCATTAATCCAAACACCACATACGACATTTTTCTGTCATTACGGTCGCATATCCATCCACCCAATAAACAACCGGCAGCCGTAATAAGTCCGCTCATTACACCTGTAACAAATTCTACCGTTTGAGCGCTGGCATTCCAGCCTCCTGCTATAGCCGACCATACACCCGATGCTGCCCCTGTACCTAGAGGAAGAAAACACAAAACCATGGCTAAAATACCCATTCGTGCTTTTAGTGTAATCCATATATCCTTAAAAAGGTTTAGCATCGTTCTTCCTACATTCATTTCCCTAATAGTAGATGCATATTCTCTGACAAACAACAAGCCAAAGCAACAAAGTACAGATAATGCTGAAAGAATGGCCGCCGGCATCCAGTTATAGCTTAAGTTTTCTGCTAACCAGAGACCCATTCCGCCACCAATACCTGAACCACCCAAATTACCTGCATTGTAATAACCGCTTAACCTGCCTTTCATCTCTTCGGGTATATCATGGGCTGCAAGCCCACTGGTGGCAGTACCTAAAAATGATGAAGCTATATTGGTTATATATATAATTATAATGAGTGCCGTAATACTAGATTCCTTAATGGGAAGAATGCCCATACATAATAACCCGGCGGCAGTGACAATACAGGATAATACGTACCACTTTTTTAAAGTCATACAAGCATCTACCAAGGGTGCCCACAGAAACTTTAATACGCCGGGCAATATAGTTGCAGCAGACAATCCGGCGATAGTCTCTACCGAAATTCCCGCTTTTGAAAAAAGATATCCAAGTGTAACTGTAACAAACCCTCCGCTAACACCAAAAGGCAATGCCAAAAACATATATACTATCGGGTGTGCATGAGCGCGGGTAGCAGGTTCGTTTTCAGTCATCAGCTTGGTTATTATATTTTTCGGATACGGGCAAAACTATAGAAAATAGTGTACCACTTATCATTCCGCCTGTTTTTTGTAATTTAGGCGAATCTTTCAGAAAGTATTAGCCATTAGGCGATACCTCATAGCTTATTAAACATGACAAACATACCTGAGATAACTGCCCTCACCGCCATTTCGCCCATAGACGGACGATACAGGAAAATGACCGAAGCGCTTTCAAACTATTTTTCGGAATATGCCCTAATCCGTTACAGGATAAGGGTAGAAGTGGAATATTTTTTGGCGCTCTCCCGCATTCCACTCCCACAGTTGGAAGATATGAATGAAGAAGCCATCGCCGCTACTCTCCGGAATATCTATATCAACTTTACCCCAGAAGAAGCAAAGCATATAAAAGAATTGGAAGCTATTACCAATCACGATGTAAAAGCGGTAGAATATTTTCTGAAAGGTAAAATGGAAAGTTTGGGAATGATCGATAGCAAGGAGTTTATTCACTTTGGGCTCACCTCGCAAGATATAAATAATACCGCCGTTCCGCTTTCTTTAAAGGAGTTTAAAACTGATGTGCTGTTACCTTTACTGGAAGATGTGTTGAACATGCTTCAAAAAATGGCAGAGGATTGGAAAAATATTCCCATGCTTGCCCACACTCACGGACAACCGGCCTCCCCTACCCGCCTGGGTAAAGAAATGATGGTTTTTGTGGAAAGACTCGAATCGCAAATAGATGTGGTGAAGAGAATCCCCATATCTGCCAAATTCGGAGGAGCTACAGGAAACTTCAATGCCCATGCCATTGCCTACCCGAATATTAATTGGAAGGAGTTCGCCGATCGTTTCCTACACGACGAGCTGGGCCTTTACCGCCAGCAATATACAACCCAGATTGAGCATTATGACGGGCTTGCTGCCTTTTTCGATGCCTTGAAACGGATTAATACTATTTTGATTGACTTTAGCAGGGATATATGGACATACGTATCGTTCGACTATTTTAAACAGAAAATAAAAGCAGGCGAAATAGGCTCTTCTACTATGCCGCATAAGGTTAATCCCATTGATTTTGAAAATGCGGAAGGCAACCTGGGCGTGGCCAATGCTTTATTTGAACATCTTGCAGCAAAGCTGCCTGTTTCCCGCCTACAACGCGATTTGACAGATTCTACCGTACTACGCAACATTGGAGTTCCTTTTGCCCATTCGATTATTGCCTATAAATCCTTATTGAAAGGATTCGGAAAACTTATTTTGAATGAACCCGCACTCCGGCGCGACTTGGAAAACAACTGGGCAGTGGTGGCAGAAGGTATACAAACAGTTCTCCGTCGCGAAAACTATCCTGCTCCTTATGAAGCGCTTAAAAACCTTACCCGTACCCATGATGTCATTACTCAACAAAGCATGGAAGAGTTTATTGATTCCCTGCAAATAAGTACTGATCTGAAAGAGGAGCTGAAAAGAATTACGCCCTTTAATTATACCGGTATCTAAGCAATGAAAGTATCGGGTTTTACGATTATCAGGAATGCCGTAACCTATGATTTTCCTGTCGTGGAATCTATCCTTTCTATATTGCCATTATGCGATGAAGTAATTGTATCAGTCGGTAATTCGCAAGATGCTACACTCGATTTAATTAAAAGTATTTCTTCTCCCAAAATCAAAATCATCGAAAGCACCTGGGATGATGGTATCCGTAAGGGAGGACTCTTGCTTGCTAAAGAAACCAATAAAGCCTTCGACACTGTTTCGGCTGATACGGATTGGGTGTTTTACATACAAGCCGATGAGGTGTTGCACGAAGATGACATTCCAATTGTAAAAGAAGCCATGCACAAATGGAAAGATCATAAAAAAGTGGAGGGACTACTTTTTGAATATAAACACTTTTATGGGTCTTATTCTTTCCTTGAAGATTCGCGCTTATGGTATAGGAGAGAGATACGTATTATTAGGAATGATAAGCATATCCGCTCTTTTCGAGATGCACAGGGTTTTAGAAAATACAATACTCTTACTCCTACGGATGAGGAACTATTAAGCGGAGGACGCAAATTGCAAGTAAAGCACTCCGGCGCTTCTATCTATCATTATGGATGGGTTAAAAACCCGGTGGTACAACAAAACAAGCGTAGCACATTTTATAAGCTGTGGCATGAAAAAGATTCTGTTGAAAAAAACCTGAAAGAAAACCGGGAATATGATTATTCAGTGGTATGCGCACTAAAAAAGTTTGAAGGCTCACATCCGGCTGTAATGCTTGATAGGGTTAAGAAACAGGATTGGAGATTTGATTTTGATACCCGGAGAAAAAATCTTACTCCGAGAGAAAGTATTGTCCGTTTTATTGAAACTAAAACAGGATGGAGACCGGGTGAGTACAAAAACTATAAACTAATTTAAGATGTTTTTCATTATATCGAAATTGCTTTCGTTCGTAATAGCGCCTGTTGTGTGGGTGACCGCCTTGCTGCTATGGACGCTATTTACCAAAGACGCACGCAAAAAACAAAAACGGCTCATCATCACCTTTGGAGTATTTTATTTTTTCTCTAATAGCTTTATCCTTGATGAATTTATGCGCCCTTACGAAACTCCGGCTGTTTCGGAAAACGCCCTGCCAGGGAAATATGATGCTGGTATAGTACTTGGCGGCATGATAGCTTATGACGCTACCCTAATCAGGCCTCAATTTAGCAGAGCAGTGGACAGGCTTATGCAAGCAGTTACATTGTATAAGGATGGTAAAATCCGTAAAATATTTATTAGCGGAGGCTCAGGTAGCATATTGGAAAAAAATGTGCTGGAAGCTAAAATACTAAAGGATTATTTGTTGAAGATCGGTATCCCTGATTCTTCCATCATTATAGAATCTCACTCAAAAAATACCCGGGAAAATGCCTTATTCTCCAAACCACTTTTGGATAATTTAAATAAAAATGGCAGATATATACTTATTACTTCAGCTATGCACATGCCCCGTGCCAGACGTTGTTTTGAAAAAGTTGGGATACATGTAACACCTTATAGCGTAGACAGGTTTTCAGGACCAAGGAAATTTATATTTGATCATCTGTTTATTCCAACCACCGGCGCATTGGACGGATGGAATGTATTATTGCATGAGTGGCTAGGCTTTATCACCTATAAAATTTCAGGGTACATATAAGCTACTTGTCACATATATAATCGGTATAAAGGTTTTTTTATACCTTTGGCATCCTTAAATAAAAAAATACTATGGGAAAAGGAGATAAAAGATCACGCAAAGGAAAGGTTTGGAGGGGCTCTTACGGTAATACCCGCAAGAAGAAAGATTCAAAGCCTGCATTTGTTCCTAAGCTAAAAGCTAAAAAAGAAACGGCACCTGTTGAAGCAGAAAATGCCGAAACGGAAGTAAAGGTTGCAAAACCGAAAAAAGCAGCAGTGAAGAAGCCTAAAGTAGAAGGCGAAAAGAAAGCTGCCCCGAAAAAGAAGGCTGCTGAAGAAGATAAAAAAGAAGAATAGACTAATTTCTTATATATTGCTATTGAAAAAGCCCCGTGGTAATACGGGGCTTTTTATTTCAGCTAATGAAACCTTAATTGATTTCTGTCTTTATTACCCGTTGAAAGTTATTTTTTCCAACCTGTATAAAATAAACACCCTTGGGTAAAGTAGCCACATTTATTTGCGCTTCAAACATATTAGCAACAGGCATTACATGCTGTGTTGTCAATTGCCTTCCTGTGATATCAAATAAATCAACTTCCAATAAATCATTATCCGGCAATCCACTTGCTTTCACGAGGAGAATGCTGCCATTTTGATATGCTTTTAGTTCCGTTTTATTTTGTAAAGAAGGGATACCTAAATCAGGAGCGAAACCAAAGGAAAATATTCTCGTAAGTTGGGTAAAGTTGTCTGAATACCCGCCATATTGATTTGTTCCCCAAAAGGTTACTCCGTCTGAGGGGTCAATATCTAATTGCGAATAATCGCCCCAACGATGGTTTGTACCCGATAAGGTAGCTGTGCCGTTTATGACTGTTTGTTCGGCAATAGTCATTTGCCCCAGTGCATCACCTGCTAACCGCCCTGTATAACGGATACTTGGATAAACTGTGCTGCTTGCCACGGAATATTCCATGGCAATATCACCTTCCTGATCCATACATATAGCGCCATTCCAGCGGCTTATCCCATCATTAGGGGCATAAGTGCCATCTTGATATATGCTCCAAACTTTAGTAACCTCATCTTGCCTTAATTCATACCAACGTATACCAGCTACAGAACCACCCAGGTTCACTGTGTTACTTAGCACAACAGAATTATATCCTGTAAAGCGCAAATAAGGAACCCTGAAGTTAAAAGTTCCATCTAAAGCATCTACTCCATTGGGATAGTTTGGCTGCGAAATATCTTTTTCACTACCATCGCTGAAATAGGCATTAAAAGTAGGTACCAGGAATGAATCGGCACGTGTTATAGCAACAGTGTGGGCCAATGTATCGGTGGCAACCTTGTACATAACAATACTGTTAGAATATCCTCCCGAAGCCTTATTCTCAAAAAAAACAAGATAATTTGGTGTACCATATGGAGGCAACGCGCTAGCATCACAATCCAGGGTTTTGGGTGCAGCAAATAAACTATTCCGCCCCCCCTGAAAATCGGGTGGTGTTGGCAAGTTGGCTATAATCATCCCTGCATTGGGGTCGCCTTTCAGCATCCTGTTTCTTTCCAAAACAGCCATTTGCTGCGGTACAATTGGTTGGTTGTTCTTCACATTCAACCCCTGGTATGTAATATAATATCCATCGGTCCAAATGGAATATTTGGGGTAATCAGGGTCAATAGGCCCCATACTGTATTCCCACACATAATAGGCACCCATTGGATCATTTGTTTGTGATACACCTACACAAAGTTGATAGGGGCTATTTGTAATCTGGAATTCTGAAATGAACCAGCGGTCAGCAAATTTATCATAGAGAACAATAGGGTCCCCATCCGTTGGATCACCCGACCAGAAACTTCCCAAATCTTTCGTGGGCAAAACTATGTTTCCTTTTTTATCATAAACAGTAAAAGTGACATTAACTAACTGTACATAATAATTAGCACTTACAGCACCATTAGGATCGGCAGGATCCCAAATGGAATCAAGCGCTCCTTCAAAATTAACCAGCGGGGCTCCGTTACCCAGAGAAGAACCAACACCAGTTTGCCTTACCGGGTCACTATAGTCATTACCTGGTTGAAAATTACCGGTACTTGGTCTAATTGCTTGCCTTATTTTATCCGCTGCTTCTTGCCGAGTGATACCTTTTTCTGGTTTATAGTCAGGCAATTCCCTTATGGGCTTAGAAACAAAAAACTTAGTAGAATGTATGTAGGTTGAGGATTGGGGGAGAATTGAGCCACTGTTTTGTGCACTCGCAGAAAATGATATGAAAACACATAGTGCTAATAAAAAAGCAGAAAATCTCATATTCTCTATCACCTCAATTAAAAATGTATAACGCAATTTAAGAAAAAGAGTCCATTTATGATAATTTTTAAAAATCACATAAGAGTATTTATCAGTAGGGGGCAAATTCCACCTCGCGTTTTATAGTAGGCACAATACTCATAACCGGAGTCTCAGCATTATTAATAATACCTTGCGCAGTAGAGCCTATAAAGAGTGGTGTTATGTCACCTTCTTGTTGAGTCATTATCATTATTAAATCAGCCTCTACCTTGTTTGAATAATCAATAATGGCATTAGCAAGTGTTTCGCGCCCTTTTGTAGCTTTTATCATTTCAGCAGTGCATTTTACACCTGCTTTTTTTATAAAACTTTTTACCTGCTCCATTTGGCGTGTCAGGCGGTTCACTACAAATTCATCATGAGTAAACAATACGGAAACTACGCGTATTGTTGAACCATAAAGCTTGCCCAACTCTATGGCATTATTTACTTTTTCTCTTGATTCTTTTGAGAGGTCGATCGGAAGAACAATATTTTTACATCCTTCTCTCGGGTGTTTTCCTTTTATGGTAACTACGGGACATTCCGCTTCTTTAACAACCCGGAGCGCGTTAGAGCCGATGAATCTTTTTCGTAATCCTATCGTTCCATTGGTTCCCATAATAATCATTTTAGCGCTGATCATGCCGGCTACTTCCAATATTTTATCATATATCTGCCCTCTGGCAATCAAAGTATTTACTTTAATCTTATATTTTTTAGAAACCCCTTCGCTCAATTCATCCAACTTCTCTTGAATTTGCTTTTTAAGGGACTCTTCGTCTACTGGTTTTTGAAAAATACGGTTAATCGTATTTCCTTCATCTATTACATAAAGCAAGGTGAGTTCAGCTTCATAAAATTTGGCGAGATTGTAGGATTGTTCCAGGGCAATTATAGCCTGGTCAGAAAAATCAATTGGAATTAAAATTTGGTTAGTGGATGAATTCATGGCCTTTTTATAAAGTTATATAATTGCCACAAAAGTAATAAAAAATAGCCAATAACTACGTGGTTATTGGCTATTAAGGCTTATTATATTTCGAGATTTTACCTGACCAACGTTACATTTCCAGTTTGCGAAAGCGTTTTGCCATCGGCTGTCTTACCAGTAACTGAATATACAAACGTGGCGGGATTCATGGCTTCGCCTCTATAGTTTCCATCCCAACCCTTGTTAATATCCAGGGTTTCAAAAACCTTATTTCCCCAACGGTCAAACACTTCAAAATCAACCGATACAAGGCATTCACTCCTTACATACAATATGTTATTACGATTGCTTGGGTCGCTTGGTGAAAAGACATTTGGAACAAATATACCGCAGGTAACTTTTACGTCTACAGTAACTGTATCCATCAAAATACAACCATTTGAATCCTTCACAATAACGGTATATACTGTAGTAGTTAACGGAGTGGCGATAGGATTTTGTATACTGTCGTTATTCAGGCTTGAAGATGGTGACCAATACCATTTTTCACCTCCCTGAACAGATAATTGAACACTTTGACCGGCATAAACAGCTGTAGCATTATTTATACCATTTGTTTTAATACTCGGATTAACAAAAACATACACCGTATCCTTACAATTGTGAGATGTGCCTATTACGGTAAAAGTTTGTACCGAAGAAAATATTCCTTTTGCTATGGAATCATTTATGGTTAAACCGGCCGATGGAGTCCATATATATGATTGAGCTCCTGAAGCATTCATAATAACTGTATCACCTACACAATAGGCAATCTTTACATCTGGTATGGGGTAGACTTTAAGTTTTACAGTAGTATCTACCGTACAACCTGCATTAGCCACACCTACAGTATACGAACTGTCAGCCGTTGTCGCTATTACCTTTATTGTTGCTATTTTCTTGCCATTGCTCCAGGTATATGAAGTGCCGCCAGAAGCTACAAGAGTTACTGTTTCACCACTACAAATATTAGCTGGATTGACAGTAACAGCAGGAACAGGCCTTGCAATAACTTTCACTTTTATCGAGTCGTTTTCATCCGGGAAACAGCTATCGGACGCATGCAAGCGTATGGTTACTGTTCCGGCAGCATTAAATTTAACTTTTATAACGTTATTCGCTGTATCGGAGTGTGCATTTCCCTCTATTGTCCAGGTATAGGAAGATCTCTGAGTAAACTTTACTGAATAGGTTCCCGTATCATCCACACAAATTATTTTAGGACCTGTAATAGCAACGGCAGGCGGTCCCTGAACAATTATAGAATCAGATAACATTTCTTTCGGGCCAACACACCCATAATTAGTTTCCTGGCATATTATCTGGAAGTTTCCGGCACCATTAAGGTATAATGATAACTCTCCATAAGGATACTTAGGGAATTGGTATAACCCGGAAGGTATCGATTCCCACCATGTATAGGTGGAATTATAGGGTTGTACCATATAGCGGTAAGGAGTGGCAAGGATATCTATATCCGAGCCCTGGCAATAAGGTCCTACGCTGTTTGGATAAACCACGAACAAGGCCAAGCTATCGGCTGGTTCCCCAATGGTTAGATGCACCAGCGAACCCAGCGTACTGTCGGGCATATTTTTGGAATGTGTAGCGATGATACGCATATAGTAAACCCCTGGAGGTATATTGTAAATATTTGTTAAGCTATCAGCACAGGGGACATGGATAACCATAGTTGAGGACACCGTGTCTACCTTTATCCCTAAAGCTCCATTATTTACCAATGTAAAATATTGTTGATTTAGCAACTGCACTTCAAATTTATTGTTAGGTGCATAATGTGCATTACTATCATATCTATGAACATAATAATGAATGGGAACATTATACCCAGCAGGACCTTTAAAGCATGACCAAACACATGCCTGAACACTTGTGTCGCCATTTGTATTAATATCACAGTGCTGTATACAAAAAGGCCCCCAAACGCCCCCTATAGTAGAAGGAGTGTCTGCGACTACCCTTACATAATAATGACATCCGGCAGGAACATTATTGGGTATCTTTCCTGATACGCTACCGGGAGGAAAGGAATAATCCTGGTTGCTTATAAATTGTCCAAGTGTATCGTAGGTTTTAAAATTTCCAGCAGAATCAGATAGTTCAGCATAATAAATATTCAGGTTGCCAAATGTTCCGGATGACATGAAAGGTACATCAATTACACTTCCGGCACAAACGGCATTTGAATCTAAGGTAACAGCAGGTTGCATGGTAGTAATGGATGTAGGGCAATTTCTCACTACCAAACAAACGCTATCATATATGACAATAAATGGCCAGGAACTGCGAACCATTCTGAACCTGTAACAATTACCTGTAACAAGTGGAGATGGCAAATTAATGAACCAATATCCTAATGTAGTAACTCCATAACCTGGCCCATTAACTCCGGCCCAAATAGATGTTATATTATTAAAACTTCCAGTTCCATCAGACATTTGAAGGTTCCAGTTAGCATCACACATTGTGTCGGACATGGTATATTGCAATTCCAGAAACTGGCCCGGACAAACCGTATCGGTACCAGTGATATTAATCATTTTACCGGTAATAGGCTGATGTATGCTATCATACTTTGCAGTCATAATTACATCATCTATTCCAAGAGCCGATGTATCCTTTCCGGCTCCTGAATTGTTTTGCCAGCGGAAACCCACCCGTATTTGTCCGTCATTTAATTGTGGATTAGTCAAACTTGCATATTGCCATTTATGCCTATTATTTAATTGTGGGCCTATAGCCGTCCATGGACCTCCATTTCGGCTGAAATACGCTTGTCCGTAGGCTGTAGCAGAGCCCTGGCAGAGGTAAAAAAAGTTTAATGTCACACTGGTCAATCCTAAAGTACATATGTCGTTAGTTGTATAGGCAAACCTATCTGATGCATTCGCAGGATTATAGTTATCATTCAAATACCCCGATGGAACATCGTATATGTGAAGATAGTGTCCATAAGGAGCATAACTGATAGTGCCTCCATATGTACTATCTTCATTGGTTGTATTTGGATATATCCCTCCTCCAAAATAATTGGAATCTACAATCCATTCATTGGTCCCCGTATTCGTCCCGGGACCTACTCCATTAAGGGTAAATGTTCCTCCGCCCGATTCAAATGTTTCATAAAAAATCTGGGCTTGCCCCATAGCAAATGTGCTCATGAAAAACAAACAGAGGAAAAGGAAAATGTGTTTCATTGGATAGACAATATTTATTTGATAATTTGAAAATAACCCTGGTACTTCTTACCCGTATTCAAGGTAAGTACATAAAAATATACTCCGTCACTTTGATCTCCACCGCCCCAATTATTGGCATAATTGGATGAACTATATACTTCTTTTCCCCAACGGTCATATATATTAATACTTGAATTAGGATAATACTGAAGCCCTTTTATTTGCAGGTAATCATTAATTCCATCTCCATTTGGGGTAATAACATTAGGCACAATAATTTGATTTTCCAGCACTACCACCCTTATTGAATCAACCCAGGAACAACCCTCCTTATCTATTACCGTTACATAGTATACGGTAGTAGCAGAAGGAGTAGCCGTTGGATTAGGACAAGTTGTGCAACTTAAGCCTGCTGCCGGAAGCCACAGATAAGTTGTTCCGCCGCTTGCAGAAAGATTGCTACTGCTACCCACCGAAATGGTGTCTTTACCTTTTAGTGTAACCGAAGGATATGGGTTTATAATCACTGTTGCCAGTGCCGTATCAGAGGCGCATCCGCTTGCAGTACCTACCACTTTGTATGTTACTTTATAAGGATTAGCTTTACTTGTATCATATAGGGTGGCTTTAATATCACCTGTACCAGAAGAACCATTGCTGCCCGTCCACACTATGGAAGTGCTACTAACACAGGAAGTAAAGGTGAATTGTATGGGAACACCATTACATATATTCAGGGTATCAGGAGTGGTAGCTAACTTGGGTGTAGGGTTTATATTCACTTTTTCTATTGGCCATCCTTTGGCTGTGTCTCCACAAGCATCTATGACCAGTGGTGGAGGCACCGTAAGTGTTGCATTTGTTCCACAAAAAGTGGGACAATTAGGAATAGTAAGATGGAATGTGGCCGTACCTATTGAGGTACAATTTTGCGTAACAGAATAAGCACCGACAGTGTACTTTGCAGTATCCCAGGGGTGACTCATTCGGTATGGTGGCACACCATAGGCAGCATTCACTACCATTTTTAATGAACATATATCGGAACATTGTGTAGTGGGGCTTACCACAAGAGGTGCAACAGAATCAGGCTGAACCGTGTTACCTATTACAGTAGCCATAAATTGATAATATGGAACCTGGATATATTTTGAATACCATACCCAATCAGTATCGCAGCCTGAGCCACCTGCAAGCCTTGCCAAGTGAGCGGTTAAATAAAATCTTTGAGAATCGCATGAAGGAGCATAACAAGACGTGAGGAAACAGTGGAAATCGGCACCTGGTTTCAAGTAGCATGTTCCTGGCAGAAAATCCCTATTGCCAGGATCACGATCGCATGATAATGTATCTGAAGGATTATTTCTGCAAGAATTGCTAAAATAGAATTTGCCATCCTGAAGATAAACGGGAATATTCGCATTAGTCTCGTATGCATAATTAATAATGAAACTGGTGATCGTTATTTTTGCTGGAATAGTCACACGTATGCTATCGTGGGAAAAACTTGGGAAAATACAAGAAGGGATGCTTCCTCCTGTCCATTTGGCCGTAGGGCCAGTAACTAATGGGTCAATAACAAGCGGATATACAGCTTTCGACAACCAACTCGAAGGCACAATCGTTGTCAGTATTTCTTTGCCATCTTTTGTTTGTGTGCAATACGAACCTATACACCAATTACCTTTTGAATCATAACACAAAGGAGCATGAAACCGGGCTACTTCCGAATTATCCTTTTTAGAAACTATGATGTAATCACCTGTCCAGCCCTCTTTAGTTCCTCTACCGCGAAGCTTATCGGTAATTAGTTTATATTCTGAAGGATATTTTAATTCTTCCGAAATAGTTATGGCAGTTCCAATTGAGCTATCAAGAGTATAGTCTGTTTCAATACCATTTGTCAAAAATGTAACCTTCTTATTGATTCCATTCGACAAGCTAAGGGAAGTTGTGTTTTTTTCGAGCGAAGATATATTTTGACTGAAAGTAGAACCATTGATGGTAGGATTGATATTGAAATCTACTTCTTCCCCATTTCCAATACCTATTGCTGTGCTTTTATCGATCCGAAGGTAACATGGGTAAGGCTGTTGATCGGCAGCCCAGCCATTTTTATCGTTTTTAAGTTCAACATTAATCGGCTGCAGTTTTCCATTGGCATCTGGGTAGTTTATAATTTGAGAACCATACCGGCAAATAACTTTTCCGCCGGGGGCTTTATAGCTTGAACTGAAAAGAGTACGCTTGGAAGGCTCTTCTACCGCACCTTTCATTAATTCTGTTACATCGGGACCGATTACGGCGTTCCTTGGGGCTACAGATTGAGAAAATGGATTTTGAATCTGGGCGTGAGCCTCTGAAAGGGAAAATACTAAACCTGAAAAAATAAAAAGGACGTATTTATACTTCATCGATAATTGGTCGTTAAAACTGCAACAAATATATGTTATTTTCTTATAAAAAGGCTCTTAACCTATCTATTTTATGAAAACACCAAAAGGATTTCAGCAATTTTATAATTTATTTGTTCAGTATGCACTATAGTATACTTCACAAAACTATAACATTCTGATAAGATAGACGAAATAGTTAACCCTTTCGTTGGGTAGCTTTGCTATTCACCCTTAAATACGGGTTTCCGTTTTTCCAAAAAGGCTTTTACACCTTCATTATAGTCGTAGGTTTTTGATGCAGCATCTTGTATTTCTTCTTCCATTTGCAGCTGTTCATTCAAATTATTATGGAGTGAAGCATTCAGCAATCGTTTAGTGTAGCCTAATCCTTTGGTAGGCATAGCAGCCAGTTGGACGGCTATTTTTTCTGCTTCGGCTATCAGGCTTTCATCGGGAAATACTTTATAGATCAACCCATATTCCATTGCCTGTTGAGCGGTTATTTTATCACCCAACATGGTTAAGGCTGTTGCCCGTTGAAGTCCGGCTAAACGAGGCAAGAAAAAGGTTCCTGCACTATCAGGTATTAATCCTATTTTACTAAACGATTGTATAAAGCTGATCGATGATGCAGCTACTGTAATATCGCATGCAAAAGCAATGCTGGCACCTGCACCGGCTGCAACTCCGTTAACCGCGCAAACAACAGGCTTTTCCAACTCTCGCAATTTTAAAATTATTGGGTTATATTGTTCTCTTACGATTTGTTTTATCTCGGTTCCGGGGGCAATAGCAGCAGCCAGATCTTGTCCCGCTGAAAATGCCCTCCCCTCTCCTGTTATCAGCACACAACGTACAGCTTTATTATCGCGACATTCGTCCAAGGCTACCTGGAGTTCCTTAGCCATAGGCATATTGAAACTATTGAGCACCTCAGGCCTGTTTAGTTTGATTTTAGCTATGCTGTTTTCAATGGAAAATAAAATATTACTCATGTATTACAAACATTTAAAATAGTCGAATGGCTCTTTACAATCATTGCATACGTATAAAGATTTGCATGGCGTAGAACCAAAAAAGCTTTTCATTTCTGTATTAGTGGAATGGCAGCGGGGACAATGAACCACTTTCGGATGATCACTTACACTGCTTTTATCAAGCGATGCTTCTTCCGGTGGAGCTATACCGTATTCTTTTAGTTTTCTCCTTCCTTCTTCACTTATCCAATCAGTTGTCCAGGCGGGTGATAAGGTAGTTTTAATCGTAAAATTTTCTATCCCTTTTTCTGTTAACTTGCTACGGATATCTTGTTCAATAACATGGGTAGCAGGGCAACCGGTATAGGTAGGGGTAATAGTAACAAGTGCTCCATCAGCATTTACTTCAACACTTCTTACTATTCCTAAATCAAGTACACTCAATACAGGTATTTCGGGGTCTTTCACCTCTTCTAGATAATCCCATATTTCTTCTTTCGTATTCATAATGCCGTTGGTGGCCTGTTCTAGGACAAGCTATATTTTACCATTTTGCCCCGGGATAGGCTCTGGGTAAAAACTGTAATTCTGCCAAAATATATCCTAAGTGCTCTGAATGCTTACCTTCTCTTCCACCTTTCATATTGAAGGATTCTGTGGGCATTTTCAGCGTAGCTTCTTCGAATACAGTTTTAACGGTTTCCTGCCATTTTTTATGAATACCAGACATTTCAGGAACTATCTTCTCATCTATTAGCAGTTTATCATTAGGCATGGATAGAAAAAGGTCTTCCGTTAACATCCATATAGTCTCTACTGCCTCCTGAACTTTTTTATGGCTTTCTTCGGTTCCATCTCCCAATCGCTTGATCCAGTCTGATGAATGCCTGAGATGGTAAGTTACTTCCTTAATCGCTTTTTCAGCAATGCCACGTATCCGCTCATCCGAACTGGAAAGCAAAGCATCCTGCATGTGATACCAAAAAGCAGTGAATAAAAACTGGCGCACCATGGTAAAGCCAAAATCACCGTTGGGTTGTTCTACCAATAAGGAGTTATGGTAATCCATCACATCGCGCAAATACGCTAAATCGTCCTCTGTGCGATCTTCTCCTTCCACTTCACCGGCATAGGTGTAGTAATAACGGGCTTCGCCTAATAAATCCAATGAAATATTGGTTAACGCAATATCTTCTTCCAAAATGGGGCCATGTCCGCACCACTCCGAAAGACGGTGCCCAAGGACAAGGGTTGTGTCTCCCATCCAAAGCAAATATTCAAAAAGGGCTTTTTTTAGATTTTCATTCATATTGCAAAGTTATAATATATAGCTTACTTTATGTGTTACTTAATTCACAAAACCAAAATCCCTGGGTTTTATTTTCAGTCGGACAGGGATTATTGGAATCGGTTTTTATTTCCAGGGGCCGATACACCTTTTCCCCCACTTTTATATTTACCGGTTCTTTAAAAATTGGGGCATCGAAACAGAAGCTATGGAACTCCCCATTTTCTCCACACGGATCAACGTTAGATGGAATATTGCTTAACAAGTTTAAGTCAAACATAACTCCAACTTCTTTATCAGATAGATATGCATCATTAACACAACATAATATTGTCTTAAATCCGAGGTCAATAAACTCATGTGCAAGCTTACTCGTATCCATCTTCCATAAAGGGTAAATTCCTTTCATTTTTACCTTCTCCAGATTCTTATCCCGATATGCCCTAAGGTCTTCTAAAAAGATGTCACCAAAAACCACATAATCAACTCCCTTTTCTTTTTGAGTCAACAAGAATGTTTCCATATTCCTTTCGTATTCCTCGTTACTCCCTGTTTTCACATACATTTTTATAAGTGGAATACCTATATGTGCTGCCTGCAATTCTATAAGTTCTTCCCTCACTCCATGCATGGAAACTCTTTTGAAATTCTCGTTTATCGTAGTAAAAAGGGCTACAACCTCGTATTCTGCAGATTGCAGAATTTTATATAATGCAAAGGAGGAATCTTTTCCTCCACTCCAGCAAAATATGGCTTTTTTACCATTCATTGCTGCAAAAATAGGTTTATTCTTTAATGGTGGAGAACAATAAAAACACGGGTATAAAAGCTTGTTTACTTCTGGCTATTGGACATGGCATCCATTCGCTTTTTCAGTAATTCAACTTCTTGCTTTAATTCGTCAATAGAGGCCTGTTGGATATCTATTTTAGCTTGCTGTGTGGTAGTAGTTGCTTGTTGTTGCTCAATAGTCTTTTTTTGGTCTTCAATCATTTGCTGTTGTTCCTGAACAGCCTTCACCAGTGGCACTACAAATGTTGTATACCCCACCGTATATAAACCATTAGAGGTTTTTGGCCGCTCAACACCTGAAAAATCATATCCGCAAGCCATGGCAGCCGAATCAACCTGTTGGGCAATAAACCCGGTTTGAGTAATTTTTTCCACATCATATTTCCCAGGATAATCCTGGTCGTCCTTGATGCCGAGCACTTTATTTTCCTTGTGGATATTTAAATGATAAGTTACCGGGCGCAACTTGGTAATAAAGGCCAAACCAGGAACATTTTCTTTCACGCTATCCTTAATACGCCTGTCGCTATAAGTAGAAAATGTAAGCACATTGGCATATATTTTACTGGTAGATGCATTACCCAGGTACATAGCATTATCGCTTAATGTAGCGGCACCGTTGCCAGAATAATATCCTAAACAGGTTACATTATTATGTGTAGTGAGTGAACTATTATATCCGGCCTGGTAGCCAACAAATGTATTTTCTTGCCCGGTGGTATTATAAAACCCTGCTTGGTTGCCAACAAAAGCATTTTCATGTCCGGTAGTAGTATTGTATCCAGATTGGTAACCGAGTGAAAGGTTATTATTACCTGTGGTATTGCTATAGCCTGCCTGATAGCCGAGCGCAGTAATTTGCTCTCCATTGGTGTTGCTAAACCCTGCCTCATAGCCTAGGGCGCAATTATAATAACCGTTACTATTGGTTTGTAATGCTAAAGCGCCAACAGCCGTGTTGTTTGCGTTGGTATAGGTTGATGCATCATTTTGAAGTGCCTCGTAACCTACTGCCGTATTATATTCACCTGTGAGTGAAGTATTGAGTGCTTTATACCCAAGTGCCGTGTTAAATTCAGCACCTGCGGCAGCGTAGAGAGCCTGGTACCCAATAGCAATATTCGGGGTTCCATAAGTAACTGAGTAAAGAGCCTGGTAACCTATGGCAATATTATCGGCGGCATATGTACCAGTAGAATATAAAGCTTGGTAGCCTATACCAATATTGTCATTGGCAAGGTTATTATAAACCGCTTGATAGCCAATACCAATACTATAATTTCCGCTGGAAAGATTGTAAAGAGATTGGTTACCGATAGCTATATTATTACTTCCGCTGCTGTTGCTGTATTGTGTCATAGACCCTATACCAATGTTGTTGTTTCCGCTTTTTACGCCATAGAGAGCTTGTGCTCCCGAAGCAACATTATAGGTGGCGCTGGAATTGTTATACAATGATTGATACCCTGTCGCTACATTAAAATACCCATTTGCTCCATTATACATAGCTTGGTCTCCCACTGCAACATTATCGCCTCCATAGCCATTTGAATAAAGAGCCTGGTTTCCTATGCCTGTGTTGCCTCCTCCCGTTGTGGTATAAAGCGATTGGTAACCAACAGATGTATTTGAATCACCGGCTACATTGCTATATAAAGCCTGGTAACCGGCAGCTAAGTTATTAGTTCCACTACTGGTTAATGAGTTACCTGCTTCATAGCCGAACGTAGCATTATATGGAGAAGCATAATCTAACCATGCTGATTTTTGGGCATTTACTTTAAATTCCAATGCATTACCATCGCTTGTTCCAAGATAGTTTGTGCCTACAGTAGTACCAGCATTGCCCGTAAGCTGCCAGGCAGCAGCAGCGGCCACAACTGTCCAGCTTGAGCCATTCCAATAATAAAAACCAATAGGATGATATGTAGATTGCCAGTTATATACCATCATCCCAGAATCTAATCCTGTAGCTGCATTTGCCATAGGAGGGCTGAAGGTAGTGAGGCTTGAACCTATTACAACACGTGGAATAAGAATCCCAAGATTTTTAGCATTTCCTGTATTCAGATCTAAGATGGCATTAACACTTGGCGTTTTCCCTGAAACATTAATACCCACATTTTGTGAAAATAACGAGAACGAAATTCCACTCAGGAGTGCAAAAAACATTACTCTAACAAGATTTTTCATCTTATTTTTATTTTTTAATTAAGTTAGTATCGAAAATCTAACGAATTAAAATCACGATGGTGAGTGATACAACAGGTCTTAGATTTTTCGTATGGCAAAAGTATGTTATTAGCCCACATGAAATCCTGTTTTAAATCATATTTTTATTCCCACCGGTTAATTTTATTCTCTTCGCTAAAATGAAATAGGTCTACTAACCTAGTGTAAAGGAAAAGCAGGTGGTCACTTTTTACCAACACTTATATTCATCAACAAATCAACACGTTACAAGCGCTTGCATTTTTTACCCCCCTTCTGTCTCACGATTTATTACTTTTGTTACGCCTGTGTAACTTTCAGACAGGTCATTAAACATAGGATAAAGATGCGGAATTTTAAACTCCCGGGACTTCCCGAAAGAACTGAAAAGCCAAGAGAAGCCGGAATTACAATGGTAATGGATAAAGGCTTAAGCCTGCGGCAAGCCTTGGACTTAGTAAGCGTTTCGGGTGAATATACTGACTTGGTAAAATTGGGCTTTGGTACATCGCTTTTAACCAAAGATTTGAATAAAAAACTTGGCTTATATAATGAAGCAGGTATAAAAATATTTTTTGGCGGAACCTTGTTCGAGGCGTTCATTGTGCGTAATATGTTCGATGATTACCGTAAGCTACTTAGCAAGCTTAAAATGGAGTATGTTGAAGTTTCGGATGGTTCACTCCAAATGAAGCACGAGGATAAATGCCACTACATAAAAGAATTGGCAAAAGACTTTACTGTATTATCTGAAGTAGGCTCGAAAGAGGCAGGTGTAATTATTCATCCGAAATTATGGATTTCGATGATGAATAAAGAAATTGAATCAGGTGCCTGGAAAGTAATTGCTGAATCGAGAGAAAGCGGAACCGTAGGTATTTACCGCCCGAATGGTAATGCACACTCTGCATTGATAAACAAAATACTGAATAATGTACCCAAGGACAAAATACTTTGGGAGGCACCCAATAAATCGCAACAGGCTTGGTTTATTGCATTACTCGGAGCTAATGTAAACCTAGGTAACATAGGCCCTGACGATGTAATTCCCCTCGAAACCCTCAGATTAGGATTAAGAGGGGATACATTTAAACAGTTTATGCCTAAACCTGATAAGGCTGAAAAGTAAGTCTATCGTTGTATTTCCATGCGTTTAGTATCTACAATGTTACCCTTCACAATAAGGCTATACGAATATACTCCGTTGCTTAAATTGTTCACGTTAATATTTACGGTGCCATTACCGGTTTGATTTAATTGAACAGTTTTTATCTGGTTGCCATAGGTATCGTAAAACACCAGGCTTGCTCCCGTAATTCCTTGAGGTATAAAATAGCTTATCTTACTATCAGAATTAAACGGATTGGGTGTATTCTGACACAGCATCGGCATTGTCGCGGAACCTAATGAAACCGTTTGTTCGGTAGAAGATGAGCCTGAATTCGGTGGCGGAGCAGCCCCAACGTCACCTGTTGGTGAGTTGCAAAGCTGCGACAAACAGGCCTGGATACTCTTAAATGCATTGCGGAGGCTATCTACTGTAGAGCGCAAACTATCATTTTTAGCATTCAACTCTTGTACGGCTTTTACCAGGGGCACAACAAACGTTGTATATCCTAGCGAATATAATCCATTGGAGCTTTTAGGCCTGTTTACCCCGCTAAATGCATATCCGCATGCTTGGGCAGCCGAATCTACCTGTTGGGCTATAAAACCACTTTGAGTAATTTTTTCAATATCGTATTTACCTGCCCATTGTTGACTATCACCACCTCCTATAAATTGGTTTTGTTTATGTATATTGAGGTTATATGTTACAGGATGAAGCCTTTTTATGAATGACAGTCCTGGTACATCTTCACGAATATTATCCTTAATACGCCTGTCGCTATATGCGCTGATGCTTGTAGGCTCCATATATATATACTGGATTGAGCTATTGCCCAGATATATTGAATTGCTTGCTATATTAGTTGCAGCTACTCCTGAAGTATGACCCAGGCAAGTAACATTGGATACATTACTAAATGCAGCGGCGGCTCCTGCCTGATAGCCTAAATATGTATCATAATTTCCAGCGGTAGTATATGCACCCGCACTGTCGCCTAAATAAGTATTGCAACTACCTGTATTATTATACCCTGCATTAGCACCTATGGCTGCACTGCTACTACCATTTGTATTATTACTAAGGGCGCCCATCCCACTGGCAGTATTATTTAATCCGATGGTATTAGATCCCAACGTTCCTAATCCCGTAGCTACATTGCCTTGCCCTGTAGTATTCGAAAAAAGCGCCAGTTCTCCAACTGCGGTATTATTGTTACCATTTGTATTAGAGTAGAGTGTTTTCATCCCTAATGCAACGTTTTCAGTTCCGGTTGTATTGGAAAAAAGTGCCTCATACCCATTAGCTGTATTGGAACTACCGCTAACATTGGAGTATAGTGCCCCGTATCCTATAGCAGTAACAAATTGTCCTGAGATATTATATTTCATAGCCCATGCACCTATAGCTGTATTGAACTGCGCCTGGTTACTATACAAGGTTGAATTACCAATAGCTACATTACCACTTGTTAAAGAACTAGCAACTGATTGGGAATATAATGCACTGTCGCCGACAGCGGTATTTCCACTAAACCCGGTATTGGAAAAGAGTGCATACGATCCGATAGCCGTATTATGGTTAGCGGTATTAAAGAAAAGTGAACCATACCCAACGGCAGTATTGTATGCGCCCGATGTATTGGAAAAAAGAGATGTATTTCCATAGGCTGTATTATAATTACCCGTAGTATTTCTATCGAGCGCCTGATATCCGTTAGCTGTGTTGCCAGTTCCAATCGTATTGGAATAAAGAGCATTAGCTCCCACAGCGGTATTGGTACTACCACTGGTATTGAATGAAAGGGCCCCTACACCCGTGGCCGTATTAAAGCTTCCATTCGTATCAGAATTTAACGCCTGGTATCCGGTAGCTGTATTGCTCGAGCCAGAAGTATTGGAAAAAAGAGCGCGTGCACCGGTAGCTGTGTTGTCCATCCCAGTACTATTAGATAATAGCGAATAATAACCGGTAGCTGTATTGGCTTGCCCGGTAGTATTAGAAAAAAGTGCACTTGTACCAGTGCCGGTATTACTGTTGCCAATATTATTGTACAGTGAATTGTACCCTGTAGCTGTATTACCATCACCTGAATTGGAGTACAGTGAAAAAGCACCGCTAGCCGTATTATTACTTCCATGGGTGGCACCGAAATAGGCTCTATATCCTACAGCAGTATTACTATTCCCTGTAGTTATTGAATTACCGGCACTGTTTCCTATAAATGTATTATTGATACTGGAACTCACAGTATTGCCAGCGCCAATACCTACATAAATATCTGAGCTGATTCCGGCTGTCCACAACACCATTTGTCCACCTATTCGGTATCCTACAGCATTGGCAGGTGTACAGGTCGGGCAACTGACATTGATATCCTTCAGGGCCAAATGGGTAATATCAGAATATACGTCCAATTGATAGCTTGGTGCATAGTTATACCCGATACCGACTGCCCCTGATGTATTTTTAAGAATTACCTGCTGGACACTGTTCGTACCCAAAACAACATCATAAGTCCCCCCGGAAGTTCCCAGGTACCCAGTACCTCCTGTACCTGTGTATGCGTTGTAGTTCCATTGCTGTGCACTGTTTTTTCCTATAAACAACAAGTTGAAAAGGATAAAGAATAATGGTAATCTCTTTTTCATTTTTTGAAGATTTAAATAATTAATAATTTGGTCAGTGATTTATTGAACAGTGAGCTTCCTTGTTCCCTAATTCAATGCTAAATTATAAAAACTATATAAGATTACAATGAGTTTCCACAGGTTTTCAGCCAACTAAAATCATTTCATATTTCAGTTCATATAAAAGAGACCTTGTACGTATGGTGATTCCTATTTGCCATATATCAACAAAACAATAGCATTTCTTCACACATTACCTGTATTTATTTTTGTTTAGCATTTCATTAACACTTGTAATTACGCATATTTGCTATGTTTGTATCCAAATTTATTATCATGACAAAACACTTCCGTCATCTTACTTTTCTCTTTTCATTAGGCATATTGTGCCACAGTGCCATAGGACAAATGGGCACCAAGCCTGCTAAAAATTGGCAAAACGAAGGCATAGAAAAAGATAGCGTATATGGAACAGGCTCTGATGAAGCACTTAACTTACTTAAAAACAGAACTTCGACTACCACTGTAGTGGCTGTGATTGATGGAGGCACCTATATTAATCAGCCTTATATAAAAGACCATATTTGGGTAAACCCGAAAGAAGTTCCGAATAACAAGATTGATGATGATAAGAATGGTTATGTAGATGATGTAAATGGTTGGGACTTTATAGGAGGAAAAGATAGCGACATTAAACAAGAAAATGTAGAGGTAACCCGCCTTTATAAGGACTTGAATAAAAAATATGCTGCAGTAACGCCGGATAAAGTTGCCAAAAATGATAAGGCGGAATATGCCAAATATTTAAAAGTTAAAAAGAAATTTGAATCTGAAAGGGATAACTATCAGCAACAATACAATAGCATTAAAACCTTTATAGATACCGTAGGGGTACTGAAAGGCATACTGGGTAAAAGTGATTTAACTAAAGAGGATATGGAAAACTATCACCCTACCGATAGTGCCCTTGCAAGAGCCAAACGCAGGGTAATCCGGAATATTAACAGGTTCCAGTTTTTTATAAAAGGAACCACTGCCGATACCTTGCTAAAGCAATTTTCGAAAATAGAAGAGTATTATCAAGCATTTTTAAAATATCAATACAATTTGGATTTTAATCCTCGCTATGTAGTTGGAGATAATTACGAAGATGCAACCCAACGTTATTATGGCAACAATGATGTGGTAGGCCCAACCGATGTTCATGGTACACATGTAGCCGGTATAATTGCAGGTTCGCGTACGGGCATGAGCGGAACACAAGAGGGCATTGCCGATAATGTTAAAATTATGGTGGTACGGGTTGTTCCTGATGGCGACGAACGTGACAAAGATGTTGCAAATGGTATACGTTATGCTGTCGATAATGGCGCCCGTGTTGTTAATATGAGTTTTGGGAAAGGGTTCTCTTACAATAAAAAAACGGTGGACGATGCCGTAAAGTATGCTGAAGCACATGACGTTTTATTAGTTCATGCAGCCGGAAACGATCACCAGGATAATGATACTACCGATAATTTTCCTAACCGCAGGTTTGAAGGTAGCCACAAAGAAGCTACTAACTGGCTTGAGGTTGGAGCAAACGATTCTAAAGGAATGCCGGCATCCTTCAGCAACTATGGAAAAAAAACAGTTGATCTTTTTGCCCCCGGAGTAAATGTATATAGTTGTATACCCGATACGGGCTATGCTTATTTTAGTGGTACAAGCATGGCATCTCCCTGTGCTGCCGGTGTAGCCGCCATTATACGGGAATACTTCCCAAAATTGACAGCTAAACAGGTGCGAAAGATCTTAATGAAATCTGTTACAAAAGTTACGATGAAGGTTCCTGAACCGGGACATGCAACTTCTATGGTCACTTATTCTGATTTATGTATTTCGGGCGGGATTATTAATGCAACCAAAGCTGTTCAACTAGCCATGAAAAAAGCAGGGAAATAAGAAACCTGATTATTATTGCAATAATTCGTATTATTGTAACAAAGTTTATTTTATGAAAAAACCACTTCTTTTTATTTGCTTGCTTGGGGGCGCATGTAATTTATTAGCACAAGATGCAGGTTCAAAACCAACGAGCCCGGCCGAAAATTTTGCTAACCGGAAAGGCACCATATTACAAAAGCGCTTTAATGAAATTGATAAGATAGATAATTTAAATATCCAGGTGGAATATATATCAGACCAAAGCAACAACGACAAAATGAAATGTCTGCGGTTTGATATTCAAGAACCCAATAGTACAGCAGTAAGTTTCTCTGCGCTACTTGATTCAGGGGAAGTTGACGAGCTTATTAAGTTTTTAAATTATATCACAACCAATATAACTAACCGTCCGCCTGCCGACCCTAATACGGAAATTTCATACACTGATAAATACAATTTATTGATCGGCTGTTATTGGCAAAAAAATACGGGTTGGATTTTATACTTGCGTACAGATGCCCAAAATACAGCAACCGAAACCGACATTGATCCACCTAAAATTCAAGTGTTGCTTAAAGACCTATTGTCAGTTAAACAAGAAGGGATAGACTAATTTATTTTCATCTTTAGCTACCGGCCTTATTTCTGCATAGCTTTCATCTTGTCATTCTGGTCGGTGGTAGCATATACATTCTTTAATGCATTAGCATTCTCTATATCACCAGGCTTTATTTTATATGCCCTTTCCAGGTAAGGCTGGGCTTGTAAAAAATACACCTTGGCCAGTGCCATTAGCTTATTATATTTATCAGTAGCATTAATAGGAAGCTCATTAGCTTGCTTTATTATTGGCACAGCGCGGTTAAAATAGAGTGCTCCACGGGCTTTCAATACATCAAAGTTATCTGGGTTTACGGCCAGTGCATTCCCATAGTTGGTATCGGCTTGCGCAAATGCTGAATCAAAGTCAGCAGGTTTTGGAAGGTCATTGTCTTTTGCATCTTTAGGAAAGGCTTTGCGATCGTATATTCCTCCTAAATTTTGGTATAAACTGCTGAGCAATTCTGTATGTTGCTTATTTTTATCGGGGCTGGCTTCTACCTGCTTAATTGCACTTGTAAGATTATTTAAAGCCTTATCATATTCGTGTCTTGTCAAATAAAAATTTGTTTCGGTAATGATCATACTCAAATCATTCGGATACATGGCTCTGCCTTTTTCCATATAATCCCATACTTTAGCACTATCATTTTGTTTATTATACATGTTCATTAATGAACGATATGGCATTGCTCCTCCATATTTTAAGTCTATCAGTTTCTGATAATAGGTAAGGGCCACAGCTGTATTATTTGCAGCATCGGCTGAAAGTGCGGCCGCCTCTATATTTTGTTTATATGCACTATCAGTTGTTTTATTAAGTAAAGCACTCACCTGGAGTATTTTTTGATATAATGCCAGGGCGGAAGCATATCGTCCGGCAGAATATTCCCTGGGAGCTTTATTTTCCAAGTGAATAAGACACGTTGGCAGATTTTGGCCTTGTTTAGCTTCTTCAGCATAGTAATCATTCGGAACCATTTGTATAACTTTCATAAAACAATTGGCAGCTACACAAATAGTATTTGTATCAATATTCGAATAGGCATCCGACCTGGCCTGATTAGCATTTTTAGCCCCTGACACTTTTATGGCCTTTGAAACCAAATCGCTTAAATGTTGCGTAAAATAAGCCATGTATACTTCACCACGGTAAAGGTAAGTTTTGGGTTCATCTTTTGTCTTTTCATTTACGGCTGCATCATCAATTGATTGCTTCGCCAAAGCCAATTCAGATGTATCTTGTTGAGAACTATACGACTCAAGATGCATTTTAGCGCTTGTAACTTTACTGTTTTGTGCTGTAACCTGCAAACAAATGGCACCACCTACTAATAAAACTGCTACTTTTTTCATGTTATGTTATATTCAATGGCAACAAAGCTAATTCAAATTTTGTAACTAACATTATTAAGAATAATTTAACTGATTATCCCTCAGCAAAAAAATAGAAAAACCTTTCACCATATGGGAAATCCGGAGGTTTTCAGGAAGAAGAAATATAGTTTATCTGTTTATGTTTACGCTACCAATAAGTAGTTTATGTGCGTAATTAAATTGGTCGTTCCGAACAGTTAATACATATACACCTGAAGCAACATTATTCGGAATCATTACTTGATTATTACCCAATACAACTGTGTGATCTTGAGAAAATATTGTCTGGCCATACATATTGGTCAGGGTAATGTCAAAATTATCTGTCTTAGTAGAATTTATGTTAACCAGGATATAGTTACCGGCATTATATGCATTTACAGTTGTGCCAGGTACATTACCAGATCCACAGCCTATAAATGCTATCGGGTCGCCCACCTTTGTCCTCGTCTCGTCATAATCTGTCTGATATAGTATATAATATGATTCTCCAGTATAGGGTGTGTGATCTACAATAGAGTAATTAGTGGGTAAACTCGTAGTTCCGGCACCCGTAACTACAGCCATTGTTTCAAAGTGAATGTTATCCGTCGTTTTTACAACCGTGTAATACGCGTTATTCAACTCGGTTTGTGCTGTCCACTGAATAAGTGCAGAATCATTTTCACATTGTGCCGTAAAGGAACTTAATTGTATAGGTAACGGGCTGGCTGAATTGCTTAATGTCCATGAACGGAAGAAATTAGCAGAAG
>JABDCH010000021.1:26301-33222 GCA_013288205.1 Bacteroidota bacterium | reverse complement strand
CCAAGTAGTAGATAAGGGCATAAGTACGGTAGCTGAGAGCTACTATATGTATGATCTTATTATCAAGTATAACCTGCGTTGCTTTTATAATAGCAGCAAGTACGTAATTCAACCTTATGTTTTATGGGGTCCGGGATTAAATTATGTATTCCCATTTATGCCACAGGAAGGCAATCCACATGATGTGGGCAGTATTTATCCTCCATTTATTTTTAGAAACCTTCATATGTTTGCTTCTGTAGATATGGGAATTGGATTTGATATTTCACTTCATAACATTTTAAATACAAAGCGATTACGTAGAATTAATATTTGGCTAATAGGTGGAAACTTATAAATACCTTAATGCTTAATAAAGACAATCTGTAATCTTTATAAATGCCTTTTTATCTTCATTCAGCGATGCAATAGTTGAATAATGGGGCATTGAGTTGTGGTTGTTGGCTTTTATAATATTGATATAAGTATAAAATGTAGCGGGGTAGGCGGTATTGAACTTAAAAATGGTTTAATGTGCAAACTATTAATAAAATAAACTATATTTGCTCCCTCTTTTAAATTAATTCATGCCCAAAAAGGAAGTTTCGATATTTGAACTGAAAGAATTTTCCTATGGTAGGAAATTTAATCTGCTGGGTAAACTATATCTTTCTGTATTAGCTGAACAGCTTTCTCATTTAGGATTAGAAAGGCATTTTTCGGTGCTTGTTCTATTAAATGAAACAGGCGACCAATGCTGCCAGCGGTTTATTGCTAATTCGCTTCATATTGATAAGGCAATGATGGTTGGAGTGGTGGATGATTTAAGTAAAAAGGAATTTATCAAGCGCACTCAAAACCCATCAGATCGGAGGGAGTATTATATACAGCTTACGGAGAAAGGGAAAAAAAGCATGCCCGAAATTATTGCTACGATAAATCGTCTTAATAACTCAATCATGCAAAAACTTTCAACCCCGGAAATAGAAAAATTGAATGATCAGTTAGATTCGATATATAAGAACTTGGTTGATATTTCTGAATCAGGAATGCAAGATAAAAGAAGTGAATCAATTAAATTGTAAAAGAAGATGATGTGGATTGTAAGGCTTGCACTACGCAGGCCATATACAGTTGCCGTGATGGCGCTTTTAATTCTCATGATGGGAATTCTTTCCATACGAGCCATGCTGGTAGATATTTTCCCTCCTATCGACATACCTGTGGTTCTTGTAGTATGGAACTATCCCGGCCTTTCTGCCGATGATATTGAAAAAAGAGTAATCTTTTTAGATGAACGAGCTATATCCAGTACGGTTAATGGAGTTTCAAAAATCGAATCGTCATCTATTCCGAGTATAGGGATACTGAAAGTATATTTTGAACCGGGCGCCGATATAGGGGCTGCTATTGCTCAAATGACGGCTGTTTCCAGCACCGCTCTTCGGGCTATGCCACCGGGAATGACGCCACCGGTAATAATTCAGTATAATGCTACAAACGTCCCCGTTGCACAAATTACATTAAGCAGTAAAACTCTGCCCGAAGAAAAGATTTTTGACTATGGTCTCAATTTTATCCGTCTCCGTTTGTTTACTATCCCAGGGTTGGCAACTCCGGCTCCTTTTGGTGGAAAGAACAGGCAGGTCATGATTGATATAGACCCCAGATCCTTAACAGCCAAGGGTCTTTCGCCTAATGATATTTTAACAGCTCTTCAGTCGTCCAACCTAATTTTGCCTGCCGGTTCGGCAAGGATGGGCGAAACGGAATTTAACGTAGCGCTCAATTCTAGTCCCGACAGTGTAAAAATGTTTGAGCAAATACCGCTCAAAGTGGTAAATGGGCAGCCTGTTTTGCTGGGCGATGTGGCTAAGGTATCGGATAGTTATGCCGAACAAACTAATATAGTGCGTGTAAACCGTTCGAGGGCGGCTTACCTAACTATATTGAAAAAAGGCGAATGCCTCGACCCTGGTGGTGGTAGAAGCTGCCAAGGAAATGATACCGGTTATTAAAGAAACTGCACCCAAAGGACTCGATTTAAAAGTAGATTTTGACCAGTCTGTTTTTGTTCGTAATTCTATTAAAAATGTTTTGCGCGAAGCCATTATTGCGTCCATATTAGTATCCATGATGATATTGTTTTTCCTGGGAAGCTGGCGCAGTGTTATTATAGTGTGTACTTCTATACCCCTTTCCATTTTTGTTTCCATTATCGGGATGAATTTGCTTGGAGATACTATTAATATTATGACATTAGGCGGATTATCGCTCGCAATAGGGATGTTGGTTGATGATGCTACTGTTGAGGTAGAAAACATCCACCGTAACCGGCACATGGGTAAACCGCTTACGGTTGCCATTCTCGACGGCGCCAGCCAAATTGCCACTCCGGCCATTGTGGCTACGCTCGCAATATGTATCGTATTCTTCCCGGTGGTATTGCTCACAGGCCCTGCCAAGTTCTTATTCACTCCGCTTGCATTGGCAGTTGTTATCGCCATGATGGCGTCCTATCTTTTATCGCGGACATTGGTTCCTACGCTTGCCCGCATGTTAATGGAGCATGAGCCATTACATGAAGACCCTAATGACCCGCATATGGGACCTCTTAAAAGAATAATGGTAAGATTTAATAATTGGCGCGACCGTAATTTTGAACGTTTCCAAAATTCGTATGGCAGATTATTAAATATACTTCTTCATTATAAAAGGACCACACTCATTTTTGTAGGTGTTGCCGTTGTAGCTTCGTTTTTGTTGTTGGGAATTGTCGGCACCGATTTCTTCCCCGGCACCGATTCGGGTATGATGAAAATGCACTTTCGCGCTCCTTCGGGAACACGTATTGAACAAACGGAAAAATTAGTCGATTCTGCTGAAGCACGCATACAGCAAATTATTCCGAAAAACGAACTGGAGACGATTAACGATATGATTGGGGTTCCGGTTTCTTATAATCTCGCATTTGTGAATACAGATAATGCAAGCGGTATGGATGCTGAAATCACCATATCGCTGAAGGAAGGCCATAAACCTACACTCGGTTATGTGAAGAAAATAAGGAAGGACCTTAATGAGCATTTTCCCGGGTGTGAAATATATTTCCAATCAGCCGATATTGTGAACCAGGTATTAAATTTTGGCCTTTCGGCACCACTCGATGTGCAAATACAATTTCCCGACTATTATAAGTCGTATGACTATGCCCGTACCCTGCGCGACCAGATGAAATCTATTCCCGGTGTGGAAGATGTGGTGATCAAACAGGTGCTCGATTACCCTACGTTTAAAGTGGACGTTGACCGCGTGCGAGCTGCTGAATTGGGGCTTACGCAACAAGCAGTAGCCAATGATATTCTCATCTCTCTTTCGTCGAGTACCATGGTGGGGCCGTCGTGGTACATCAATCCGTCAAACAGCGTAAATTACCCGGTGGTGGTGCAAACACCTTACCAGAAAATTGGCTCTGTACAAGATTTGATGAATACACCCATAACAACCCTTAATCCTGTATTTAATAGCAATAGTTCATCATCTCCCACTAATTTACCCGCCGCGCAGGCGCAAACATTAGGTAATCTGGCTAAGATAACCAATACAACCCAATTCAATTTGTTTAGTCATTATACGGTGCAAAGGGTTATGAATATTGATGCTAATGTGGAAGGACGTGATTTGGGTTCAGTATCGGATGCTATCCAGAAAAAAATTGATGGTCTGGGTAAATTGCCTCCGGGTATGCGCATTAATCTGCGGGGGCAAAGCGAGGTAATGCATTCTTCTTTCAGTACACTGAGCTTGGGGCTTATAATAGCTATTGCCCTCGTATATCTTCTCATGGTTGTTTTATTCCAGGGATGGATGGATCCGTTCATCATTATGCTTTCAATTCCGGGGGCCTTTATGGGTATACTCTGGATGCTTACACTTACCGGAACCACCATCAATGTGGAATCGCTTATGGGTTCTATCGTAGCTATCGGTATAGCTGTATCGAACTCTATATTGCTGGTGAGCTTTGCCAACGATTTGCGGGTTGAAAAAGGGGCGAATGCTCTGGACGCTGCTCTGGAAGCAGGGAAAACAAGGCTCCGCCCGGTACTTATGACGGCTATTGCCATGATATTAGGTATGATACCGATGGCCATTGGATCGGGCGAAGGTGGTGAACAAAATGCCCCACTTGGACGGGCCGTTATTGGTGGATTAATGGTTGCAACGATATTTACCCTGTTTGTTGTGCCAATATTCTATTCAGTGCTTCGCAAAAGCATGCCCACCTATCACACCATGGATGTAAAATTTGAAGAAGAAGCTAAAGGACACATTGAATAATAATAGTAATAACAATATGACAACCGGAACTAAAACCCAAATCAATTATAAGCTGCTGGTAGCTGGCTTTATAATCTTGTTGCTGATGGGAGGAGGAATAGCAGGAATTTACATGAAGAAAACATCTTCGGTAGAAGCGGAAAGCGCCCAACGTGCAAAGGAACTGAAAGAAGGCCCTGTGGTTAAAACAGCTATTGCCCACTTCGGTTCGGGCGGAAAAGAGTTGGTGCTTATAGGCGAAGCAAGACCTTACCAAAGCGCTACGCTCTATTCTAAAATTAGCGGCTACCTCGGAAAAATAAATGTGGACAAAGGCGATAAGGTAACCGAAAACGAGGAGTTGGCATACGTGGATAACCCGGAAATAGACCAACAGTATAATTCAGCTATTGCTGATCTTGAAAACAAAAAGAAAATAGCAGAACGTGACAAGGATCTGCTGGCAAAGAAATTCATATCCCAGGAAGATGCAGAGCTGTCTCAAACCAATGCCGATATGGCAGCAGCCAACGTAAAATCACTGGAAGAACAAAAGCAATATCAATATTTGAGAGCTCCGTTCAGTGGTACCATTACTGCCCGTTATGTAGACCCCGGGGCTTTAATACAGAATGCTGATAATTCCCAAACCAGTGCACAGCCTGTGGTAACCCTCGCCGACCTTGGCAGGTTAAGGATTTATGCCTACGTGGAGCAGCGCGATGCCGCTAACCTGAAAACAGGAGACAGCGTCGATATTACCTTGACCGAACGCCCCGATCTGCATGTGAAAGCTAACATCACCCGTATGGCAGGTGAACTGGATGAACATACACGCATGATGCTATGCGAGGTGGATATTGAAAATAAAGACAACGTTATAGTACCCGGCAGCTACGTACAAGTTCACATAAAACTACCCATTCAAGACCAAGCTAGGTCGCTTATCATTCCTTCGGTTGCCTTGATTATTAATAAGGGTAAAACATTAGTGGCCACAGTAGATAAAGATAGCGTGTTACATTTTAAAGAAATAACAGTGTTGCGCAATACGGGCGAAGTAATTTGTGTGAAAGGAATTGAAGAAGGGGATAGGGTGGCGCTTTCAGTAGGTGAGAGTTTTTTAGATGGTCAAAAAGTAAGGGTTCTTCAATAAGCTCGATAGTTTAAAAAAGGGTTGAAATGAAAATTAGGTTGAAATATTTTTTTGCAATTGTCTCCACATTGTGCATTTCTGCTAATAATATGCAAGCGCAGGACTCGGTAAAGGTATTGTCGCTCGACGATTGCATACGGTTAGGACTCACCCAGTCGGCTCATATATTGCGCAGCCAGGATTCGGTGCAAATTACCGGTGCCGCTTTAATCGGGGCTTACGGGCAGTTTCTCCCTGACCTGAACTTTAACAGCAATTACGGATATTTAGGGGGAAGTAATTTACTCACTACAACAGAACCCACACTGGTTAATTCCAGGGAGACACAGCTCAATTACCAGTTGAGCAGTACCATTAATATTTTTAATGGCTTTTCAAATCAGGCAACGTTAAAAGCTGCCGTATTATCAAAATCTGCTTCACAATATAATCTCGACAGGGCCAAGCAGCAAATAACCTATGACATTACCCAAACATTTTTGCAAGTAATGCTCGACCGGAAAATTGTGGACTACGCTCAAAAAAACCTGGATGTATCTACCCAGCGAGAGTCCCAGTTGCAAGAGCAGACGAATGTGGGCAGGAAAACAGTAGCTGACTTATACCAACAACAAGCTGAAATGAGTAGCGATAAGTTGTTTGAAATACAATCGGAGGATAAATTAAAAAATGACATCATTTTGTTATTACGTAAACTGAGAATCAGCCAGACTGATAAATACAAAATTGGGTATATGGCAGTAGATACTACACCTTTAGGGCAAGGGTACCAGAGTGTGCAAATTTTGGTTGATACAGCTATTGCACAAAGGCCTGATTTAAAATCATCGGAATTGAATATGAAAATAGCCGATTGGCAAATTGAACAGTACCGGAGTGGTTACCTGCCTAAACTCTATTTACAGGGCGGCCTGGTTTCCAACGGGGGATATTTTAACCAGTTATATGTTAACGGTGCCGATGTACTGGGTCCGCAGGAACCGTATGGCAAAGCTTTATTTGGGCAATTGTATGGCGAGGTAGCGTTGAGTCTTTCGTGGCATATTTTCGACCGCTTATATAATAAAACCAATGTAGATATTGCTACTATTGAGGAACGCAGTGAGGAAGTAGAAAACGATGACCTGATGGTACAAATTTCTTCGGATGTTAAACAGGCTTACAATGATTACTTAGCGGCATTACAACAGATAAGCACTGCTACCCGTGGGTTGACAGCTGCCCAGCAAGCATTTTATGTTATACAAGGCCAATATAATGTGGGGCGTACTGATTTTGTAACGCTTTCCAATTCACAGGTAGCGCTGTTGCAGGCGCAAGTCAATAAGGCACAGTCCGATGTTAATTTGGCGCTGCAAAAGAAAGTAATTGACTATTATATTGGGAAACAATAAGCCTCGGTCTATCGGGAAATCAGGCCGAAGATATTTAAACCCTCTTTCGTAAAATTTCAAAAACAATGTATC
>JABDCH010000021.1:0-26291 GCA_013288205.1 Bacteroidota bacterium | reverse complement strand
GCAGGATGGCGATAATGAAATTAGTTATAGTAAAAATATCCTGAATAGCCCATATTAAGCCGTTTTTCTGTCCCATTCCGGAATGAGTAAATTCACCCATCAATAAATTGGCATAGAATAGAAAGAGTATAAAACTAACTTCGAGAATAATTCTCCAGAAGGGAGATAGCTTTTTAGTGTTTTTTTGGGGAACCTCTCCTTTCATAGTCTACTGTAATTGTGTTCCTTTTCAGGTTTTTTCAAACTTGCTTTAGTGTGGGAGACTTCTATAATGGCGAATCATTCCAGCGGAGCAATTTTTTCTTGCAGCCTCCGTAATTTCTCTTCGCATTAAGTAGCTCAGCAGTTACCTTCATAGTTTATATAATATAACAGACGCAAAGATATTCTATTACGTCCGTACCCGGAATGAAAGCTGACTAATGTTTATTCCGTATCAGGGTAATAAAACCATCGAGGTCGTGCTGACCATTGAGGTAGTCACAATAATGCAGGATATAGTAATAGGTACCATCAGATGCAGGTAGTTTAGTTTGTTGAACAATCCCTGGCCAGCCGTCTGCTGATGAGTTTAATTGATATATCAGCACTCCCCAACGGTTATATATGTTTGCATGGAAACATTTTGCACCCTGGATAGTAAAATAGAAAATATCATTAAATCCATCTCCGTTCGGTGTAAACACATTCGGGATATATACTTTTGGTATGATGAAAATATCTTTTGTTGCCGTATCAGGGCATCCATCAGGGGCATAGCTTACAAGAATGATTTGGAAGTTGCCATAATCAAGATAAATATGTTCAGGATCAAAAATACCCGATGAACCCCCGTCGCCAAAAGTCCAAAGGTAGCGAGTGGTGTTTTTGCTGTCATTGGTAAAGTTTATGATCTGACCCGATTCGATAGAATCTGGCTTAAATGTAAAGGCCGCAGTTCCTTTATCAAGCACTTTAACATAGACAGAAGTGGAGGCAGTGTAGTTGCATCCGTCACTTATGGATACTTTATAGGTGGTAGATGAATCAGGAGAAACAGAGATAGGACCGGGGCTGTCGGCTGTTATTCCATTATTCCAGGTATAAGTGTACGCAGGTTTTCCTCCTGTAAGATGTATATCTAATTTGAAAGATGTTCCCGGGCAAATAGAGTCGTTTATCGGCAATACCTCCAAAGGTTGATAGATAAATAGGTTGTACGGAAGAGAATCCGTGCATACACCTGTGGTAGCTTTTACCCAAATAGCATTGTTATTGTAAGTAGGGGATACCGTAATGGACGTTGATGTACTACCCGTAGACCACTTATACACAGTACCTCCTGAAACATCAAGTGTAATGGTTTGTCCATTACATATGGAATCAAGTCCTGAAATAGTAATGTTCATTGTTTTATTGAGGCCTACCTTTATCGTATTGCTGTCTTTACATCCATTTCCATCTGTGATGATTACGGAATAAGAACCCGGTTTCAAATCTGTAATAGAAGGCGTGTTATTTCCGCCCGGGTTCCAGATATATGTGTATGGAGAAGTGCCTCCCGTAACTACAATACCGGCAGAACCATCAGTATCAATACATGAGGCATCTTTTGAAGTTGGATTTATAGTAAGTGCCGTTGGCTGTGTAATACTTACTGAAGAAGTTTTGCTGCATCCCACCGAATCGGTAACGATAACGGTATAACTGCCTGCTTTAAGGTTGGAGGCAGTAGCCGAAGATTGGCCACCCGGGTTCCATAAGTAGGTATAAGCTGGCTCTCCTCCTGCAGCTCCGGCTGTAGCCATACCGGTTAATTGTCCAAAGCATTTAATATCGGACACGGATAATATGCTTGGCGTTAATAATTTAGGTGGTTGACTAAGGCTGTCTGATAGTGTTTTTGCGCAACCGTTGGCATCGGTAACAGTTACTGCATAATGTCCTGCGGAAAGATTAGAAGCAGTTGCCGTACTTCCCACATTGGGTGTCCATGAATAAGTATATGGAGTAGATCCTCCGGCTATTCCCAACGAAATAAGCCCTGTGCTGCTTCCCGTGCAGCTGATATTAACCGATTTGGTTAAGGAGTCGCTCAAAGGGGGAGCAATGGTTACGTTGGCTGTAGCTGTACATCCAAATGAATCGGCGGTGGTTAATGTATAAGTGCCTCCACGCTTTACATAGATAATTTGGTTACTATTATTGGAAGGTTGCCATAAATAATTGGCCATGCCTACTGCCGCCGAAAGTTTTATAGAATCGCCCTTTGTGCAAATGGTTTTAGATGGAGTAGCCGTTATAATGGCAAAAGGGCTCGATTTAGTAATAGTTGTAGTACAGATGGTTTGTATACCGCAGGAAGTTATTTTTACTGAATAGGTACCCGGGGTCTTAATAACCTGTATAGTAGAGTCTCCGCTTAAAGGTGGTTGCCACTGTATTACAGCATTGTTTGATGCAACTACAGTGAGGATGATAGAGTCACCCGGACAAATGTTGTTGTTGGCAGGTACTTGCAGATATGGCGTAGCGTACGATTCAATAATCAACGTATTGGATAACTTTAAAAATGGGCATGGAGTGCTGTCAATGCCCACACAATAATAATTACCGGCTGTTTTAACATATACCACAGAAGTGTCCAGTGGCAGAGGACCGTTTGGACCATACCAATCATATTTTTCATAGGGGCCTCCCTTACAAGTTAGCTGGATAGAATCGCCCGGACATATCACACCGTTGGTGGGATTCATAGTAATAGTGGGAGTGGTGGCTGCAAAAGCAGTTACATTGATGCTGGCTGTACCTGATGTAGAACATCCATACGCATTTTTTACCGTTGCTGAGATAGAGTAATTTCCAATTACTACATGGATGCTATCGGTTGTCTTTCCGTTCGACCACTTAAAAGGCACATTACCGGAACCTACTATCCATTCGGAATCGCCTGCACAAAGCGATGTATTGCCTTTTATACTAAGATTAACAACAGGTACGGGATATATACGCACAAAAACAGAATCTTTCACTACATATTTTTTCTTGCCGCAAACATTTGATTGGACAATGGTATCGGTAATGTGGTACCACCCTGAGTCGAAATAATGTGGAGTAAAGGTATTTTTATCAGGACAATTTGTTTTGCTTGAAAAACCTATGCCGGTATCGGGCCTGGTGTACCAATAATTAGTTGTAGCTGCCGAAGGGGGGATACATAAAGATTGATTTGCCGTAGGATTGGTAAGCGAATCATAAGGGAATAAAGTAAAGGAGGTACCTTTGCATAAGTAAGCCGTATCATGTTTGCAGGTGGTGCAAATTAATTTTGGAACAATCGCCGGGAAAGCGCTGTCAATTGCAACCCATACACAGGTTTGGCTTGTACAGCCAAATTTATTTACCACATTAAAGCAATAGTATCCGCTATCCGAATGGAGCGTCACCGTTATTTTGGTAGAATCGAGCCGGGTGTTTTTTGGGGTTGTCCAATACCAGGTGGAATCACCAGCATAATTGCCGCCCGTAAGTATTACAGAATGTTCACAAACCCTTATAGGTTTCGGCGTTGGCGAATTGGTATTAATGATGACGTTATCAGATATTGTTGGAGGGGATGGGGGAGCGTGAATGATAACATAAATGCTGTCTTTGCTCGACGTGCAACCATCTACGGTAGTTTGCGTTACCGAGTACCATCCTTTAGAAGATACTGTTATAGATTGCGCCCTTGCACCAGTAGACCATAAATAAGTATAATTTGGTCCTATGGTGTTGCATGTGTTGGGAATGGCCTTTATTGTACCATCGCTGCAAAATTGTACTGTGTCCAGGCAGGTATTTGATGTGCCAACGCAAACATTTACACGGGGCCTGCTGCAGCCATTGCCTGAACGGTCATAAAAATCATACGTTTGCCGATTCAGGTTTATGGGCTCAGCGATAAAGGCATCTAGGTTTCCGTTGGTGTTAATATATGAATAGTCTCCATAGTAGTTATCCGAGCAGTAAACCGATGGGCATCCGTTAGCCGATACCAAGTTATACCCCGTAAGTGGCGGAACATCCGTTATAATCATATCCTGGTCAAAACTTCCTGCATCGAATATATTGGCGCCTGATGATACTGCAATTCCATTCCCGTAATTGTTGCCATGTCCTCCAATCTGCCTGCTCCATTGCCATGCTCCGTTCGCAGAACTATATTCAGCATTGAAAATATCCCAATATCCAACCGAATTAAAGGTTCCTTGCCCATATTGGTCGGCATAGCTATTCATAATACATTCAAAACTTCCAATAATATAGGGATTGCTTGACCCGTCAAGGGCAATACTGTTTGCAGTTACCTGGTTAGAAGAACCGTCGGCTACATCCCAGAGAAGATTTCCATTTTGATCATATTTAGCAAGAAAGATGCGGTTGGCATAGGTTTGTGTAAGTTTGACAATGGGATTTACAAGAAAGTCGAGAGTACCAGCAAAATTCCCAGTAATATATACATTGGAACTGTTGTCCACAGCAATGGCATTAGCAATGTTTGATGTCCCTCCGCCGGCCACAGTAATCCATTGTTCTACCCCTGAACTGTTATATTTTACTAGAAATATTGCATTGTACAGGTTGCTTTTATAAACATTTGTGAAGGTAATGGTATCTGTAAACTGTCCAGTAACATATACGTTTCCCGAGGGATCGCAGGCCACTCCAAGTCCTCTGTCAGTATGAGGCCCTACGCCTGATTTGGCCCATAAAAAATTACCTGTAGATGCATCCAGCTTGGTTGTAAATACATTAATATTGTTAGCTGTACTGGTAAGTGTATAAGTTCCAAAAGTAGCAGTACCGGTAAATTGGCCGGTTACCACTACATTTCCATTATTATCGAGTGCTATGCCATTTCCAATATCTGATTGTGTTCCACCGCAACTAACTACCCACTGTATAGTTCCGGTATTATCATATTTTGCAATAAAAACATCCTGTAGCCCAGCGCTGGTTATGGTATGTGCGCCAAATTTTGCAGTGCCGTAATAATATCCCGTCACATAGCTATTTCCACTGGCATCGCAGGTTATAGCCAGACCCCTGTCCGAACCTCCGTCGCCTGCTTTTACCGCCCATTGATATGCACCGCTGCTATTGGTTTTGGCAATAAAAATATCAGAAACTCCTACGGCTGTTAAGTTATAAGCCCCGAATGAAGCCGTGCCCGTAAAATAACCTGTGGTGTAAGTGTTGTTACTTCCATCGCAGGCAATACTATATGCTTCATCAGCCGATGGGCCTCCGCCTTTTTCCATCCAATAAGTTTGCGCCGAAAGAGATTTGGTTCCCATGCCCCAAAAAATGGCCACCATGCATAGCAGGGAAAAATATTTTTTAAAAGGGAAAAGGAGTAGAGAGTAGGGATATTTCATTTAGGCAGAATAACATTTATATGCACTAATACGTTCAATTTGTTCCGTGAGTTGGGTGTATGAATGAGTTTTTTTATGTAATTTATAGCGAATACAAACATAATGAAATAATTAATAACAAAAGGCTAAATATTTATTTATCAGGGCAAAAGGTATATATCTATTCTCCATTGAGCTGAACAGGATACTATAATGCTAAATGGATTTAATTTCATTTAAGCAAGGTTACATTTCCTACATAAGAATGTTGTCCACCCTGCGAATCGGTCACCGTTATTTTATATACATAAGTATCTTCCTGGCAAATAGCGGAGCTTCCGTGCACTGTACCGTTCCAGCCATCATTTATATTAGTGCTATGGAACAATTCCAGACCCCAGCGATCGAAAATATACATTTCATAGTTCCTGATGTATCGACCCACAGGCTTAAACATCTCATTCAACCCATCACTATTTGGCGTAAAGGCGGAAGGGATGTAAAGCGAAAAATTAGAATTGATAATCAAGCAATTTGTGGTAGTATCAGCGCAACCGTTATTGTCCATCACTATTAAATTAGCACAATAAGTTCCTGTGTCATGATAAGTATGAATGGGATTTTGTGCAATGCTGGTTGAATCGGTAGCATCTCCAAAGGTCCACCACCAATAAGCGATGCCGATGCCATAAGGGTCTGAACTTTGATCGGTGAATTGAACAGTGGGCGATAGGATAGAGGCATATTGCGGCGAATAAGTAAATGCTGCTTTGGGCGGATTATAAACGGTTATCATGTCTATCTTTTTCACTGTAGAACTACAGCCACTATCAGAAATAACTGTTAAAGAAACATTGTAGCTTCCTCCAACCGGATAACAATAAACAGGGCTTGGAGAATGTGAGGTATCCCCGTTTCCGAATTGCCATATATATTGTTGTATGCTACCCTTCAATACAGTGGAAGCATTATAAAATTGCATGCAAAGTGGGGCGCATCCCTGCAGCAGGTTAGCCGACATATTGGCCACAGGAGTAGGCCTTGCATAAACTTTCGGGGTAGCTGTTACAGTGGCTCCGCACCCATCGCGTACAGTTATAGTATAAATGGTGGTTGACGTGGGGCCTACCGTAATGCATGCACTGGTACTGCCGATAGGTTGCCATAAATAAGTAGCTCCGTACTCGGTTCCCACTGCATTGGCACACAGGGTAGTAGAGTCTCCGGCACACAGCATCGTATTGCCCTCAACGTTCAATTTAAACAAAGGTCCGTACTGTAACATAACCTGCGCAGTTGCACTGCATCCTTTGGCATCTGTTATCATTACGGAATAATTGGCCGTTGATGTAGGCGTTATGGTAGCTGCGCTGGAAGTGCCTCCTGAACTCCACGAATAAATATATGGTACAGTACCTCCGGCGGCATTAGCATATAGGTTGCCGGTGCTGTCCTGGCAAATAACCTTGGGTTCGCTTATGGTAACGGTTAATAAGGTAGGTTGGGTAAGTGTAGCAGATGATGAAGCGCTGCATCCATTAGCATCGGTAATATTTACAGTATAACTACCGGCACTGAGTCCTTTGGCTGTTATTGAAGTCTGACTGCCTGGCATCCACAAATAAGTGTAAGGTAAAGCTCCACCTATAGGAGATTCCGTAATGGCACCGCTGTAATCATCAAAACATTTCAAACTTGTAAAAGATGAAATAACAGATGCAAGTCGTATAGCTGGTTGTGTAAGTGTAATGGGTGTAGATTTTATGCATCCGTTAGCATCGGTTACACTAACCGTATATGACCCGGCTTTCAAATCGGAAGCTGTAGCATTAGTGCTTATAGAAGGCTTCCAGGTATATGTGTAAGCCTGCAAACCTCCCTTTACTCCGATAGAAATGAACCCGGTAGTGTCTCCCGTACAGTTAATATTAGTTAGCTTGACTATTGAATCCCTTATTGGAGGTGATATAACCACATTGGCTGTTGCGCTGCACCCGAATGTATCAATTGTAGACAGGCTATAAGTGCCAGGCTGTTTTATGTAGATAGTCTGTGTCGTATCGTTTCCGGGTGTCCATTGGTAACTAAACAAAGATTTCAGTCCCGAGAGTTTTACTGAATCTCCAGCTACACAAATCGTTTTTGAAGGGGTAATATTTATGGTGGCAAACGGGCTTGATTCTGTAATGGTCACGCTGCATATAGTAGGTATACCGCAGGCGGTAACTTTTACCGAATATTTTCCCGGACTCTTTACATATTGAACGAGAGAGTCGCCGCTTAATGGAGGTAGCCATTGTACAACAGCGTTGTTAGATGCTACCACTTGTAATGCTATAGAATCGCCCACACAAATATTTCTTTTAGGAGGTGTCTGCAGATATGGTGTAGCATATGATTCAACGAGCACCGTATTAGATAGTCGGGAAGTGGGACAGGGGAGGCTGTCGCTTCCTACACAATAATAATTGCCCGGAGTTTTGGCATAGGCTACGGAATCATCTACAGCCAAAGGTCCCCGGGGACCATACCACTGATATTTTTGAAATACTCCTCCGGTACATGCTAATCGGACAGAGTCACCCGGACAAATTACCCCACTCGGTGGATTCATCGAAATCGATGGTATCGAAGGATTAAAGGTCGGTACATCGTAGCTGGATATAGAAGTGGTTGAGCACCCATATTGGTTAGTTACAGTAGCTTTAATGGCATAGTTTCCAATTCCAACATGAATACTGTCTTGTGTGCTTCCGTTCGACCATACGAACGGCACATTACCCGTGCCAACCACCCATTCAGAATCGTTCGCGCACAATGGCCCTTTTCCAGTAACACTCAAGTTTACCACAGGTAAAGGGTGAACACGCAAAAAAACCGAATCGGTTAGAATGAACTTTTTTTTGCCACAAACATTTGATTCGACAAGTGTATCTGTAATATGATACCACCCCGAGTCTTTCACGGAAATGACATTTAAATCCAGGCAATATGTTACATATCCATATCCTACGTTTGTATCGGGACTTATGGCCCAGTAATTAACACCATCGGGGATACACTTACTAGGGTTCGCCAGGGGATTTGAAATCGTGTCGTACGGAAGCATTTCAAATGACGATCCGCTGCATACAACAGCACTATCATGTAAGCATGTGATGCATTTCAATTTGGGTGCGATCAGGGGTAATGCGCTATCGATGGCAACCCATACACAGGTCTGGTTGATGCAACCATGTTTATCAATTACAGTGAAACAGTAATTTCCACTGTCACTGCCCAAATTTAATGTCAGGGTGGAAGCGTTTGTTACGATATTATTGGGCGCAGTCCAATACCAGGATGAATTTCCGGCATAATTTCCCGCTGTAAGTGTTACCGAACGTTGGCAAACTCTAATAGGCGTAGGCGACGAAGAATTACTATTGATAACTATATTATCTGATATTGTAGGCGGGGAAGGAGGCGGGTCAATGGTTACATAAATACTGTCTGTAGTTGAAACACAACCGTCAACCGAAGTTTGGGTTACAGAGTACCATCCTGTTGTATTTGCAATGGTTGATAATGAACGATCGCCATCAGACCATAAATAATTAAAATTTGGCGCTATGCCGCTACAAACATTTGGAATGACATTAATCGTTCCTGCGGTACAAAACTCTGCGGTTTTTTGACAAATGTTAGCAGTGCCTATGCAAACTCGAACAATAGGTCTGCTGCAAGAATTACCCGTACGTTCATAAAAGTCATATGTCTGGCGGCTCAAATCAATCGGTTCGGCAATAAGCACGTCCAAGTCGCCAGCGGTAGAAAAGGTGACGTAATCTCCATAATAACTATCTGAGCAATAAGAAGGGGTGCAATTAAGACCGCTTGTATTATATCCTTTAAAGTTGGTTGGATTATCAGTGATGATCATGTCCTCGTCAAAACTACCGGCATCAAAAACATTACCACCGGAGGAGACTGCGATTCCATTTCCATAGTTGTTGCCATGTCCTGCAAGTTGCCTGCTCCACATCCATCCCCCGCCACCCGAACTGTATTCCGCATTGAATATATCCCAATCGCCCACGGAGGTAAACGTTCCTTGTCCATATTGGTCGGCATAGCTGTTCATTATGCATTCAAAGCTGCCAATAATGTAAGGGTTCCCTGAACCGTCAACGGCAATGCTGTTGGATACAACGGGATTATCAGAACCGTCGGCTACATCCCATTGTAGGTTTCCGCTTTGATCGTATTTGGCAATAAAGATGCGGTTTGTGTAAGTCTGGGTTAATGTAGCATGGATGTTGGCATAAAAGTTAAGAGATCCTGTAAAATTGCCCGTTATGTATGCGTTCGAGTTGTTGTCTACGGCAATAGCATTAGCAATGTTTGATGTTCCTCCACCGGCGGTGGTAACCCATTGTTCCACTCCGGAGCTATTATATTTTACAACAAATATGGCATTGTTAAGCGGGCTGTAACAAGGGTTGGTAAATGTAATGGTATCAGAATACTGCCCCGTGACGTATACATTGCCCGAAGGATCACAGGCTACCCCCAATCCCCTATCGGTATGCGCTCCAGTACCTGCCTGGGCCCATACAAATGTTCCGTTGGAAGCATCCAATTTGGTGGTGAATACATTAGTATTATTAGCAGTGCTGGTTAACGTATAAGTACCGAAAGTAGCAGGTCCGTTAAATTGCCCTGTTACAATTACATTTCCATTATTGTCAAACGCTATACCATTTCCGATAGTTGACTGTGAGCCTCCGCAACTTGCTACCCATTTAACATTGCCACTGGCATCGTATTTTACTATAAAAGCATTCTGCAACCCCAGACTAGTAACAGAATTTATTCCAAAGGTTGCAGTTCCGTAATAGTATCCTGTTATATAACTGTTTCCGTTACCATCGCAGGTTATAGCTAAGCCTCTGTCAGGGCCGCCATCACCACCCTTCACTGCCCACACGTAGGTACCGGTGTAATCAACTTTTGCAACGAAAATATCGGAAACTCCCGAAGCTGTTAACGCAGTGTTGCCAAAACTCGCAGTTCCGGTAAAATAACCCGTAGTGTAGCTATTATTATTTCCGTCGCAGGTAATACTGTATCCTTCGTCAGCAGTAGAACCACCACCCCGTTGCATCCAGTAATTTTGAGCCGAAAGATGACTACCGGTAGTACTTAGAATAATAACAGCAACAAAGAGTACTGAGAAATTACTCTTTTTTATTCGATTACTGACAATAGGATAATTATATATCATTTAAAAGCACAGGTACTATTATATTGTTATAACGTTTATTCTGCCTTTTTCGTTGGGTGTAGTAGCTGTATTTTTTATAACAATAAGCAAAGATAGTAAAAATAAGTATTGCAGCTATTTCTTCTTCTTTTTGACAGTAAAGGAAGCCAAGTACTTCATCTAAGGATAATTGTAAAGCAATGCAGGGTATTTGTATGAATAAATAGAGTGTTTCCATCGCAACTCTTCAGTAATGTATTTAATTTGCTGATTTTCTGAATAATATGGTTGTTTTTGTTTTGAATTTGTTGCGTGATTATAACCTTTTGCAGGACAAAAAATAAGGGATAGTAGAGTCGGAATTTGGATTAATATATTTATTTCAAGGTAAAAATATATTTTCTCTTTTTTGTGAATAAACTCTACATATAATGCAATGAACTTAAAATAAGGATATTTGCAGTATTATTTAAGTAGATATATGCCGGATAAAATGGAACGTATGTTACAATTGGTGGGAGAGTTTTTTGATGTAAAAAATGATCCGGAACAGTTGAACATAACAGAAGAAGTGATGGGGAAACTTATGCAGATTAACCCATCCACTATGGTAGAGTATAATGAAGGAGATGGTCCAATAGTTTGGATAATTATCATCCCGGTGAAGGAAGGGACGATGAATCGTTTTTTGAAGGGAGAAATTTCAGAAGGAAAACTGTTGGATGAAATCATGCCTGGAGATAAGTTAGATGCTATATATCTATGTTCTGCCAGTGTTTTGCCTGAATACAGGCGTAGAGGGCTGGCAAAAAAACTAACTGTTGATGCAATTACTGAAATCAGGAAAGCCTACCCCGTAAAGAAATTATTCTATTGGTCATTTAGCCCCGAAGGCGATGCGCTGGCTGCCAGCATTGCGAAAGCTGTTAACTTGCCCCTTTATAAACGGCAGCAGTAAGATGCAGAAAGAGATGGAAATTGCTATTATAGGTGGAGGGGCTGCCGCATTTTTTGCTGCTATTTCATGTAAAACGCATCACCCCGGTTTGCTTGTTACGATGTATGAAAAGACGGATAAATTATTGGCTAAAGTAAAAGTGTCGGGAGGTGGAAGGTGCAATGTTACTCATGCCTGTTTTAGTAATGCGCAACTTGTAAAGTTTTATCCTCGCGGAGAAAAACAGTTGAAAAAAGCATTTTCCCAATTTACAACTGCAGATACCGTAAAATGGTTTGAAGATAGAGGCATAAAACTAAAAACGGAAGAAGACGGAAGAATGTTCCCTATTACGGATAACTCTCAAACTATAATTAACTGTTTACTCCTTGAAGTAGACAAATTAGGGATTTCCATTCAACAACATCAATCAGTCACTGGTATTGAAAAAGAGAATAATAAATTCAAATTGTTTTTTAGAGATAATACAGTATATGCTGATAAAGTTATAGTTGCTACCGGGGGCTCACCTAAACCGGAAGGTTTTGATTGGTTAAGGAAATTAGGGCACACTATTGAATCTCCCGTTCCTTCTTTGTTTACGTTTAATATGCCTGGGGAGGCAATTAAATCGTTGATGGGCGTGTCGGTAGATAATGTAATTGTGAGGTTGCAGGGAACAAAATTGAAAACCGAAGGCGCCTTGCTTATAACCCACTGGGGCATGAGCGGGCCTGCTATTCTAAAGCTTTCAGCCTGGGGAGCAAGAGAATTGAATGCGTGTGATTATCGTTTTAGGGTTCAACTAAATTGGCTTGGTTCTATGAATGAAGATGTTGCACGCGAAGCTTTGCAGGAAGAGACTCAAAACCACCCAAAGAAAAAGATAAGTAACGCTAACTCTTTTCAATTGCCTAATAGGCTCTATTTATTTTTACTAGCGAAAAGCGGAATAAACCCTGATACAACCCTGGAAGAACTTGGAAAGAAGAACCAAAACAGGTTACTTAATACTTTGTTAAATGACGAATATAAAGTAGAGGGTAAAACTGTTTTCAAAGAAGAATTCGTGACTTGTGGAGGCGTAAACCTTGAGGATGTGTCAATAAATACGATGGAAAGTAAAAAATGTCCCGGGGTGTATTTTGCCGGGGAAGTATTGGACATTGATGGAGTTACCGGGGGCTTTAATTTCCAGGCAGCCTGGACTACCGGTTTTATAGCCGGAAAACTTGGTTCGGAAAACCTAGCTATTTTAGGATAAAGGAGCGCCTACAATAATTTTTGTGTAAAAGGGTTATTATACCATAAATATTATTTTTGTAAATCTATTTATGAATATCAGGCTACTACTGTCAATTGTCATTTTGTTTTTTGGGGTTCAATATGTGCATGCACAGGATACCCTTAAACATGTCAGTAAGCCTGTTCATAAAAAACATATCAGTGATTCAAGCCACGTGTCTGTTCCTCACCATTTGCCCGTAAAGAAAGATACAGTAGTAGTTCATAAGCAGCGCCCGGTTATTATGCCAAAGTATCCTCGCACCGGATATGTAGCTGTAATGGGTGGAATGGCACTTCCATTGGCTGCTTATGCATCGGATCAGGGGGCAGCAACAGGTTCGGTTTTTTCACTAAGTGCTGCATTTCCGGGTGTTATATCGCATGGCGGTATTGCCTTCAAATTCGATTATGGAATAAATGGGTTTAACAAAACCAGGCTCGAAGGCATTGAGAATACTGTTTCCGGTTTTTCAAATATTAATTGTTCAGTTTCCGATTCGTTGGGGCATAATTCTTATTCAGCATTTCTTACAGGGCTATATCTTACTTATCCAAAGAAACATCTCACTATCGATTTCAGAATATTGGCGGGAGTGATGCTGGCAAGAATACCGGAAATTAATACTATATATTATGATGAGGCAAGAAATAATACAGGCATTAATCAACAAGCTGCTACTTCGGCTGCGGCATTTGCATTTGATTTTGGGTTTGAGTTCAGATATCTTGTAAAGCCCCGGTTCTGTATAATTCTCAGTGGCGATTATTTGCATGCAGTTCCTTCGTTCACAGTAGTAAATACAGGATCTCAATTGACCTCCTACGGAAGTATAGAAGATAATTCTGCCGGAACAGAAACAACAAGGTCACAACCATTTAATTTATTTAATCTTTCACTGGGAGTAGGGTATACCATATCTGCCCGGAAATAATAATTTATATGAGTTTATTTTGTTTTGTAAAGCAAAATAAATGACATAAAAGATAATGACAAAAATCATTATCAAGTAAGGCGAATTCCCTACCTTTGAAATATAAATATGTTTACTATGAATTTTTCAATACACGTAAGGGAAATAGATGCTGCCTTTATCGCAAGGGTATTTTTAGGAGTGCTGTTTTTTCTGCAAGGTTACGATAAAGTTTTTCGGATAGGTGTGAAACAGGTTATTGCTGCCGTTCACGGTCCCCTTTCGGAAAAGGGGTTGCCAAAATTTTTCAGCACCTTTGGATCATACTTTACCTCTTACGTTGAACTCATCTGCGGCGGGCTGCTGATAATAGGTTTTGTAAAGTATTATTGTTTATACTTACTAGGATTCGACTTGTTTTTTGCTGCGTTGGCCTTTGGAATAGTGGACCCTATTTGGGATATGAAACATATTTTCCCACGTTTGGCATTACTTATTTTTTTGATGGTAATTCCTTCCCAATGGGATGTCATATCAATAGACTACGTATGGTCGCTTATAAAGTTTATTAAAACTACCTTATAGGAAGTCTTTCAAAAATAAAGTAGAATTTCTACTAGGCTATAAGAATTTGGCGAGAACCAATACAATAAGTACAAAAGGCAAATAGGCAAACGAACTCAACATTAATCGCAGTGCGTATTTGTTGGTTTGTTCGATATATAACCTATAAGCAGAAATGGAGAATACCACGCCCGCTAGCACAAGTGCCCAGGTTACATTTACCCCGGCAGACTGGTACATATATAGTAATAGCACAGCCGGAATAATAAGGAATGTAGAAAGTAGAATAATAATCGCCGATGTTTTATTTCTTCCGCCGGAGGTAGGGAGCATCTTTATACCGGCTTTATTGTACTCTTCGTCTAAGAGCCAGGCAATAGACCATGTGTGTGGGAATTGCCATATAAATTGAATGGCAAAAAGGATAACTGCTCCTTTGGTTATTTCGCCGGTGGCTGCTACACAACCTATCACAACTGGTAAAGAACCTGCCACTGCACCCGGGAAAATAGTAAACGGAGTAATTTTTTTTAATGGAGTATAAACGGCTGCATAAATGAGCATGGCTGCAAGGCCAAGGATTCCGCACAGCGCATTTATCTTGAAAAGGAATAATGCGCCAATAGTACCAAGTATAATGCCGAAAGTCAGCGCTTCGCTCACTTTCATTCGTCCGCCAGGTAATGGACGGGTGAGTGTACGCTTCATTAATTTGTCAGAATTTCTTTCTATAACCTGGTTAAAGGTATTGGCTGCCCCGGTAATTAAAAAACCTCCGATGGATAGCATCCATATAGTCAAAGGTTCCACATGCCTGTCGGTTGCCCATAAATAGGCCATTGAAGCTGAGAATACCACTAAGAAGGATAGCCTCATTTTAATCAGCTGCGTATAGTCAGCCAGATGTGATTTGATTGTTTTCACGGGCGGCAAAGATAGGTTAAATGTTGAATGAGGAATCAGTTTTTTTAGCAAGCCCAATGTGTTTCATAGATGGTGTATGAGTTTCATAATAATAAATAGTATTTTTGCCTTTCATTTCAGAACAGCAATGGCACAAACAGAAATAGTAATGCCCAAAATGGGGGAGAGCGTAATAGAAGCTACTATTATTAAATGGCTTAAAAACGAAGGCGATAAAGTAAAGGCCGACGAAACATTATTGGAAATAGCAACCGATAAGGTAGATTCTGAAATTCCTGCACCTTCAGATGGCATATTAGTCAAAAGGCTATGCAAAGAAGGTGAAGTTGTTCCGGTAGGCAAAGCCATTGCTATCATTTCAACGGATGGCGATGCGGTGAGTGTACCATCAGTAAGCGCTCCTGCAGCTGAAGTGGAAAAAGCTCGGGTTGTTGAAACGGCTCCTGTAGTGACTCAGGCAAAATCAACTTCCGCTGAACCTGTATCCAGATTTTCTAACTCAGGCAGGTTTTATTCTCCATTGGTGAGAAATATTGCTCAAAAAGAAGGAATCTCAACCACTGAATTGGAAGCCATACCCGGCAGCGGAAAAGCGGGCAGGGTAACAAAAACTGATGTGCTATCGTACCTGCCTACGCGGCAAACAAATGGCAGTGTTCAGCAAGCAAAGCCAGTTACCGCTGTGCAGGAAACTACTCATGCAGCACCTGCCAAACCGATGGCTATCGGGGCTAACGATGAAATTATTGAAATGGACCGGATGCGGAAGCTGATAGCCGACCACATGGTTATGTCTAAAAGAGTTTCTCCGCACGTTACCTCTTATGTAGAAGCCGATGTTACCAACCTGGTACTATGGCGTGAAAAGGTTAAGAAAGAATTTGAAAAGAAAGAAGGCGAAAAGTTGACCTTCACCCCGATATTTGTTGAAGCCACTGTAAAGGCTTTGAAAGATTACCCCATGGTGAATGTATCGATAGATGGAACTCGCATTATCCGTCATAAAGATATTCATATAGGTATGGCAGTTGCATTGCCAACAGGCAACCTGATTGTCCCCGTAATACGCTATGCTGATCGTAACAGCCTGTTAGGTTTAACTAAACAAGTAAATAACCTGGCCAATCGTGCCCGCATAAATAAATTAATGCCTGACGATACACAAGGCGGTACGTTTACCATTACTAATGTAGGAACATTTGGAAACATTATGGGAACCCCCATTATTAACCAACCACAGGCAGCTATTCTGGCAACCGGAATTATTAAAAAGAAACCGGTAGTAATAGAATCTCCACAAGGCGATATGATAGCTATTCGTCACATGATGTATCTCTCCTTATCATACGATCACCGTGTGGTAGATGGAGCATTGGGTGGCAGCTTTTTGAAAAAAATAGCCGACTATCTGGAAGCATTTGATTTGAACAGAAATACCTGGTAGTAAGGTATGTTAATGTTTTGTTAAAGCATTTCAAATTATAAAATTGTCTTACCTTTGCCGCCGCTTATGAAAGCAAAAATCACTATACGGCGAATTGGATCCCTGTTTTTTCTGGGGATATTTTTGTGGTTTTATTCCGTTAAGGATATACACGACATTATACACGGTAATGATTTTCATTGCCATGTTTTGGATGCCCAGCATTTTCATGAAGGCGAACACCATTGCCCCGTTTGCGATTTTACGTTTCCCTATTTTGATGAGCCAATAGCCCATATTGAGATACCTTCCGATAAATCTTTTACTGGGGTTCTCAATGTTTATACAACCCAAGCTGTTTTAAGCAAAACAGTTTACTTGTTTTGTTCCCGTGCACCTCCTGTGGTAGCATAAGGAATTTTTATTCCATTTTTTTATTTCCCTCATTCACCCTATAATTTTTTTACAGGGTTTTAGTCAGTTATTAATTACATATATAAGTATTTATGAAAAACATATTTTTATTATTCGGTTTGTTTCTATTTTCATGTGGGTTGGCCGCTCAGTCGCTAAGTGGAAAGATTACAGACTCAGCTACCGGACAAACTATCCCGGGGGCAGTAGTGTACGTTCCGCAACTTAAGTTAGGCGCCAGTACAGATATAAAAGGGAATTATAAAATATCACCCTTACCTAAAGGAACATACCAGGTAGAGGTGGAAATTCTTGGTTATGCTACAGTGACCCAACAGGTGACTATAAAGGGAGAAGTAGTATTGAATTTTGCTATGGTTGTTTCGTCTGCTTCGGCAAAAGAAGTGGTGGTTACTGCGTTAGGTAATGCCACCAATGTGCAACGGTCTCCTGTACCTGTTTCTATTGTCACGCATGATATGCTTGTTGAGCAATCATCTACAAACGTAATAGATGGCATTGCAACACAACCGGGCATCACAGCAATTACTACAGGCCCCGGTGTCTCTAAGCCTGAAGTTAATGGATTAGGATTCAACCGTGTATTAACACTTTTTGATGGGGTGCGCCAACAAGATTTTCAGTGGGGCGATGAACATGGTATACAGATTGACCCCTATTCAGTATATGATGCTGAAATTGTCAGGGGAGCTGCCACCCTTCAATATGGATCTGATGCCGTAGGAGGAGTAGTAAGTTTTAAGTCGGCTCCTTTTCCCGAAAATGGAACTGTGCAGGGTAGTGTGCTGGCAGAATATCAAACCAATAATGGATTAATTGGAACTTCGGAAGATATAGCCGGAAACAATAATGGGTTTGTTTGGGATTTACGAATAAGTGACGAACAAGCTCATTGCTATTCGGACCCAAAAGATGGTTATGTATGGAGTACCGCTTTCAGAGAGGATAATGCAAGGCTGACTCTTGGCCTGGAAAAACAATGGGGTTATAGCCGTTTAACTTTCAGTATTCTTCACCGTACGCTTGAAATACCTGATGGAAACCGCGATAGCGCTACCGGGCAGTTTAAGTTTGATTTTCCTATCAACGGACAGATATACCCTAACAGGAATAACTTTTTATCTTACGATCCCACCCATGTGGGCTATCAGCAAGTTGAGCATGATGTTATATCATGGCAAAACAGCATAAATGTGGGACAAGGACGTATTCTGGCCGATTTTGGCTATGAGCAGGACCATCGCGAGGAAATAGATACAGGTACAATTCCGCTCTTAAATATGTGGCAATTTGATATCCCCTACGCTGTAAAATACCAGGTGGAAAGTAATTCAGGGCTGAAACTAACAACAGGGCTGAATGGTTTTTATGAGAATATGCATAATAATGTAGAAGCACCACATCCCTATGTGTCTGTTTTCTTGGTTCCCAGTTATTGGCTTTTTGATGTCGGCGGATTTGCCATACTGGAAAAAGATTATAAAAATCTGACATTAAGCGGAGGGTTACGTTACGATACCCGTAATGAAACAGCGCAAAGTTTATACCTTCTTAATCCGGGGATTGCTGGACAGGAAGTGGTTACTGCAGGTACTCCGGGCGCATATACCAATTTTGCAGGCTTTACAAGCAATTATAGCGGGTTCTCAGGTAGCTTAGGGGCAAGCTACCAGTTGCCAAAGAATTCATATATTAAATTAAATATTGCTAAAAGTTACCGTGCGCCTGCCATAACCGAAACAGGAGAGAATGGAATACACCCGGGCACAGCTAATTTTGAAATAGGCGACCCTCATTTAAAGCCTGAAGCCGGATACGAAGCCGATATTGCCTTTGGAAATAATGGCAAGGATATTAATTTTGAGGTGGATGGTTTCGGCAACTATATACAGAATTTTATATTTGCTAACCGTACTGATTCCGTTGCTCAAGGATTTCCTGTTTTTAGGTTCCAATCCAATACAGCCATTCTTGCAGGGGTTGCGGCCTATTTTAACATACATCCCGCTGATACAAAATGGCTTGAAATCGATAATGGATTTACTTATATTTACTCCTATATGCTTAATGCAACCGACTCGACCCAGCATGTTCCCTGGACACCTGCTCCCCGTTTAACATCGGAAGTAAAGTTGAAGTTGACGGATAAACATAATTCGATTCTAAAAGGTACCTATATTAAGTTTGGATTACAGAAAGATTGGCAGCAGACGAATATTTACAGCGCTGACTGGACAGAATTACCTTCCCTACCATTTGTATTATACAATGCAGGTATAGGAACAGACTTTGTTAATCCTAAAACTTCTAGGGTGATATGTTCGTTCTATATCAATTGTACCAATCTTACGAATGTTGCTTATGTAGACCATACCAGCCGTCCCCAATACTTTTTGGCATATAATGGCGTCAGCCCTGTTACAGTTACCCAACAAAGCCAGGGAATTTACAATATGGGAAGAAATATAGGGTTTAAGCTGATTTTCCCCATAGGTGGAGGACATAGATACGGCGAAGTACCCGGAGTCAATTAAAAGGTATTTAACCCGGTTATTGTACCCTGCATTTCATATATGTAGGGTATAATAACATTTTTTTAATGTGTGGAATGATGTGGAAATAGTGTTTTGGTTTATTTGTGTAGCCTGTCCTTTTTGTTTAGGGGGCAGGCTTTTTTATCAACAATTGATAATTTTGGAAGTATGGAAATTAAGTATGATACCGAGCAGATAAATTCTTTAATAAAAAATCGCAGAAGCATCTACCCTAATCAATTTTCGAAAGGGAAAATTATTCCCGATGAAATTATCTGGCAAATAGTAGAGAATGCAACCCGGGCGCCTAATCATAAACAAACGGAGCCCTGGAGGTTTAACGTATTTTCAGGAGAAGGACTAACCTATTTTGCTGAACTACAGGCAAATATTTACAAGCAATATTCTGGCAGTTCTTTTAATGAAGGAAGGTATAAAAAGCTTCTGGAATATCCTTTACAATCCTCTCATGTTATTTCTATCGGTATGCAACGAAATGAGAAAAATATTTTACCTGAAATAGAGGAAATAGAAGCTGTAGCGTGTGCAGTGCAGAATATGTTTCTAACTGTTACAGCATATGGATTAGGAGCATATTGGACAACTGCGGGCATTACTTATTTTAAAGAAGCTAAACCGCATTTTGGATTAAGTGAAAACGATAAACTACTTGGGTTCTTTTATATGGGATACGTGGAAAAGCCCTTTGATGGGCCATCCAAAAGAAGTCCTGTTGAAACAAAAGTAGAATGGATAAATAAAAATTCAAATGAAACGGATCCGTCCTCAATACTTTTTAAGCTATAATGGGGCAACCCCGTGGTAGTTACACAGCAAAGCCAGGGTATTTATAACACGGGAAGAAATGTAGGGTTCAAACTAATTTTTCCTATTGGTGGCGGACATCGATATGGAGAAGTGCCTGGAGTTGAGTAGAAAGCAATATTTTTTTAATTAATTAGAATAAAAAATGAAACTTACACAATATTCAATAAATAGTTGCGTTGATAGAATGTAAAGGGTTTGTTTTTATGGGGGTGCGAACAACGGTATATGCCGAAAATGTCCCCTAACATGCTCCTTGAGAAAGAGTATGTATAGTTTTTTGTGTGAAGTTCGTCCCGGCCCGTAAAGTCGGGACGGACTTTTTTTATAAACTCCATTTCAAATCATTTTGTACGTTTGCTTAGTAATGAAACTGAGCGCTACCCCCAACATTATACTTAGCCGTACCGATAACATCGGCGACGTGGTTCTTACCCTTCCCCTTGCACAAGCTATAAAGAAAAAATATCCCGGTGCAACGATATTATTTTTAGGCAAGAAGTATTTGAAACCCCTTATAGATTGTTGTGAACATATTAACCAATTTATTGACTGGGATACACTTTCTTCTATACCTGAGCAAGAGGCATCGTTTGCCTTAAAAGGGCGTGGCGCAGAAGTTATCATCCATGTTTTTCCTCGTCCCGAAATTGCCCGCATAGCTTATAAAGCAGATATAAAATACAGGATAGGCACCAGCCACCGGTTTTATAATTGGCTCTATTGTAACAAAAGGATTGATTTTACCCGGAAAAACTCTCCCCTGCATGAGGCACAGTTAAATTTTAAACTCGCCGAACCATTGGGAATAAATACAATTCCCTTGCTGGAAGAATTGGGGAATAGTTATGGGTTGACAAGGCTTCCCACGTTACATGAAGAATGGAGGAAAAAACTTGATCCCGGAAAATTTAATTTGATACTCCATCCCTTATCTCGCGGCAGCGCCCGCAATTGGGATTGGAAAAACTATAACCGCTTAATTGAAATTCTTCCTGCTGATAAATTCAACATATTTGTAACAGGAACAGAGGAAGAATCTGCGCTGATTACGGAGAATATTTTACTATACCATCCCGGTGTGACGGACTTAACAGGCAAATTAAGTTTTGAACAACTGATTGCCTTTATCGCCAATGCTGATGGGCTTGTAGCTGCCAGTACCGGCCCCCTGCATATAGCTGCTGCGTTAGGTAAAAAAGCAATAGGGTTGTACCCTTCCATACGCCCTATGCATCCAGGGCGTTGGGCTCCTTTGGGACCAAATGCACATTACCTGGCTCTTGATAAGGATTGTATTGATTGTAAGAATGGGGGACATTGTAAGTGTATTAATGATATAACGGCGGAGCAGGTGAAACTTATTTTATCTTAACTATTGTAGGCGAATTTTCTTACAAAAACTCAACATGGAAGATATTGAATTCATTGAGAAAATTATTAATCTTTACAAAAAAGCAGAAAAGCCAATCTTTAGTAATGGGAAAAGAAATATTAAACGGGGTAGAAAGCATCCAATTTCAAGTAAAGTAGAAGACCTTTTTGCCGTGTATATTTCTGATATACTCCCAAATGAAGTTGAATTGTTAATTGACCAACCCTTTACTTATTCCAAAGATAAAAGAAAAAAGAAGCAAACAATCTACCCTGATATTGCAGTGAAAAGAGACAATAATATTTTAAATTTTTTTGATCTCAAAATGGACTTAGGATTTAATAGGAAATTTTACCCTTTTGTAAAAAGAAACAAACATTGATTGAAAATATACGTGGTTTATATGTTAATGGGACAAATAAGGTAGAGATAAAAGAGAAGGAGCCTGACAATAAGATATATATTGACAGAGATATTAAATACAATATTGTTATTGTTAGTAATCAAAATATTTCTGAAAAACAAAAGCAAACAAATACAAGCACAATTAAAAAGAGGCTAGATAAAAATAAGGTTGGAGTTTTTATCTTGACAGATATTCATCCCAACAAGCACTACAGCCAACCCATGCCTGAAGAAAAAGTATTTCGAAAAGAGGACTTTGTTAAATTGAGGCAAGAAATAAAAAGGGGTGCAAAATAAACTAAAGCATTCTTAAAGAAAAATTACATTAAGGAAATGAATCTTGCAGTAAATACCTATATAATCATCCCCGCCCCAACCGTTTCATGAGTAGCTTCCTTTGCATTTTCAAAATAGTAACATAATTGCCAGCGACGTTTGGGCCAGTTATTGACTTTTTAATAATCCACTTTTTGGTGCACTATTTTTGTGGCATGAAAAACAAGAAGTGTTTTTAAGTTCATTAAAGCAAATTTTGGGATACCCATTTCTATTGCTCTATTGCTTAGCATTGCAAAAAGCAACAGCCGGATTTTTAATGCACATATATTCAATATGTTGCAAATAGTAGGGTTAAAAAAAACATTGCATTTCTATTGCTATTTCATTGCAAAAATCATTGCTAATTAATTGCTATTTTATGCCCGTTTTTGACAATTTAACAGGATAATTAATCAAGGAAAATGATATTAATGAAAGAAATTTTAACCGGTTAGAAACATAAAAAGATAAGTACTTTGCTCATCACTCATCTCTTATATCCCATAACTTATCTCTATTCTATATAATCATCCCTGCCCCAACCGTTTCATTGGTGGCTTCATCAATCAAAATCAGGCTGCCCGTATGGCGGTTTTTACGGTAGTTATCCCAAAAAATTGGTTGGGTAGTGCGTATGGAAATTCTGCCAATATCATTTAACCCAATTTGTTTGTCGTCCTCCATACGATGAAGCGTATTGATGTCAATTTTATATTGGATATCTTTAATGATGCAACGGGTATCGCGGGTAGTATGTTTAATAACGTATTTACCACCTAAAGCCAACTTCTTGTCATTCAGCCAGCAAATCATAAGGTCTATGTTGTCGCTTATGCTTGGTTGATTGTGTTCTCGCACAAGCATATCGCCCCGGCTGATATCAATTTTGTCTTCCAACAATATAGTGACCGACATCCCCGGCCCTGCTTTTTCTATTTCACCGTCAGATGTCCGTATAGATTTTATTTGTGAAACCACTCCCGAAGGAAGTGCCATTACACTATCTCCCTTTTTAAAAATGCCTCCGGCTATTTTACCCGCATACCCCCTGTAATCGTGAAACTCCTTGCTCTGCGGACGTATAACATATTGCACCGGGAAGCGGCAGTCGATCAGGTTTTCATCTCCGGCTACATGGATGTTTTCTAGCAGGTAGAGCAGGGTGCTTCCTCCATACCAGGGCATGTGGACAGATTTAATAACAACATTATCGCCAGTCAGCGCTGAAATGGGAATGAATTGTATATCGACAATTTGCAGCCGTGCAGAAAACTGCTCATACTCGTTCCTGATTTTTTCAAATACTTCTTGTTTGTAATCTACCAAATCCATCTTATTGATGCACACCACTATATGCTTTATCCCGATTAAAGAAGCTATGAGCGAATGCCGCCGGGTTTGTTCTGTAATGCCATGGCGGGCATCAATTAAAATGATTGCAAGATTAGCAGATGATGCACCCGTAATCATATTTCGGGTGTATTGAATATGTCCGGGTGTATCGGCCAGGATAAATTTTCGTTGCGGAGTAGAAAAATAACGATAGGCCACATCAATGGTTATACCTTGTTCACGCTCTGCTTTAAGTCCGTCGGTCAGCAACGCAAGGTTTACATATTGTTCTCCCCGTAGTTCGCTGCTTTGTTTAATGGCTTCGTATTGGTCTTCAAAAATCGATTGGGTATCGTATAGCAACCGTCCAATTAGGGTACTTTTCCCGTCATCTACGCTGCCTGCCGTCAACAGTCTTAACAGTCCCCGTTGAGAATTGTAAATTGTAAATTGTGAATTGTTATTAAAGTTCATTTAGCATTTTCAATTTACCATTATTAGAAATATCCTGTTTTTTTACGGTCCTCCATAGCGGTATCAGAACGCTTGTCATCGGCCCGTGTTCCTCTTTCGGTCATACGTGAAGCTGCTACTTCAGCCACTACCTCATCAATGGTTGCCGCATCGGAAAGAATCGCTCCGGTGCAGGTCATATCACCAATGGTGCGGAAACGTACCTGCATCATTTTTCCTTTTTCGCTTTCCTGCAAGTTCAGGTAATCCGATTTTGCTAATAATTGTCCATTGCGTTCAATCACTTCCCGTTCGTGGGAAAAGTATAAAGAGGGTATCGGAATTTGTTCCTGTTTAATGTATTGCCATATATCAAGCTCGGTCCAATTACTCAATGGAAACACCCGGAAGTGTTCTCCCACATTTTTTTTACCATTGAATAAATCCCAGAGTTCCGGCCGTTGGTTTTTAGGGTTCCATTGCCCGAATTCATCCCGGTGAGAGAAGAAACGTTCCTTTGCCCGCGATTTTTCTTCATCTCTCCTTGCTCCACCTAGGCAGGCATCTAATTTCAGCTCTTCAATAGTATCAAGCAAGGTAACCGTTTGAAGCAAATTGCGGCTTGCATTGTAACCTTTTTCTTCTTCAACCCGCCCTTTGTCAATGGAATCCTGCACGGTGCGAATGATTAAGCGGGCATCTATTTTTTTTACCCATTCATTGCGGTAAGTGAGTGTCTCCGGAAAATTATGCCCCGTGTCGATATGTAACAAAGGAAACGGAATATTGGCCGGAGCAAAGGCTTTCCTGGCAAGATAACTCAATACAATAGAGTCTTTACCGCCTGAAAAAAGCAAAGCCAGGCGTTCAAACTGGGCAGCTGCTTCCCGCAATACGTAAATCGATTCAGATTCTAATTCATCCAGGTAAATATTCTTTGCAGGCATAGTGTCAGAGTCTGTCAAAGATAATGAAATGAATAAGTAAGCGGAAAAGGTCGGTTATTAAACCTGTATATCCTTAATATTTAATTCAATGGATTTTACGCCGTTCCATTCATTCTCTTTTAACGAATAACACATTTTAAAAGGCTTATCGGCAGGTAGTATATCCAGGTAATCTTGCATATCATACCCAATAGCCGAAAAGGTAAGATGTAACTTATCTGTTTGTGCCACAGAAAGCCTTAAATGCCCACTCCCTACTATTTGAGGAGGCCGCCTGGTAATAAGATTATCACTCATAAATACAGGGGTCATATTGCCGGGGCCAAAAGGTGCGAATTGTTTTAGTACGTTATTAAACTTATCTGTGATGGCAGAAAAGGGCAGCATGGAGTCAATCTCAATTTCGGGTTGCAGCATATTAGGTGCGAGGCTATTGCCAACTACTTCTTCAAAAAGAGCTATAAATTCCGGCAGATTTTCTTCTTTCAGGGTAATTCCGGCAGCGTATTTGTGTCCGCCGAATTGCTCGAGCAGGTGTGAGCAGGACGAAATAGCCTGGTAGAGGTTAAAGTTTTTTACTGAACGCGCCGAGCCGGTAACATGCCCGTTTGATTTGGTGAAGATAATGGTAGGCCGGTAGAAATGCTTTTCAATAAGACGGCTTGCTACAATACCTATTACGCCCTTGTGCCACTCAGGATTATAGAGAACGGTGGTTTTTTTCTTTTTCTGTTCTTCGCTTGTAATAATCATGTTCAAAGCTTCCTGGGTAATGTTGGCATCAAAATCTTTCCGTTCCACATTTGTTTTGTTTACGGATTCCCCCGAAAGCAATGCTTTTTGCTGGGTATCGGCAATAAGAAGTTCCACCGCATTTTTCCCGGTTTCAATCCGTCCGGCTGAATTGATTCGCAGGCCAAAAACAAATACCAGGTCTGAAACGGTTACTTCTCTTTTAAACTGGGCCAAATCCATAATGGCCTTAAATCCTTCGCGGG